>CALVHP010000127.1 GCA_944328405.1 uncultured Clostridia bacterium
TGCTCCGCAGCGCTTCGCTGAAGATCATCACCGAGCTGCAGATCGAGGGCGGGTGCAACTGCCAGTTTGCGCTCAATCCCGATTCTTTCGAATACGCGGTCATCGAGGTCAACCCCCGCGTCTCGCGTTCTTCGGCGCTTGCGTCCAAGGCGACGGGCTATCCCATCGCCAAGGTATCGACGAAGATCGCCCTCGGCTATACCCTCGACGAGATCCGGAACGACGTCACCGGCGAGACGTATGCCTGCTTCGAGCCGGCCATCGACTACGTCGTCGTCAAGCTTCCGAAATGGCCGTTCGACAAGTTCCTCTATGCCAAACGCGAACTCGGCACGCGCATGAAGGCGACGGGCGAAGTGATGGCCATCGGCACCTCCTTCGAAATGGCGATCATGAAGGCGGTGCGCGGCGCGGAGATCTCGCTTTCCTCCCTCAACCTTGACAAATACGCGGGGAAAGATCTGCACGAAGAGCTGAAAAAGCTGTCGGACGAGCGCCTGTTTACCGTCTTTGCGGCCCTGAAAGCGGGCATTTCCGTGGACGAAATTTTCGAACTGACCAAGATCGACCGCTGGTTCCTCAACAAGCTGAAAAACCTCGTCGGGTATGAAGAACGCCTGCATACGGAAAAGCTGACGCGCGCCCTGTACGAAGAGGGCAAGCGCCTCGGTTATCCCGATAAAGAACTGGAGCGGCTTTCCGGACAGAAGATTCCGTACCACAGGAAGGCCGTCTATAAGATGGTGGACACCTGCGCGGCAGAGTTTGCCGCGGCGACGCCGTATTTTTATTCGACGTATGACGACCCTTCGCACGACGAAGCATCGCCGTTCATTCGCGAGAGCAGGAAAAAGCGCATCATCGTCATCGGTTCCGGGCCCATCCGCATCGGGCAGGGCATCGAATTCGACTATTCTTCGGTGCACTGCGTCTGGACGCTCAAACAGCTCGGCTATGAAGTGATCATCATCAACAACAACCCTGAAACGGTCTCCACCGACTTTGACACGGCGGACAGGCTGTATTTCGAGCCGCTGACGCCCGAAGACGTGCAGAACGTCATCGACAAAGAAAAACCTTACGGCGTCGTCATTACCTTCGGCGGTCAGACGGCCATCAAGCTGTGCAATTACCTGGATAAGAAAGGCATCCGCATCCTCGGCACCTCGGCCGACAGCGTGGACATGGCGGAAGACCGCGAGCGGTTCGACGAACTGCTTGAAAAATTCGGCATCAGCCGCCCGAAGGGACTGACCGTGATGACCAAGGAAGAGGCGCTGTCCGCAGCGGAAAAACTGGGGTATCCCGTGTTGCTGCGTCCCTCGTATGTCATCGGCGGGCAGAACATGACCATCGCCTTCACGCCCAACGATATTTCGCGTTACATGGATGTCATCCTGGCGCAGCACATCGAAAACCCCGTGCTCTGCGACAAGTATCTGATGGGGCAGGAGCTGGAAGTGGACGTCATCAGCGACGGCACCGACGTGCTCATCCCCGGGATCATGCAGCACATCGAGCGCGCGGGCGTGCACAGCGGGGACTCCATCGCGGTCTATCCGCCGTACAACCTCAGCGACATCATGCTTGAAAAGATCGTCGAATGCTCGACGCAGCTTGCGCTTTCGCTGAAAACGAAGGGTCTCATCAATATTCAGTTCCTTGTCTACCACAACGAGCTGTACGTCATCGAAGTCAATCCCCGCGCGTCGCGCACCATCCCGTATATCTCCAAGGTGACGGGCGTGCCCATGGTCGAACTGGCCACCAAGATCATCGTGGGGGCAAAGCTCAAAAAACTCGGCTTCGGGACGGGGCTTTACAAGTCGTCGCCGTATGTGGCGGTCAAGGTGCCCGTATTCTCGTATGAGAAACTGAACGACGTCAATTCGCAGCTCGGGCCGGAGATGAAGTCCACGGGCGAGGTGCTCGGCATCGGCAAGACCATCGAAGAGGCGCTGTTCAAGGGCCTCGTTTCGGCGGGATTCAAACTCTGCCATCCCGGCAAGGACCGCGAAGTCGGGGTGTACTTTACCGTCAACGACCAGGATAAATTTGAAATTCTGGGCCTGGCAAAAAAATTCAGCGACCTCGGCCTGCATATTTACGCGACGAAGGGCACGGCGGAGACCATCCGCACGCTCGGCATCGACGTGACCGACGTCGACCGCGTTTCGCAGAGCGGCCAGATCCTGCAGCTGATGGACGAGGGCAAGATCGACTACATCGTCTATACCGGCAAGACGGATATGGACTCCATCAACGACTATATCCGCATGCATCACCATGCGATTCTGCTCGGCATCACCGTTCTGACATCGCTGGATACGGCGAACGCCCTGGCGGACATCATCGCGAGCCGCTTCAACGAGAACAATACGGAACTCGTCGATATCAACCGCCTGCGGACCGAAAAGACGAAGCTGAAATTCGTCAAAATGCAGAGCTGCGGCAATGATTATATCTTCTTCGACAACATGGACGGCAAGATCACGTGTCCCGAATCGCTGGCGATCAACTTTGTCGACAGGCATTTCGGCATCGGAGGCGACGGCATCACGCTGATCGAAAAGTCGGATGTGGCGGATGCAAAGATGCGCATCTTCAACCAGGATGGCAGCGAAGGCGCCATGGCGGGCAACTCCATTCGCTGCGTGGCAAAATACCTGTTCGACAACGGCTTTGTCAAAGACAAGCACATCACGATCGAGACGCTCAGCGGCGTCCGTGAAATGACGCTGTATACTTCGGGCGGCAAAGTGGGGTCTGTCTGCGTCGATATGGGCAAAGCGGTGCTCGACGGCGCAAGCATCCCTTCGACCCTGGACGGCGATACCGTCGTAGGGCGGAAGATCGAAGTGCTCGGCCAGGAATACGCCGTAACGCTGGTCAATGTGGGCAATCCGCACTGCGTTATCTTCTGCGATAAGGTGGACGCGGTAGATATACAGAGCGTCGGCCCGGCCTTTGAAAACGCGCCGTATTTCCCGCAGCGCATCAACACCGAATTTGTGCGCGTGGTCAACAGCAAGACGCTGAAAATGCGCGTCTGGGAGCGCGGCAACGGCGAAACGCTGGCCTGCGGCACCGGAGCGGCGGCGAGCGTGATCGCCGCGGTGCTCAACGGGTATTGCGAAGCCGACGAGGACATCACCGTGAAAGTGCGCGGCGGCGACCTGATCGTCCGCTACGGGTCGGACGGCGTTGTGCGGCTGACCGGCAACGCCAGGCAGGTGTTTGAAGGAACGGTCGAGTTCTGACCGCCGCGGAGAGGATCGATGCAGGACATATTTTACGAAGAAAGCGTTTCCATGCGAGACGACCGGCCGGCGAAGCGCATGTACATTGTCTTTACTGTGCTGGGCGCTTTGTGCATTGTGTTTGCACTCTTTGCGTTGTTTTCGCTGTATATCGTCTGGTTTTTTACCGATGCAGAGCAAACTACGATGACGCAGATCATCATTACGACGGTCATATGGGGCGTCGTGATGATTTTGATGATCGTCGGCGCCGTGCTGATGCTGAAAAAACGCCATTCCTTTTATATCAGCTACGACTATACGTACGTTTCCGGCGATCTGCGCATTTCCAAAGTCATGCACCAGCGCAAGCGCAAGCATCTGTATACGATCTCGGAAAACCGGATGATCAAGATCGGGCGCTACGATTCGGAATCTTATAAGAAGCTGAAGGCCTCTCCCGAGAACAAAGAAGACATCCTCACCCCGAACGAAGAGGCCGGGGAAGGGAAAGAATTCTTTTACATCTACACGGGAACGGCCGTCGGCAAAAAGATCCTGGTTCTGGAATGCCGCCTGGAGATGATTTCGGCGATCATCCGCCACCTGAACAAAAATATTCTCGAATCGGAATTCAACCGGAAGCAATGGAAGTAATCTATTTGGACAATGCGGCGACGACCCGTCCGGATGCTGCGGCTACGGAGAAGGCGCGCGCATTTCTGGAAGACGATTTTTACAACCCGTCGGCGCTGTACCGGGAAGGGTTTGCCGTGCATAAACAGCTCGAATCGGCAAGGCGCGCCGTGCTGAACTGCCTGGCCCCCGGCGGCGGGTACGACCTCGTCTTTACCGCCTCCGGCAGCGAGGCGGACAATCAGGTCCTGTTTTCCGCCGGCCAACGCGGAAACGTCGTCATTTCGGGCGGGGAGCATGCCGCGGTGTACAACGCGGCGAGAGAGTTGGAACGTCGGGGGGTACAACTCCGCATTGCAAAACTGCGCCCCGACGGGGGAGCGGATGCGGAAGATCTGCTGTCTTTGGTCGACGGTCAGACTTCTCTCGTATCCGTCATTCACGTCAACAACGAGACGGGCGCCGTGAACGATGTTCTATCGCTTGCGCGCGCCGTCAAAAAAATCAACGCGCGGGCGCTCTTTCACAGCGACGGCGTGCAGGCATTCGGCAAAATTCCGTTCAGCCTCGGGGCTCCGATCGATTTTTATACGATCAGTTCGCATAAGATCGGCGGCGTGCGCGGGGTGGCGGGGCTAGCCTTCCGCAAAGGCGCGCCGCTGCACCCGCTGATCTTCGGCGGCGGTCAGGAAAACGGGCTGCGCAGCGGCACGGAAAACATGTTTGCCGTGATGCACTTTCAGGCAGTCTGCGAAGCGGCGGCGGAGCGTCTCGCGGAAAATATGCGGCGCGTCCGTTCGCTCAATGCATTGGTGCGCGAGCGCCTGGACCGCGGCCTGTTTACGGTTTTGTCGGCCGAGGATGCGTCGCCGTACATTCTGAGCGTCTCAGCCCCGGGACTGCGGGGGGAGGTGCTGATGCATATGGCCGACGATGCCGGGCTGATCGTCGGCACGGGGTCTGCCTGTTCCTCGAAGAGCAAAGCCAGCCGCGTGATCCTTGCCTGCGGTGCGCCGGACGCCGTGGCTGAAGGGGTGCTGCGCATTTCCTTTTCCGCAAAAAGTACGGAAGAAGAAGCGGCGCGGGCGGCCGAGATCCTGAATCGCTGCGGGAAAGAACTCGCGGAAAGGATGCATTCATCTTCATGCAAAAAGTAATCATCGTTCGCTACTGCGAAATTCATCTGAAAGGGAAAAACCGCGGCTATTTCGAGAAGGTGTTTTTGGAAAACCTCGAAAAGGCGCTGTCAGGGATCCGGCATGAGATACATCGCCCGAGCGGGCGGTATCTGGTCGACGGCTTTGACGAAGCCCGCGCCGACGAGATCGCCGCACGCCTTGCCAAAGTGTTCGGCACACACTCGGTCAGCGTCGCGCAGCAGATCCCGGCGGACATGGAAGAGATCTATCGCAGCGTGGTGCGCATTGCGCCCGAAAGCGGCACGTTCAAAGTTCAGACGAACCGCGCCGATAAGCATTTCCCTCTCGATTCCATGCAGATCAACGCGCAGATCGGCGGCAGGCTTCTGGCAGAGCGGCCGCAGCTGCGCGTCGATGTGCGCGAGCCGCAGAAAACGCTGTACATCGACATTCGTGAAAACGGAACGGCGCTCGTCTTTTCCGATTATATCAAGGGCGCCGGCGGAATGCCGGTCGGAACGTCGGGCAAAGGGATGCTGCTGCTCTCCGGCGGCATCGACAGCCCGGTCGCCGGCTATATGATCGCCAAGCGGGGGATGGTGCTGGAAGCCGTGCATTTTCACAGTTATCCCTATACCAATATGCAGGCGCGCGAGAAGGTGGAAAACCTTGCGGAAATTCTCTCCCGCTATACGGGCGGCTTGCATCTGCACGTCGTTTCCGTCACCCGCATTCAGGAAGAGATCCACAAGCATTGCCCGGATGAAATGATGATCACCCTGTTGCGCCGGTTCATGATGCGCATTGCCGAGCGGATCGGCAAGCGGGTGGGGGCGCAGTGCATCGTGACCGGGGAGAGCCTCGGGCAGGTCGCCAGCCAGACGATCGAGGGTATGACCTCTTCCAACGCGGTTTTGGAATCGTTTCCGGTATTGCGGCCGCTCGTCGGGTTTGATAAGACGGAGATCATCGAACGCGCGCGGCAGATCGGCACGTATGAAACGTCCGTTCAGCCCTATGAAGATTGCTGTACGGTCTTTTTGCCGAAGCACCCGCTCATCCGTCCTGACCTTGCGAAAGTAAGGCTGGCGGAAGAAAAACTGGATGTTGCCGCCTTGCTGGAAGACGCTTTGGCGCAGGAAGAAACAGTTGTTTTCAAATAACAGAAGGCCCGCAATTTTTGCGGGCCTTTTGTCTGTCGCCTTACGTTTCCCACCATTCTTTGTCGGTAATGGGGGGATTTTGATTATTGGTTCCCGATTTCGTATAGATGGATGGCAGGGTGACTGCCTTCCCGAGGACGCGGCTGCCCATGTCATCGGTATAGAAAGGGGTCACCGTGTACGTGTATATTTTTCCTCTTTTGAGATTGCGGTCGTAAAAAACGGCATTGCATTTTCCTTCCCGGATAACGGTTGATTTCCCGTCCGTCTCCCGTGTAATAATATATCCGTAGTAGTCTGTCAGACATAATTCGATTTTAACGGCGCTGTTTTCCAATGAAATCTCTGCGCGTGCCGCCGGTTCAGCAAAGACGGGGCTGACCATGGCGGGGGTGTTTTGTTTGCGGAACAGTTCCGTCATCACATACTGTTTGGGTTGGTGTTCTGCCGCCAGGGCCAGGATGTGATCTTGTTCGTAGGAGGCTCGGTCTAAAAGGCATTCCGTCACATGTTCTTGCGAAAAAGCCCGTGGAGGGTCGTTTTTGTACAGCTGTTTTGCGATCAGCATGGCGTAGTGGCAGGGCAGGCCGCCGCCCGTGATGTTTGTCCGCTCGTTGTCGGCGTTTCCCATCCAGACGCCGAGAGTGTGGCGCGTCGTGTAAGCGAGCGTATAGGCGTCGGTGTTTCCCTGTTCCGTTCCGCAGGTGCCCGTTTTGGCGCAGATCGGAAAGGGGAGGGATGCCAGTTTTTTGGCGGTGCCGGTGCGCGCGGCGTCGGCCAGCATGCTGTTGATCAGTTCCGCCGTATCCGCTGAATAGACGCGCTGCTGTTCCGGCGTACGTTCATAAAGGACGCTTCCGTCGTCGGCGACGATCTTGCGGATAAAGGCGGTCTGTACGCGCGCGCCGTTGCGCGGGAACGCGGTGTAGGCGCCGACCAGTTCGCGCAGCGTATAGCCGCCGCTCGTTCCGCCGAGCGCGAGCGACAGATTTTTGTCTTCCTGCGTCAGGGGCAGCCCGGATTTCAGCAGATATTTTTCGCATGTATCGACCCCGATGCTGTTGAGCAGTTTGACTGCGGGCACGTTCAGGCTCTCGGCAAGGGCCCGGCGGACGGATACGTAGCTGTGATAAATATTTTTGTAGTTTTCGGGCGCGTAGCCGCTGAAATCGACGGGTTCGTCCAGGATC
Source organism: uncultured Clostridia bacterium (assembly GCA_944328405.1). Classification (GTDB taxonomy): domain Bacteria; phylum Bacillota; class Clostridia; order Christensenellales; family Borkfalkiaceae; genus Borkfalkia. Next base: position 7,368 of record CALVHP010000127.1, read on the forward strand.
GGCGTCGCGGGGGAAACCAGGTTTTCTTCGATGGCGGGCGCGTAGACGGCGAGCGGCTTGATGACGGATCCCGGCTGGCGGCGCAGTTCTCCCTCCGTCGTGTACCAGGCGCGGATGCCTCCGCTCTCGTTGTCGCATATCAAGATGCTCTTTCCGCTGCGGTCGGCGTCCGTCGTCAGCGTTTCGGCGTATTCCTGCAGATCGCTGTCGAGATAGGTGTAGATCCTGCATCCGTTCAGGAAACGGTAGGGAGAAAGAAAGGGAATATTTTCCAGTTCGCTGTAGACGGCGGAAAGGTATGTCGCGCAGGCACCGCTGCCGTCCTTCTGTGTCGGCAGCGGCTGGCCTTTGGCGACCTCGTATTCCTGTTCGTTCAGGTAGCCGAGGCTGTGCATGCGCAGCAATACGCCGTTTCGGGCCTCTTCGCAGGTCTTCGGCGCTACAAACGGAGAGTAGCGGTTCGGCGAGCGGATGATGGCGGCCAGCGTCGCCCCTTCTGCGGCGGTCAGCGCGGAAGCGTCTTTGCCGAAATAGAATTCGGAAGCTGCGGCGATGCCGTAGCAGGTGTGTCCGAAATAGATCGTGTTCAGGTACATTTCCAGGATCTGGTCTTTGGAGTATTTTTTTTCAAGTTGCCGTGTCAGCTTGATCTCCTGCAGTTTGCGTTTCAGCGTCTTTTCGCTGGTGAGCTGGGTGTTTTTGACGAGCTGCTGGCTGATGGTGGAGGCGCCCTGCGCGAATGCGCGGGCGCGGATGTTTTTCAGCAGGGCGCGTGCCATGCCTTTGTAGTCCAGCCCGTGGTGGCTGTAAAACCGTTTGTCTTCCGCGGCGATGAACGCGTTTTTGACGTGCGCAGGCAAATCGGACAGCCGGATGTTTTTGTTGGCGCCCCGCAATGAAATTTCTGCGATTGCGTCGTCTTCGGCGCCGAAGACGGCGATCCGGCTGTCGGCCAGCAAAAATTTCCCGTCGTCCAGATTGGTTCCCGCTGTTACGGCAAAAGAATATGCCGCCGCGGCGAGACAGCAGGCGGCCGTCAGGCACAGGAGTGCAAGCGCGATTTTTCCGAGTATTTTCATGGCGTTTCCTCCACTACAGTATAGCGAATCGCCGCCAAAAATATTTCAGCAAGGGCAAATTCAAAGGCTTGAAAAAAGTCCGGAAAAATTGTATAATGGAAAGAAGAAACTGTTGGAGCCGGAATGGAAAAAAAATATTTTATCGTCACGTACGGCTGCCAGATGAATGTACACGAGTCGGAAAAACTTGCGGGGATCCTGCAAAAACGCGGGTACGTCGAGGCGGCGAACGAAGACGAAGCGGATATCATTGTCTTTAACACCTGCTGTATCCGCGAAAATGCGGAAAATCATGCTTACGGCAACATCGGCGCGTTGAAAAAACGCAAAAAAATGCGGCCGGATCTGTTGATTGCCGTCGGCGGCTGCATGACGCAGCAGGACGGCGCCGCGGAACGCCTGCGGAAAAAACTGCCCTTTGTCGATATCGTGTTCGGAACGCACAACCTCAAAGATTTCGGGGCGCTGCTCGACCGGAAGGCCGCGCAAAAGAAACCCCTCGTTTCCGTTCAGGCGAGCGAAGAGCGCCTGGAAGAAGAGGACTCCGCGTACAGGACAAGCTTCCCGAACGCCTGGGTCAACATTATGTACGGCTGCAACAATTTCTGCACCTACTGCATCGTGCCGTATGTCCGCGGCCGGGAACGCAGCCGCGAACCGGACGCGGTCGTGCGCGAAGTGGAAGGGCTTCTGGAAAAGGGGTACAAAGAGATCACCCTTCTGGGGCAGAACGTCAACTCGTACGGGACCGACCGCGACGTCGGCATGACGTTCCCGCAGCTGCTCCGGCGCATCGCGGCGATCGGCGGAAAGTTCCGCCTTCGCTTTATGACGAGCAATCCCAAAGATTTCGGGGAAGAGCTGGTGCAGGCCATCGCCGATTGCCCGCAGGTATGCAACCTGGTCCATCTGCCCGCACAGTCGGGGTCGGACCGCATTCTGCGGCTGATGAATCGCAAATATACCGCGGCCGAATATCTGCGCAAAGTGGAAATGCTGCGCGGCGCCGTTCCCGACTGCGCGCTGACGTCCGATCTGATGGTCGGGTTCCCGACCGAGACGGAAGAAGATTTCCGCCGGACGTTGGAACTGGTCCGCGCGGCGGGGTTTTCCACGGCGTTTACCTTTGTCTATTCGCGAAGGAGCGGTACAAAGGCCGCGGAAATGGAGGGGCAGGTACCCGAGGAAGTGTGTAAGGAACGGATCATGCGGCTCGTGGAGGCGGTCAATGCGCAGACGCGCGGCCTTTCCGCCGGGTACGAGGGGAAGACGATCGAGATCCTCTGCGAAGATTACGATCCGAAACGCGGCGCCTGGCTCGGCCGCGACGAATACGGCCGGATGGGGTATTTTGCGGACGAACGGAACCGCGTCGGCGAATTCGTGAAGATCCGCGTCAAAGATACGTCCGGCATATCGCTGTTCGGCGAGCGGGTCTGACCGCGGTTTACAAAAGTAAAAAAGAGGTTTGGAGTATGCAGGGGCTTTCGCCGATGATGCGGCACTATCTCGAGGTCAAAGAAAAGTACAAAGATTGCGTCGTGTTCTATCGTCTCGGCGATTTTTACGAAATGTTCTTTGAGGATGCGCAGGAGGTTTCGCAGCTTCTGGACCTGACGCTGACGGGGCGCGACTGCGGCCTCTCCGAACGGGCGCCGATGTGCGGAATTCCGTACCATGCGGCGGACGCGTACATTGCCAAGCTGGTGGCTTTGGGCAAAAAAGTGGCGATCTGCGAACAGCTCAGCGAACCGACGCCGGGCAAGGGGATCGTCGAGCGCGACGTTATCCGCGTCGTCTCCGCCGGCACGCTGATCGAAGAGTCTCTTTTGGACGAAAAGCGCAACAACTACATTGCCTGCGCCTGTTTCGACGGCGACGTGGCGATCGCCTGGGCGGATATCACCACGGGCGAGTTCAATACGGCGGTCTTTGCCGGGGATAAACAGATCGAATCCAGCCTCGAATACCTTTGCAAACTTTCCGTAGCCGAAGTGATCTGCAACGATGCGTTTCTGTTCGCGTGCAAGGGCCGGGCGGAACTTCGCCAGCTGCCGCCGTTTTCCTGTTATGCTCCGTGGGCCTTTTCGGGCAGGCATGCCGAAAAAACGCTGCTCGAACAGTTGGGCTGCAAGACGCTGGAACCGTTCGGCCTTGCCGATCGGAATACGGCCGTCTCTGCCTGCGGCGCGCTGATCGAATATCTGCGCGAAACGCAGAAACACGCGTTGAAAAACATCGATTCTGTCCGGCTGGTCAACAAGAACGCGTCGATGATGCTGGACGGCACGGCGATCCGGAACCTGGAGCTGGTGAAAACGATCGGGGACGGGAAGCGGAAAGGCTCTCTGCTGTGGCTGCTGGATCAGACGCAGACCGCCATGGGCGCCCGGCTGATGAACAGTCTGGTGCTCAATCCGCTGCGCGATGCGGCGGCCATCGAATACCGCCTCGGCGGGGTGGACGAGCTGTTTCAGGCCACGGTCATCCGCGCGGGGATCGTGGACACGCTGAAGGGCATTCGCGACATCGAACGGATCGCGGGCAAAATTTCCAACAACAATCTGACCCCGCGCGATTGCGAGGGGTTGGCAATTTCTTTGGCTTTGGTACCCAATCTGAAGTTCCAGCTGTCCGGGTTTTCTTCGGCGGCGATCCGCGGTCTCGTGGACGAGATGGGCGATTTTACGGAACTTACGGAGCGGCTCCGGAACGCGTTTGTGGAGAATCCTCCCGTCAACGTCAAAGAGGGCGGCTATATCCGGCCCGGGTACAACCGTGAGCTGGACGAGCTGCGGAACATGCGCGACAACGGAGCGCAGGCGATCGCGGCCATCGAGGCGCGCGAGCGGGAGCGCACGGGGATCCGCAATCTGAGGATCAAATACAACCGCGTTTTCGGGTATTCGATCGAAGTGACGAATGCGTTTAAGGACAAGGTGCCGTACGATTACCAGAGGCGCCAGACCCTTGCCAACGCAGAGCGCTATGTGACGGACGAACTCAAAGAGGTAGAGGAACGTATTTTGACGAGCGCCGAGCGGAGTCTTGCTCTGGAAGTGGCGCTGTTTGAAGAACTGCGCGGGGTCCTCGCCGGGCAGATCGGCCGGCTGAAGGCGCTCGCTGCGGCCGTTGCCATGCTCGACTGCCTGGTCGCTTTTGCTTCCGTTGCCAAAGAGCGCGGATATTGCCGGCCGAAAATCGTGCCCGAAGGCGGCGAGCTGATCATTGCGGACGGGCGTCATCCCGTGGTGGAAGCTCTTTCAGGCGAGCGGTTTGTCCCCAACGACGTGCAGTTCGACGCGCAGACGCGGACCATGGTCATCACGGGGCCGAACATGGCGGGCAAAAGTACATACATGCGGCAGACGGCGCTGATCGTGCTGATGGCGCAGATGGGGTGCTTTGTGCCGGCCCGTTCGGCGCAGATCCCCGTGGTCGACCGCATTTTTACGCGCGTCGGCGCCAGCGACAATCTGATCTCCGACCAGAGCACGTTCATGGTGGAGATGACGGAAGTCGCTTCGATCATTCTGAACGCGAGCGAAAATTCGCTGTTGATCCTGGATGAGGTGGGGCGCGGTACCAGCACGTTTGACGGGTTGAGCATCGCCTGGGCCGTGCTGGAATACCTGACGGAAAAAATCCGCGCCAAGACGCTGTTTGCGACCCATTACCATGAACTGACGGAGCTGGAAGGCCGGATCGACGGGGTCAAAAATTACAAAGTGACCGTGCGGGAAACGGCCGGCGGCATCCTGTTTCTGCGCAAGATCGCCCGCGGCGGTGCTAATAAGAGCTTCGGGATCGAAGTCGCGCGGCTGGCGGGGATCCCTTCGGGGGTCACAGACCGCGCCAAAGAGATCTTGCGTAAGCTCGAAAAGAACGATATCGCGCGCCATGCCGCGCAGGCGAAGGAAGAGGCAAAACAGCCGCCTGTGCGTTCTCGCGCGGAATCGATCCTGATGAAGACGGATATCAATACGCTTTCGCCGATGCAGGCCTTTTCGGTGCTTTCTGACCTGATCGAAATGGTCAAAAACGGGGAGTGATTATGGCAAAAATCAATATATTGGACAGCGGCGTATACAACCGCATTGCGGCGGGAGAGGTCGTCGACCGCCCGGCTTCGGTCGTCAAAGAATTTGCGGAAAACAGCATCGACGCGGGTGCCAAGAAGATATCGATCGCCATTGAGCGCGGCGGGAAAGATCTGATCTGCGTTACGGACGACGGCGAAGGAGTCGAACGCAGCGAACTGGCTTCGGCCTTTTTGCCGCACGCGACGAGCAAGATCCGAAGGGCGGAAGATCTCGAGGCGATCGGTACGCTCGGCTTCCGCGGGGAAGCGTTGGCAAGTATAGCCTCCGTCGCGAAGGTGTGCCTGCGGTCCAGGTTTCGCGGGGCGGAAGACGCGTACGAACTGACCTGTATCGGCGGGAAGATGGGCGACATCGTGCCCTGCGCCTTGGGCGAAGGGACAGAAATTACTGCGGAAAACCTCTTTTTCAATACGCCTGCGCGCCTGAAATTTCTGAAGTCGGACAAAGGGGAGGAGAGCGAGATCACAAACCTCGTTTCCCGCCTGGTGCTGGGCAATCCGGATATCGCTTTCCGCTATTCGGTCGACGGAAAATCGGTTCTGCAATCCTTCGGCGGAGGTCTCGATGAGGCGGTAGCGGCGGTATACGGCGGCGCCGTTCTCGGCCGTTGCTACAAACTTGACGCAACAAAACACGGGATCCGGCTGCGCGGTTACATCGGCAAACCGGATTTTGCAAAGCCGAACCGCACGTACCAGAGCCTGTTTGTGAACGGGCGCTACGTGATCAATTCGACGATCGGTTCGGCGTTGTCGAACGCCTATGCAAGTTATTTGATGAAGAGGCAGTATCCGTTTTACGTGCTCTTTGTCGATCTGCCGCGCGAGGCGGTGGATGTGAACGTGCATCCGAACAAGGCCGACGTGCGTTTCGAAAACAACCAGGTCGTCTACGGTGCGATTTATTCGGTCGTTTCTTCCGTCCTGGACGGGAATGCAAGCGCGTTGGAGTTCGTTGCCGAAACGGGGCCGGCGGACGATGATGTGCGTGAGCAGGCTGTCTTCGAAAAAACGACTGCGGAGGCAGATCTCGAAAATTCGGTAAAAAACGCCGGCGGTTTTTCAAAAACTGTACAAAAGGACAGTATTTTGTCTGACATAAATTCGGCTTTTGATTCAAAAGAACGTGAGATTACTGCTCCGAGGCCGCGGGAAGATCTGTTCCCTCGCCGGATCGAATTTCATGACAGCGGAGCGGTTGCCTCCGCGGCGGACCCTGCGGCAGATGTCTTTGCCGAAAATAAGCGCTAGCTGGAAATGTTGGACCGAAAGGCGGCCCGGCAGAAGATCGTGCTTGACCATGCGGAATACAAGGGCAGCCTTTTCAACACTTATTTGTTGTATGAAGAGGGAGACAACGTCTATCTGATCGATCAGCATGCCGCGCACGAGCGCCTCATATTCGATCGGCTTCGCGCCGAAATGGAAAAGCGCAGTGTGATGCGTCAGCCGATGCTTGTGCCGTACGTGCTGCATGTGAACAGTGCCGAGCGCGAATTTATTGCGGAAAATCTTGAAACGCTGCAAAATATCGGTTTCGAGATCGAGGCGTTCGGTTTGGGCGACTTCAAGGTGTCGTCCGTGCCGCTCGATTTGCAGGATATTGATCTGGCTTCTTTTTTTGAAGAGCTTCTCAAAGAGGTCGGAGCATTGCATTCGATTCGCCTGACGGAGCTGCTGCGCGACAAAATCGCGATGACCGCGTGCAAACATGCCGTCAAGGGCGGCATGATGCTTTCCGATTCCGAAAAGAAAAAATTGTTTGAGATGCTGCACGGCGATATGGGGCTGAAATGTCCGCACGGCAGGCCGGTCGCGGTCCGTATGACAAAGTATGAAATTGAAAAGATGTTCAAAAGGATCGTCTGAGTTGGAAAATCGTATTCTGGTCATTGCCGGTCCGACGGCGTCCGGCAAAACGGCGTTGTCGGTCGAGCTTGCCGGCCGGTTGCACAGTGAGGTAATCTCGGCGGATTGTATGTCGGTCTATCGCCGGCTGAATATCGGAACGGCCAAACCGACGGAGGAAGAGAGGCGCGGTATTGTGCACCGCATGATCGATATTGTTGACCCCGGCGAGCCGTTCAGCGTCAGCGATTACGAACAAAAAGCGCTCCCGGCGGTTGACCGCCTCCATGCGCAGGGTTGCGTTCCCGTCGTTTGCGGGGGTACGGGGTTTTACATTCAGTCTCTGTTGTTTTCACGCGCGTTGGGGAGCGTGGCTGGAGACGCCTCCGTTCGGGCGGAGTACGAAGCAATCGCCCAAACGCAGGGGAAGGAACGCCTGCACGAACTCCTGCGGGAGATCGACCCGGATAGTGCAGAAAAACTGCACCCGAACGATGTCCGGCGTGTTGTGCGGGCATTGGAGATCTATCGGCTGACGGGGAGAAAAAAATCGGAACAGGCCGACGGCTTCGTGCCGCGCTTTCCGTACCTTTGCGTCGCTTTTAATCATCCGAGAGAGCGGCTGTACGCCCGTATCGATCAAAGGGTGGACGAGATGCTGGAGCGTGGTCTGGTGGAGGAAGTGCGCGAACTGCTGGATTCGGGCGTTCCGGAAAATGCACAATGCATGCAGGGGATCGGCTACAAAGAAGTCGTTTTATACCTGAAAAATGAAATTTCATTCAGTACCATGCGTGACATAATTCAGCGGAATACGCGGAATTATGCCAAAAGGCAGGTCACTTTCTTTAAAAAAATACCGCAGATCCTTTGGTTGGATCCTGCCGGGAAAAATCCGGAAGATTTTATTTTGAATGAATTATGGAAATTGAATCGTTGATCGAAAGCTGTGAAAATGGTTTATCGTCTCTGTTTGCAGAGCTGGAAAAAATCGCCTATCAGAACCAGGCAAAAGTGTTAAGAGCCTTCCAAAAGAACAGGATCGCTCTCCGCCATTTCGCGCCGACGACCGGGTACGGGTACGACGACGAGGGACGGGATTCGCTGGGCGCTCTGTTTGCCGACATTTTCAGTGCGGAAGCCGGACTCGTTTCGCCCAATCTGGTTTCCGGCACGCATGCGCTGACCGTCGGTCTGTTCGGTCTGCTGCGCACGGGAGATACGCTTTTTTCGATATCCGGAAATCCTTACGATACGCTGATCGACGTTATAAGCGGGTCCGGAAACGGATCTTTGGCCGACTATGGGGTTCGCTTCCGCAAATGCGATCTGAAAAACGGGGATTTCGATTTTGAAGCGATCCGCGAAGGCCTGCAGGATCCGGGCGTCACAGTTGTTTTTATCCAGCGTTCGCGCGGGTACGAATGGCGCGATGCGCTCAGCCAGGAAAAGATCGCTAAGGCGTGTTCGTTTGTCCGCTCCTGCGGCTTTCAGGGCTGTATTTTTGTCGACAACTGCTACGGAGAATTTGTCGAAGCGACGGAGCCGACGCAAAACGGCGCGGATATCGCCGTCGGGTCGCTGAACAAAAACCCCGGCGGCGGACTGGCCCCGACGGGAGGATATATTGTCGGGAAGAAGCGGTATGTCGATCAGATCGCCGGGCGGATGACGTCTCCTTCCATCGGGGCGGAGGTCGGTTCCTACGCTTACGGTTACCGCGAATTTTACCAGGGCGTCTTTCTGGCGCCGCACGTCGTGTGCCAGGCTTTGAAGGGCAGCCTGCTGATCGGCGCCTGCCTGCAGAAACTCGGTTACGACACGTCTCCTTCCGCAGACAAATGCCCGGCCGATATCACGCGGGCTGTCCGGTTCCATACCGAACGGGAACTGATCGGGTTTATTCAGGCCGTGCAGGAGGCGTCGCCTGTCGACAGCTTCGTGACGCTGGAACCCTGGGACATGCCGGGGTATGCCGACCGCGTGATCATGGCCGCGGGAAGTTTCGTGCAGGGGGCTTCGATCGAACTTTCGGCGGACGCGCCGGTCAAAGAGCCGTATATCGCTTATTTTCAGGGCGGGCTGACGTATGAGCATTGCAGATATGCGTTGGCAAAGGTGCTGGAGAAGATTCAATAAAGAATACAGAGATGGCAGGTGATAAAAATGCCCCGGCGAAAACGGGGCATTTTTATCGCAAAAAAGAGCGGGGCTTTGCAGTCCCGCTCTTTTGCGTTTCGGTTAATTGTTTCGGCTTAGTACATGCCGCCGCCCATACCGCCGCCGGCAGGAGCCGCGGGCTCGGGGGCAGGGATATCCGTTACGACGCTTTCGGTCGTGAGCAGGGTCGCCGCCACGGACGCGGCGTTCTGCAGAGCGCTGCGCGCGACCTTGGTCGGGTCGATGATGCCGCTTTCGACCATGTCGGTATAGCGATTCTTCAGCGCGTCGAAGCCGTAATTCGCCTTCTTGCTGGACGTGATCTTGTCGACGATGACCGAACCGTCGAGACCCGCGTTTTTCGCGATCTGGCGGATCGGCTCTTCGATCGCCTTGAGGATGATCTGGGCGCCCGTCTTTTCATCGCCTTCCAGCGAAGCGACCAGCTTTTTCAGCGCGTCGGCCGTAGAGAGGAGAGCCGTGCCGCCGCCGGGGACGATGCCTTCTTCGACGGCTGCGCGCGTCGCGGCGAGGGCGTCCTCGATGCGGAGTTTCTTCTCCTTCATTTCCACTTCGGTTGCGGCGCCGACGTTGATGACGGCTACGCCGCCGGCCAGTTTTGCCAGGCGCTCCTGCAGTTTTTCGCGATCGTAATCGGAGGTCGTTTCCGCGATCTGCGCTTTGATGGCGTTGACGCGCGCCTTGATGCCCTCGGCGTCGCCCGCGCCGTCGATGATCGTGGTGTTGTCTTTGTCGACCTTGACCTGGTTGGCGCGTCCGAGCATATCCGTCGTGACGTCTTTGAATTCGTAGCCGAGGTCGGACGAGATGACGGTGCCGCCCGTCAGCACGGCGATGTCTTCGAGCATCGCTTTTCTGCGGTCGCCGAAACCGGGCGCCTTGACGGCAACGCAGTTGAATACGCCTTTGAGTTTGTTGACGATGAGCGCGGCGAGCGCGTCGCCTTCCACGTCCTCGGCGATGATCAGCAGCCTTGCGCCCTGCTGCGCGAGCGGCTCGATGACGGGCAGGATCTCCTGCAGGTTGGAGATCTTTTTGTCGGTGATCAGGATATAAGGGGAGTCGAGCACCGCTTCCATCTTTTCGGTGTTGGTCACCATGTAGGCGGAAGCATAGCCGCGGTCGAACTGCATCCCTTCGACGGTGGTCAGCTCGGTGTTCATGCTCTTGCCTTCTTCAACCGTGATCACGCCGTCTTTGCCGACTTTTTCCATGGCGTCGGAAACGAGCTGGCCGACCGTTTCATCGCCGGCCGAGATGGACGCGACCTGCGCGATCGCGGTTTTGCCGTTGACCGTTTTGGAAATCTTTTTGATCTGTTCGACGGCAACGTCGACCGCCTTGTCGATGCCTCTGCGCAGGATGATGGGGTTTGCGCCCGCGGCCAGGTTTTTCAGCCCCTCGCGGATGATCGCCTGTGCCAAAACCACGGCAGTGGTGGTGCCGTCGCCGGCGACGTCGTTGGTTTTGGTGGAAACTTCCTTCACGAGCTGGGCGCCCATGTTTTCAAACGGGTCTTCCAGTTCGATCTCTTTGGCGATGGTCACGCCGTCGTTCGTGATCAGCGGCGCGCCGAATTTTTTATCGAGCACAACGTTCCTGCCCTTGGGGCCGAGCGTGATTTTGACGGTATCTGCAAGCGTATTGACGCCTTTTTCCAATGCTTTTCTGGCTTCGTCGCCGTATTTGATCTGTTTAGCCATAATATTATGAAACCTCCTGCAGCAAATGTTGCTTATTCAACGATGGCGAGAATATCGCTCTGTTTGATGATGGTGAATTCTTTTCCGTCGACTTTGAATTCGCTTCCCGAATACTTCGAGAAAAGGACGGTGTCGCCGACTTTCACGACCATTTTCACTTCTTTGCCGTCTACCGTTCCGCCGGGGCCGACTGCGACCACGCGCGCCGTCTGCGGCTTTTCCTGTGCGGAAGAAGGAAGAATAAAACCGCTCTTGGTCTTTTCTTCTTTTTCAACGCTTTCGACAACCACTTTATCGAATAAAGGTTTGATGTTCATAGGTTTGCCTCCCTGTTGATTTACGATCGGATTAGCACTTTCAGCTCCTGAGTGCTAAATCATTATATATTATATACATTTGGAAAGGATTGTCAAACGTTTGAGGGCAAAAAAAAGAAAAATTTAGCACTTTTCTTGTGTGAGTGCTAAACCGGGCGAAAAGTAAAAATCGGCGTACGCTTGCATTTTCCGGAAAGGTATGGTACAATACAGACAATCTATTGCGGGGGCGAGCCATGGATAAATGGGATAAGCGGTTTATGGAACTGACCGAAACCGTTGCGGGATGGTCGAGTTGTTTCCAGGACAACCGCCATGTGGGCGCCGTCATTGTTCTCGGGAAGAGGGTGATGACGACCGGTTACAACGGTGCGCCGGCCGGCATTGTCAGCTGCGTTGAAAAGGGAGAGTGCCTCCGCCGCAAATTGAATATCGCGAGCGGAACGCGGCACGAGCTGTGCTATGCCGTGCACGCCGAGCAGAACGCGATCATTCAGGCGGCGCGCCTCGGCGTCAAGATCGAGGGCGCCACGTTGTATTGTACCCACCAGCCCTGCGTGATTTGTGCGAAAATGATCATTAACGCCGGCATCGTTCGGGTCGTCTACAAAGAAGGGTATCCGGACGAATTTTCGATGCAGCTTTTCCGCGAGGCAAACGTCCGCGTCCAGAAATACGAAGAATTGGAAAAGGAGTGATTTCATGAACCCGATCGTCACGATTACCATGCAGAACGGCGGCGTCATCAAGGCCGAACTGTATCCGGACAAGGCGCCGAATACCGTCAACAATTTTATATCGCTTGTCCGCCATAAGTTTTATGACGGGCTGATCTTCCATCGGGTGATCGAAGGGTTCATGATCCAGGGGGGCGACCCTGCGGGGACGGGCATGGGCGGTCCCGGATATACGATCGGCGGAGAGTTCCGTTCCAACGGTTTCGCGCAGAACGACATCAAACACCTGCGCGGCATGCTGTCGATGGCGAGGTCGATGATGCCGAACAGCGCCGGGTCGCAGTTTTTTATCATGCATGCGAATGCCGCCCATCTCGACGGGCAGTATGCGGCGTTCGGCAAGGCCACGGAGGGGATGGACGTCGTGGACGCGCTCGCGACGACGCGCACGGATATGAGCGACCGCCCCGTCGAGCCGCAGGTCATGAAGAGCGTTACCGTCGAAACGTTCGGCGTCGAATATCCCGAACCGAAAAAAATGCGCTGACGCAGACAAAAGAAGCCAAGGGCCCTCCGGGGCCCTTTTTTCGTGCGCAAGAGCGTGGCGGAATGCCGTTGACGGACATATTATAAAATATGATTGCCGATTTCCACAACGATTTTTTGACGGCTGTGCCGTATGCTCCGATCGCCCCGATGGCGGAACAGGTCGAATGCGCCGTTTGCGCCCTTTTCCGCGGTCGGCGCGATTTTTCTGCTTTGCGGAGCCTGGCGGAAAATTTTTTGAAAAACCGTCCGGGCAACCTGTTCCTCGGGCTGGAAGACGTCGGTTATCTGGCGACCGAATCGGTCGAGACCGTGAGCGACTGGGATCCTGTGTATGTTTCCCTGACGTGGAACGGAGAAAACGCGCTTGCCGGCGGCTGCCGCAGCTTCGGCCGCCTGTCCGCCCGGGGAGAAAGGGTGGTAAAGGAACTGACCGTCCGCGGGATCGCGATCGACTGTGCGCACCTGAATCCGGAAAGTTTCTGCGACGTATTGGACTGCGGCGCCAGAGTCGTCGATTCGCATACCTGCCTGGCGGGAATCCGCAGGCACCCGCGCAATCTGTTCGACTGGCAGGTGCGGGAGATCATTGCCAGGAAAGGCCTGATCGGGCTGACGCTCGTCGGCGACTTTCTGACGGAAAAGACGGCGGATGCCGGGTCCGTTTTCCGGCAGTTCGATTATGCCGTGCAGAAATTCGGCGCGGATTGGTTTTGTTTCGGCACCGATTTTTTCGGAACGGAAGATCTCCCTGCGGGGATCCGGTCATACCGGGACCTTGCGCAGCTCAAAGAATTGTTCGAAAAAGCCGGGTATCCGCGGCAAGCGATGGAAGGGCTTTTGCACGAAAATTTGCAGAAATTTCTGTTTGGCGCTCCGCAAAAAGCGTGAGCCGACAATTTTCGTCAATATCATACATAATTAAAATTTTTTGTAAAATTATGCTGGATTTAGTGCAATAATTGTTTACAAACGGAATTTGGTGTCGTATAATGGGGGTACAAACTTTTCGGGAGGAACCAAAGAATATGAAAGTAGTGATTTTGGAAAGCGACGCCGAAGCTGCCGCACGGTTGAGCGAATACCTGCAGGGGGACGGCTTTGAGGTGTGCGGGGTCAGCGGCAGCGGAAGCGTGGGGCTGGCGCTGATCGAAAACGAGCGGCCGGATGCCGCGCTGATCGGGCTGTCTTTGAAGGATCTGGACGGTTACGGCGTATTGGACAAGATTCGCGAGCGCGGGATCGCCGTGGCTGCGGTCGTGACGGGCAACGCGCTCGGGGAAGAGGTCGCCGCCAGGCTTTACGCAAAAGGGGCGAGCCATTATCTGATCCGCCCCGTATCGAAGGAAATCGTTGCGGCGCGCCTGCGGGATGCGGCGGGGCACAGCGAGGAGCCGATCGGAAGCGGGCTCAGCGAGTATGCCGTGGACGAGCGGATCAGCCGCCTGTTTCTGGCGCTCGGCATTCCCCTGAAAAATAAGGCGAGCTCCTATCTTCGCGACGCGATCAAGCTCCTGCTCAAAGATTCGACGTACATTCATGAGATCACGACGAGGCTTTATCCGGAAATTGCCGAGAAATACGGTACAAAGGCCATTGACGTAGAGCGGGCGATCCGCCACGGCATCACGGTCGCCTGGGAGCGCAAAAAAGAAGAATCGTTCAACGCCGTATTCGGCAATTGCATCTGCGCAAAAAAGCCGACCAACGGAGATTTTATCGCCCTGGCCGCGGACAGGCTTTTGTACGGAACTTTTTCAAAATATTGAACAGATCGCCGCCGCGGATTGACGGGGCGGCGCGGCGGTGCTATAATAAGCGCATGGTTGACAGCAATGACATTTTGAAACTTTCGGCCGCGTTCGGGATCCGCGCCGAATACAAAACGGAAATGTTTCCTTCCTTTTTGTCCGATGTCAGGAGCAAAAAGGTGTGCCTTGTGTGCGACCGGAACACGGAAGCGTTTGCCGTACCCGTTTGCGATTGGCTGAAGGGCAGCGGCGTTGCCTGCACGCTGTTCCGTTACGACGAGTATGAACCCGTGGCGGACGAAACGCATTGCGCGGCCGCAGCGAAGGCGTTGGCCGGGTGCGATTATGCCTTGGCTGTCGGCGCCGGAACGCTCAACGACATATGCAAATACGTCACGTTTTTGCAGGGCAAAGAGTGCGGCGTGCTCGCGACGGCCGCCTCGATGGACGGGTATTCTTCGGGCGTGACGCCGCTCATCAAAAACGGATTCAAAATCACGGAAAACGCGCACACCGTAAAGCATGTGCTGCTCGATTTCGGCATCCTCTGTTCGGCGCCGAAAATCATGACCGGCGCCGGCGCGGGGGACATTCTGGCAAAATACTGTTGCCTGACGGACTGGAAAATTTCGCACCTGCTGACCGGCGAACCTTTGAACGAAGAGGCGGCCGGGTTGATGCGCGTGGCGCTCCAGAAATGTGTCGACGAGATCGACGGAATCCGTGCCTGCGGGAAAGAGGGGGTCGACAGCCTGATGCGCGCGCTCCTGATTTCTGGTTATGCGATGGTGATCGCGGGCAATTCCCGCCCCGCAAGCGGCGCGGAGCACCATATGTCGCACTTTCTTGAAATGGATTTTCTGCGGAGAGGGAAGCCCATTCCGCTGCACGGCGTCAAGGTCGGGCTCGGCACGATGGTCTCGCTGCGCATGTATCACCGCCTGGCCGAAACCGACCGCGGTTTTCCGGGCAAAGAGGAAGTGCTGCGGGAGGCGGAAAAACTTCCGCAGCCGGAATTTGTGCGGGATGTTCTGGCTTCGCTGCAATGCCCGACGCGGTTTTCGCAGATCGGCGTTTCGGAAGATACCGTGCGCGATATGCTGTTCAACTGCTATAAGATCCGCGACCGGTTTACGATCATGACGCTCTATAACCGATACGATCTGATGCGTGGAGCGGCCGACGCGCTGATCGCAGAGTTTTATTGAAAAACAGTGGAGCGGGCGGGCAAAACCAAGGTTTTGCCCGCCCGCTCTCGCAGGATTCATGAAGACTTCGGAAAAACGAAAAGAAGTCATTTCCCGATCTTGGAATAGGCCGTCGTTGCACTGACGCCGCGCAGGCTTCCGATTTTGCCCGAAAGCGCGCTGATCACGTCTTGCGGGGCGTCGACGGCGATGCTGATGATGTTGATGTCTTTTTGACGGTAAGGCACGCCCATACGGCCGATGATATAGCCGCCGTATTCGTGAAGCAGGGCGTTGAGCGGCGCGACGGCTTCTCCGTCTTCTACAATGATGCCGATGACGGCCACGCGTGATTCCATGCTGAACCTCCGATCGAATCAAAATGGATTTTACGGTCATTATAGAGGAAAACGACTGAATATGCAAGCGATCGCCGCAGTTTCGTCCGGGACGGAAAAATTTTTCGCCGCCCGAAGGGCGCTTTGCCGCTCCTTGTGAAAGTACCGCCTTGATTTGCAAAAATCCATGCGAAATTTGCTTGCAAAAAACGGAGCGATATATTATAATTGGTTCGTTGCTTTTCCTGCCGCTGTGGTGAAATTGGCAGACGCGCTGGACTCAAAATCCAGTGGTAGCGATACCGTGTCGGTTCGAGTCCGACCAGCGGCACCAAAAAAGTCCCTGCATTTTACTGCGGGGACTTTTCCGTCAGACAAGTTCGGATTCAGAAGCTGCGGACGAGGCCGACCACTTTGCCTAGGATGGCAACTTCGTCCACGATGATGTCTGCCAGCTCTTCGTTTTCGGGATGAAGCACGTAATGCCCGTCGCGCCTGAAAAAGCGTTTGACGGTGGCGCTGTCGTCGATCAGCGCCACGACGATGTCTCCGTTTTCGGCCGTTTGCTGCCTGCGCACGACGATCTTGTCGCCGTTGAAGATCCCGGCGTCGATCATGCTGTTGCCCTGTACGTGCAGCATGAACAGTTCGCTGCCGCGGAAACAATCGGCGGGAAACGAATAATAGTCTTCGTAGTTTTCATAGGCGAAGATCGGCTGGCCGGCGGTGACCGTACCGATCAGGGGAATGTTGACCGAAGACGTCTTTTTGAAGCTGACCGCCCGGTTTTTGTTGGGGGATTTGGAAAGATACCCTTCGTCGGTCAGTTTTTCAATGTAATAGTAAGCGGAGGCCGTCGATTTGATATCCAACCTATCGCAGATCTCGCGCACGGTCGGGGAGTAGCCGTGGGCTGCGTTGTATTCGTTGATGAATTCGAGCACGGCCTGCTTCTTTCTTTTGCTCTTTTCAGACATGAACGTTTCCTCCTGTATTCAGTATACCACACATTTTTCAAAAACGCAAACAAATGTTTATAAAAATATTTGATTATTTTTGTCTGGCGTGTTAAAATACGGCTATAGGAGTTTGGAAGCTATGGAAACGCAGAAGTGTGTGCTGTACGACCGCGATTGCATCGGGTGTCTGGAATGCGAGATCTGCGATCTCGACGAAAACAAAGTGTGCGACAACTGCGGCAAATGCCTGGAGATCCGCGATTATGCGACCGTCCGCATCGACGGGATCTGCAAAAATCCGGAAGAGGCGGGGAAATAATATTTTTTTCTTTACATTTTCCGTTTCGCATGGTATAATAGGAACAGGCATTCAGAGATGCGAATAGAGCGAAGGAGATTTTGGCAATGGCAGAGCTGAAATACGAGATCACAGAAAAGCTCGGTGAACTGGGCGAAACGGGCAACGGTTGGAAAAAAGAGCTGAATATGGTCAGCTGGAACGAGCGTGAACCCGTTTTCGATATCCGTACCTGGAACGAAGGGCATGACCGGATGGGGAAAGGCATCACGTTTACCCGCGATGAGATCAAGACCCTGAAAGACCTGCTCAACGAACTGGATGTTTGAGACCGGAGAAGGGGCGACGTTGGTTGCTCCTTTTTTATTGCCGCCCGGAGGCCGGGTGCGCGAACGGGTGTGCTAATAATTTGAACGGAGAAGATCATGCACGATACAAGCGTTTACGAAAATCCGCTGCTCAGCCGCTATGCGAGCCGCGAAATGGCTGAAAACTTTTCGGACGACAAAAAATTCCGCCTCTGGCGCAGGCTGTGGATCGCCCTGGCAGAATCCGAAAAGGAAATGGGGCTGAACATCACCGACGAGCAGATCACCGAAATGAAGCGCTACGCCGACGATATCAATTACGAGGACGCAGACGCGTTCGAGCGCGACGTGCGGCACGACGTCATGGCGCATGTCAAGGCGTTCGGCAAGCAGGCAGAAAAAGCGGCGGGCATCATCCATCTCGGGGCAACTTCCTGCTATGTGACCGACAACGCGGAGATCATCGTCATCGACGACGCGCTGGCCATCGTCCTGAAAAAGCTCGTCAACGTGATGGACAAGCTGAAAAAATTCGCCCTGCGCTATAAATCGCTGCCGACGCTGGGGTTCACGCACCTGCAGCCGGCGCAGCTGACGACGGTCGGCAAACGCGCGACCCTCTGGCTTTCCGACCTGGAGATGGACTATTTCAATCTCGTCCATCTGCGGAACTCGGTCAAATTGCGCGGCGTCAAGGGAACGACGGGCACGCAGGCGAGCTTCCTCGACCTTTTCGACGGCGACGGCGGCAAGGTCAAGGAGCTGGAACAGAAAGTGGTCGCCAGGCTCGGCTATTCGGCCGTATACGGCGTGACGGGGCAGACCTATCCGCGCAAGTTTGACTACAACGTGCTCTGCGTCCTGTCGCAGATCGCGCAGAGCGCCTATCGTTTTTCCAACGATATCCGCCTCTTGCAGCATATGAAGGAGATCGAGGAGCCTTTCGAAAAGAACCAGATCGGCTCTTCGGCCATGGCATACAAGCGCAACCCGATGCGCAGCGAGCGCATGGGCTCTTTGGCGCGCTACATGCTCAGCCTTCCCGTCAACGCTGCCGTCACGGCCTCCACGCAGTGGTTCGAGCGCACGCTCGATGACAGCGCCAACAAGCGCATCGTCATCGCGCAGGCGTTTCTGACGGTCGACGCCGTCCTGAATCTGTATCTCAACATCGCCGAAAACCTCGTCGTGTACGAGAAAGTGATTGCCAAGCACATCGCGGCGGAACTGCCGTTCATGGCGACGGAAAACATCATGATGGAATGCGTCAAGGCGGGAGGCAACCGGCAGGAGCTGCACGAGCGCATCCGCGTTCTTTCCATGCAGGCGGCCAGGAACGTCAAAGAAGAGGGGAAGGACAACAACCTCGTCGAACTGATCGCCAAAGACCCGATGTTTGCGGCCGTGCACGGGAAGCTGGACGGCATTCTGGACGCGAAGAACTTCATCGGGCGCAGCCCCGAACAGGTCGAAGAATTCATCGCGGCGGAGATCGATCCGATCTTGCGGGAACACGCTTCCGAGCTCGGCGCACGCGGCGACGTGCGCGTCTGAGCGGCGCGGCGGAAACGCGTTCGGAGCGGATTAAACACGGTTTACAGCGTCGGCGGGGCGGCCGTTTTGTTTGACAGCGCCCCGCCGATTGTTTTATAATCACCGCGAAATGCAAGCAGAGGAAAACATATGCTGGAACTGAAAAACATTTCTTACGCCGTCAAAGACGAACAGACAGGCAAGAAGCAGACTATTTTGAAAGACGTTTCGCTGACCTTCCCGGACGGCGCGATCAGCGTCATTACCGGGCCGAACGGGAGCGGCAAGTCGACGCTGATCAAAATTCTGATGGGGTTTGTAAGACCGACCTCCGGGTCGGTCCTCTTCAACGGCGAAGACGTAACCGCGCTTTCGGTCACGGAACGCGCCAGAAAGGGCTTTACGATCGCCTTTCAGCAGCCCGTGCGTTTCAAGGGGATCACGGTGAAAGATCTTCTGGAACTGGCCTGCGGCCGACAGCTGAACACCGAAGGCATGTGCGAATGCCTGTCGTCCGTCGGGCTGTGTGCGCGCAATTACATCGACCGCGCCGTCGACGGGACCCTTTCGGGCGGAGAGCTCAAACGCATCGAACTGGCCATGGCGATCGCCAAAGGCGGCGAAGTGTTTTTGCTGGACGAACCGGAAGCGGGGATCGATCTTTGGAGCTTTGAAGACCTCGTGAAAGTGTTCCAGAAGCTGCACGACAAGACGGTCATCATTGTGAGCCACCAGCAGCGGATCCTGGAAACGGCCGATCAGATCGTGCTGTTCGATCACGACAAGGTGATCACTGCGGGGCGGAAAGAAGAGATGTTCGCCGCGTTGACGAGTTCGGCGCCGCTGTGCTGGCGCAGTGTCAAGGAGGGCTGAAATGGACAGGACGGATGAAAAACTTCTGGAAGAGATCGCCGACCTGCACGGCATTCCGGAAGGCAGCTTCAATATCCGCAAAAACGGAAAACTGCTGGCGCGCAACAGCGATACCGACATCGAGATCGTTTCCAAAACCGATAAAGACGGCATCGACATCATCGTAAAGCCCGGCGTCAAAAACAAATCGGTGCACATTCCCGTTTTGCTGACCGTCGGCGATTTCCGCGACACGGTCTACAACGATTTTTTCATCGGCGACGGGGCTGAAGTGACCATCATCGCCGGCTGCGGCATCCATAACGCCACGTGCAGCGACGCCGAGCACGACGGCGTGCATACCTTTTATGTGGGCAAAAACGCCAAAGTGCGTTATGTGGAAAAGCACGTCGGCACGGGAGACGGGACGGGCAAGAAAAAATTTGACCCCGTAACAAAAATTTATCTGAAGGAAAACGCCTGCTTTACGCTCGAATCCACGCAGCTCGGCGGGGTGACGGATACCGACCGCAAAACGTTTGCGACCGTGGGAAAGAACGCGCAGCTGATCGTCAAAGAAAAGATTTTGACCGATCGCACGGACCGCGCCGTGACCGATTTCAAAGTCAGACTCAGCGGCCGCGGAAGCCGGGCCGACATTGTGAGCCGCAGCGTGGCGCGCGGCGATTCGCTCCAGCATTTCCGTTCGGATATGATCGGGAAAAACGAATGCTTCGGGCACGTCGAATGCGACGGGATCGTTCTGGACCGCGGCCGCATCGTTTCGACGCCGAAAATCGACGCCGTCAGCCCCGAGGCCAGCCTGGTGCACGAGGCGGCCGTCGGCAAGATCGCGGGGGAACAGCTTCTGAAACTGATGAGCCTCGGCCTGACCGAGACGGAAGCGGAAGCCGCCGTGATCCGCGGTTTCCTGAATTGAGCGCGTCGCAGTAAAACAGAGAATCAGGCCGGACAGGCGCCCGCCTCTCAGAACGAGAGGCGGGCGCTTTTTGTAACGGCGGGCATGCGGGGCGAATACGATATAAGGAGGGTATTTTACGGAGGAAAAACCGTTGGATGGCTTGATCGGCTTGCCTGTTTGGCTGCTGGCGTTTTTGGCAACGCTCTTTACGTATTGCATGACGGCGTGCGGCGCCGCGTTCGTTTTTCTGTCCAAAAAATTCGGGGCGCGCACCCTGTGCGCCATGCAGGGGGCAGCCGCCGGCATCATGATCGCGGCAAGTTTTTTTTCACTGCTGCTTCCCGCCAAAGAAAGCCTGGAAGAGGCGGGCGTGCCGGCGGCGCTCGTGCTTACTCTCGGCTTCTTTTCGGGCGGGGCGTCCATCGTCCTGTCGGATATCGTTCTCCGCAGGATGCGCTCCTTCCGCGAGGCGCAGGCGCGGGGCGGCGCTCTGACTTTTTTTGCCATGACGCTGCACAACATCCCCGAAGGGTTTGCCGTCGGCGTCGCCTTCGGGACCATGACGGGCGACGTGGCGGCGTTCCTTGCGGCGGCGATGCTGGCCGTCGGCATCGGCATCCAGAATTTCCCTGAAGGGCTCTGCGTTTCGATGGCGATGCGCGCGCAGGGCATGACGGCGCGGCGCGCCTTCTTTTACGGACAGTTTTCGGGGATCGTCGAAATCGCGGCCGGCGTGCTCGGCGCGCTCGCCGTCGGGCTGATCCACACGCTGCTACCCTGGGCGCTGGCGTTCTCGGCCGGGGCGATGATCGCCGTTTCCTGCAGCGAGCTGATCCCTTCCTGCGTGGCGGAAGGCAAGACGTTCGCCGTCTGGGGCGTTACGGCCGGGTTTGCCGTCATGATGCTGCTCGATGTCCTGCTCGGCTGATTTTTTCTTTCCGGAAGTATAAAGCGGCAAAAGACGGCAATAATGAAGGCATGGAAAATTCGGAAAAGAATCAAAAATCGGCGGGCAGCAGCGCCGTTGCCGGGGTCGCGGCGACGGATCGCGCGCGGCTTGAAAAGCTCAAAAAGACGGTGATCGTCGTCGGGGGATCTTCCGGGATCGGCTATGAAACGGCTCTGCGCCTGATCGGACGCAATTTTTCGGTCGTCAACATTTCGCGGACGCCGTGTTCGTTGGACCGCGTCAAAAATTACGCGGCCGACGTGACGGTCGGGGATACGCTGGAAAAGGCGATCCGCGAGATCGCGGCCGCGACGGAAAACATGTACGGCCTGGTCTACTGCGCCGGGTATTCGATGGCGGCGCCCATCGAATATGCCAACGAAAAGGACTACCGCTATCTGTTCGACGTCAACTATTTCGGGGCGATCCGCGCCATCCGCTGCGTGGCGCCGTATCTGAAGCGCCGCGGGGGCAGGATCGTGCTGGTCAGCTCGATGGGCGGGACCTTTCCGGTTGCCTTCGACAGCTTTTACAGCAGTTCGAAAGCGGCCGTCGACATGCTTGCCAAGGGTGCGGCGATCGAACTGGAACCGTACCGGATCCGCGTGTGTTCCGTGCAGCCGGGCGGAACGTCGACGGGGTTTACCTTCAAACGCAAGGTCTATGCGGACGAAGAAAACCGGGACTATGCAGCCAAGGTCAAGCGGGCGACGGCGGCTCTTGCCGATATGGAGCAAAGCGGGATGAGCGCGGGCGAGGTGGCGCGGCAGGTCGTCGACGTGATCTGCGAAAAAAATCCGCCGCTTTCGTTGCAGTGCGGAAAGAGAAACAAATTTTTTGCGATGGCAAAGCGGCTTCTGCCCGACAGGACCACGCAGTATATTAACAAAAAGATGTATAAACTCTGAAAAAGCGGCAAAAAGGCCCGGCATAAAGCCGGGCCTTTTCTTGTCAAAAAACTGTGCATCCTCCGTTGAATAAACGCGCCGAAGCGTGAAAACCGCAGGTAACTCCCGCAAAGCTACCTTATGGCACACGAACAAATCCGCTTAGTGCTGCTATATCCCTATCCTGACACGGTTCACGGCAATTCGTTGCATAAGACCTTGCGATCAACATCCCTTACGGAGTGCGGCCTTCCACGTGCTTACCCGAAGGAGGCATTCGGCTCTGCTGTAGCGGATTGCAGATACAGGGCACCGCTGACTCCCCACCTAGCACAGCAAATCTATTGTATACCAAATCCGAAAATATTGCAACCGATTTTGCGTGAAAAAACGGCGGGTCTTTTTTCCGCAAAACAACGGGCGGTAAGCCTGTACAGAAAAAGAGTCTCGGCAAAACGAAAACGCGCTCGATAAGCGCGGCATGGAAAGAATGTGCCGCCGCCAGAATAAGCCGAAAAATAACGGGTAACATCCGTTACCCGTTAAACGCGAAAAGACTTAAAATTGTCCGGCCGGAACACCCCGACGTCGCATTATCATGCTACAAAAATCGGCGGCAAAAGTCAAACGATTTTGGCGGAGAAGAGAAAATAAAAAAAGCGGAGTGCTTTTGCGCGGCGACGCGAATTTTTCCGCTTGCGAAGCCTGCGTGAAAAAAATTAAAAAAAGATGAAATTTTTTTGCCCAAACGGTTGACAAAAAAAGGAATTGCTTTATAATAGTGCCCGCGAAAGAAAAGTTCTCAAAGCGGCGGGCTCTATGAATATTTTTTCTTACGGCATGCGGTATTGGAAAAAGCATGTCCCTTGCGCGGTATTTTGCCAGCTGATCGGGTTCATCGGTCTGACCATCGACGTGATCCTGCCCCTGCTCGGGGCCATGTTCGTCGACTATGTTCTGAACTTTACCGGCCTGACGGACGACCCCGGGCTCTTTTCCTTTTTGTTTGATTACGGGGAGCCGGGAGGCTGGGATCTGTTTTTTGCGATCGCGGTCGCGTTCGGGCTTTTGGAGCTGCTGCGCGAAGGGCTGATCTATGTCCGGAATATCCTGTTTCAGTACAACGGCCTGCTGTTTGAAAACGAACTGCGGGATGTTACATACAAAAAACTGGTGGAGCTGGACAGCGCCACCGTTTCGCAGTACAATACGGGCGAACTTTTAACGACGCTTTCGTCGGACATCATCACATTCAAAGAGATGTACAGCCGCGTACTGCTGGTGCTGGCGGACGGCTTCTTTATTCTGATCATCACCTGCGTGATGCTGGCGTTCAACAGCCTCTATATGCTGATCCTGCCGGCGGTCGTCGCGCCCATCATGCTGGTGGCCCTGGTCAAATACACGCGCGCCGCGCGCCGCGTTTCGATGAATATCCGCGACCAGAACGCCGTGATGAATCTGTGCGTGCAGGAAAACATCGACGCCGTGCGCCTGGTTCGATCGTTTGCGAACGAGGATTACGAAGAGAATAAGTTCGACCGCGTGAACCGCGATCTGTGCAACGCTTACTGCGAGCAGGTCGACGTATCGGCCAAATACGGCATGATCTTCAATGTGATCCGGCAGATCGCCTATATCGCGACGATCGTGATCGGGACGCTGATGGTCTTTACGGGGCAGTTTCAGGTCGGCATCATGACGGCCTGCGTCACCTATGTGCTGCGGATCATGGACTACGTGACCCAGATCAGCAACGGCATCTACCAGCTGCAGTACGGCCTCGTTTCGGGCGGCAGGATCATGCAGTTTCTGGAAAAGAAGACCAAGATCCCGCAGGCGGAGACGAGCGAACGGATCGGGTCGGTCCCGAACATCGAGGTCAAAGACGTATCCGTCACCGAAGACGGCAAGGCGCTTCTCAAACACATCTCGCTGAGCATCCCTTACGGGAAAAAAGTGGGGATCATGGGCGGCACGGGTTCGGGCAAAAGCGTTCTTCTGAAATCGCTCGTGCGGATGTACGACGCGACGCAGGGCTGCATCGAGATCAACGGCAAGGATATCCGCCGTTACGATCTGGACGACCTGCGCAACGAGTTCGCTTACGTGTTTCAGGACGTATTCCTCTTTTCCAATACCATCGACGCCAACATCGCCTTCTACGCGCCGGAGATCGACCGCGAAACGGTCATGCGGGTGGCGGAGCAGGCGCAGGCAGGTAGCTTTATCCGCCGCCTTCCGCAGGGCTTTGAAACGATCGTGGGGGAAAAGGGGCTGGGCCTTTCCGGCGGGCAGAAACAGCGCATATCCATTGCCCGCGCGCTTTTGAAAAATGCGCCGGTGCTCGTCCTGGACGACGCGTCCAGCGCCCTAGACGCGGACACCGAACGCAAGCTGATGAAGAGCATCAAAGAGAATTACCCGGAGCACACCATTCTGATCGCGGCACACCGCGTTTCCAGCATCGAAGACTGCGACGAGATCCTGTATATGCGCGACGGAGAGATCGTGGAGCGCGGAACATTTGACGAACTGATCCGCAAAGACGGCGTTTTTGCGCAGATCTGGCGGATGCAGGTTGCGGAGCAGGCGGATGCGGAAGCAGCGGCGGACGCCGCGGAGGCGGGCTGAGTATGGCGCAGAGAAATACGTATTTTCAGGACGAAGTCGTCGAGCGCGACAAAATCGATATCAAAAATCTGAAGAGGCTTCTGCGCTATGCGACGCCGCATAAAAAACTGTTTGTCTTTGTGCTGGTCGTCATGCTGATCGCCGTGGTTTCCTCGATGATCACCCCGCTGCTGCTGCAGTACATCGTCGATACGGTCATCCCCGAGCACAGCCGTTACGGAGGGTACAGGCAGTTCTTTCTGGCGGTGGGGGGATTTGTGATCTGCGGTCTGGCGGAGATCTTCATTACCTATTTCCAGCAGAAGAGCATGGGCCGCGCGGGGAACGGGATCATTGCGGACATCCGCCGCGATATTTTCTACAAATTGCAGGCGCTGCCTTTCGATTATTTTGACAACCGACCTTCCGGGAAGATCAGCGTACGCGTGACGACGTACATCACCGAACTTTCCGACTTCTTTACCAACTATCTGATGAACTTTATCGTGAACATCGTCAAGATCCTGGTGGTGACGGTGTTCATGCTGGTGCTCAGCCCCATTTTGACGCTGGTCGTATACTCGGCGATCGTGCCGCTGACCGTCGGCGTCTTTCTGATCCGGCGTTCCATCCGCAAGCTGTTCCGCTATCACCGCGCCAAGGTGTCGAACCGCACGGCCTTTATCGTCGAATCGATCATGGGCGAAAAGGTGATCCAGAACTATAACCGCACGACCTACAACGAAAAGATCTATCATGATTTGCAGCAGGACAGCGCCGATATGTGGATGCGCATCGTGCGGCGGAACGAACTGAATTCGCCGGTCGTCGGCCTGTTCTGGAATTATGGGACGATCATGCTTTATGCCATCGCGTTTTTGCTGATGGAGCGGCAGGTCATGGGCGTCACAACCGGCACGGTGATCGCGTTTTTGAGTTACATGAGCCTGTTTTCCGCCCCGCTGACGCAGCTTTCTGCCATCATTCAGAACCTTGCGCAGGTATCGGCGAACCTGGAGCGCGTGTTTGAGACGATCGATGCGCCGGAAACCATCGCAGATGCGGCGGACAGCGTCGAACTGGGGGAAGTCGAAGGAAACATCGATTACAACGACGTCACCTTTTCCTATGAAGACGGCATCAACGTGCTGGAACACTTCAACCTGCATGTCCGTAAGGGCGAGCAGATCGCCCTGGTGGGTCCGACCGGGGCGGGCAAAACGACGGTCGTCAACCTTTTGACGCGGTTTTACGATGTCAAAGAAGGGTCGGTAACGATCGACGGGATCGACGTCCGGCACATCAAGCTGAAATCTTTGCGCAACAAAGTCGGCGTGCTGATGCAGGATCCGTTTATTTTCAAAGGAACGGTGATGGAAAATATCCGCTACGGTCGTCCCGACGCGACGGACGAAGAGTGCATCGCGGCGGCTAAGGCGATCTTCGCCGACAGCTGTATCGAGCGTCTGCCGCACGGCTACCAGGAAGAACTTGCCGAGCGGGGAGAGGGGCTTTCCGCCGGGGAAAAGCAGCTGATCAGCTTTGCCCGTATTATCGTAAAAAATCCGTCCGTGATCATTCTCGACGAGGCGACCAGCTCCATTTCGTCGGATATGGAAAAGCTGATCAAGGACGCTCTGGATGTCCTGCTGCGCGGAAAAACGGCGTTTATCGTCGCGCACAGATTGTCGACCATTCGCAACGCGGATCGCATTTTATACATAGTCAACAAGGGAATCGCGGAAGAAGGGACGCACGAACAGTTGCTAAAACGGCATGGTTTGTATTATAATCTATACCAGAGTTTCAAAGACTGATTGTTGTAAGGAGGATGCAAAGTATGCCGCATATTTCTGTAAAAATGCTGCAGGGCAGGACTGAAGAGCAAAAGAAAAAGCTCGCCGCGGCCCTCGTAAAGACGCTGACGCAGGAGCTGCATTGTTCCGATCATTACGTTACGTGCGTGATCGAGGATTTCGACGCGCATGAATGGCAGGAGGTCTTCCGCGAAGAGGTCGCCGAAAAACCGTCGTCGGCCGTGTACAAGAAAGCGGAGTACGACCCGAAAGACCTTCTTTGAAGAAGGCATGAAAGAACAGGAGGTTTCGGAAAATGGCGGAAGAATGTTCGCATGACTGCGGGAGCTGCGGGCAAGACTGCGCGCAGCGCGATCTGCATAAAAAGCCGCATGAACTGAGCAGGATCAAAAAGGTGATCGGCGTCGTCAGCGGCAAAGGCGGCGTCGGCAAATCGCTGACGACGGCGATGCTCGCGGTGACGGCACGCCGCAAGGGGTTGAAGACGGCGGTGATGGACGCCGACATTACGGGGCCGTCCATCCCGAAAATGTTTGGGATCAGGGAGAAGGCGACCGGTTCGGAGATGGGGATCTTTCCCGCCCTCAGCGGGACGGGCATCGAGATCATGTCGATGAACCTTTTACTGGAAAATGAAGGGGATCCCGTGATTTGGCGCGGCCCGGTCATTGCCGGCGCGGTGCTGCAATTCTGGACGGACGTGATCTGGGACGAGGTCGACTACATGTTTGTCGATATGCCTCCCGGAACGGGCGACGTGCCGCTGAGCATTTACCAGTCCGTTCCGTTGGACGGGATCGTTCTCGTAACGACGCCCCAGGATCTCGTTTCCATGATCGTCCGGAAGGCGGCCGTCATGGCGGAAAAGATGAACATTCCCATCCTGGGGATCGTCGAAAACATGAGCTATGTCGTCTGCCCCGACTGCGGCAAGAAAATTGCGATCTTTGGCGAGAGCCGCGTGGACGAACTGGCGAAGGAATTCGGCGTTCAGACCGTTGTCCGCGTTCCCTTCGACCCGGCGCTCACGAAGTGTGCCGACGCGGGGCAGGTCGAGTCTTTTGAAGGCGACTATCTGCAAAAACTTTTTGA
>CALVHP010000128.1 GCA_944328405.1 uncultured Clostridia bacterium
GGCTGTCCCGGCGGCTGCGTCGCGGGGGCGGGGACGAACATCGCCATCGGCAAGGCGTCCGCGCTGGTCAAAAAAACGGTCGCCTCTTCCGCCCGCCAGATCCCGCCCAAAGAGCTCGAAGAAGTGCGGCTGGACTGACCGCCTTGCCCTCTCCGCCGGCCGTGCAGAAAAAACCTGCAAGGCCCCGAAAAGCGGCACCCGCCGGCCGTGCAGAAAAAACCTGCAAGGCTCCGAAAAACGGCACCCGTACCGCAAAAAAACGCCCTTCCGGAGGGCGTTTTTTGCGTCCCGGACCGGCGCGCTTTCTGCGCGGCCTCTTTGCCGCAAGCCTCGCGCGCAAGCCCGCCGCAAAGGCTCCGACATGCCGGGCCGGCCGCCCGGCAAGGCAAAAGCCGCCGCCCTCCGGGATAGTCCGGCGGGCGGCGGCATATACATAGGGCGGGATGTCTGCATTGTTTTCAAAGGCGGCCGAAAGCGCAAAGCTGTCGGCCACGCTCGTCGGCACCGTCGTGGGGGCGGGCTTCATCTCGGGGGCGGAACTCGTCCGCTTTTTCCCCGCCGAGGGGTTTTTGCCCTGCCTGATCGTGGCGGCGGGGCTGTTCGCGCTGTGCTTTTGGGGCTTGTACCGCCTCGGCGCGGCACGCGGCGGCTATGCCGGCGCGCTGCGGGCGCTGTTCGGCCCGCTGGCGGGGGCGGTGCGCGCGTTCGTGCTTGCCTGTTCGCTCGTGCTGTGCGCGAGCATGCTCGCCGGCCTCAACGCCGTGGCGGCGGAAGGCTTCGGCCTGCGCACAAAATTCCCCGCGGCGGCCCTGCTCGCGCTCCTGCCCCTTTCTCTTTTCTCGCGGAAGGGGGTGCGCGGGCTGTACATCGTCAACCTGGCGCTGGTGCCCCTCATCCTCGCCTTTCTCGCGCTCTTTGCGCCGGTGCTGGGGCAAACGCCCTTCGTCTGCCCGCGCGACGGCTTTTCCGCCCTCGGCGGCACCGTGCTGTATGTGGGCATGAACGCCTTTCTGGCGGCGCCCGTCGTCTGTGACGCGGGCGCGAAGGGCGGCCGCGGCGGCGCGGGCTGCCTGCTGGCGGCGGGGCTGATCGGGCTGTGCGCGGCGGTGGTCCTGGGCGCCGTCGCGGCGGAAGGGACGAACGCGCTGCGCGCCGAAATGCCCTTTTTGTACGCCGTGGCGCGCACGCAGGCTCTGGGCCTGGCGTTTTCCGCCGTCAGCGCCTGCGGCATCGTCACGACCCTGTTCTCTTCCTATTACCCGCTGCACTGTGCGGCAGGGGGCCGGCACGCGCGGGCAAAGCGCGCCGCCGCTTTGGCGGCGGCGTTCGCGCTCTCCCTGTGCGGCCTGCGGCGCATCGTGCGCCTCGTTTACCCGCTCATCGGCGGGGCGGGGGCGCTGTTCTTCGCGCTGCTCGCCGTCCGCGGCGCCCGTTCGCTCGCCGGCGCGCCAGACGCGCCGGAAATCCCCGCCGCGTCCGCCCTGCCCGGGAGCCTTCCGGGCGGAGCGCGTTCACTTCTTCACAAGAAATTTTTCGGCCAGCGCCACGAGCGCGTACATGCCGGCGGCAAGGACGCATAAGATCACCGTCGCCGCCATCACGAGGTCGAGTTTGAACACCTGCCCGCCGTACACGATCAGGTATCCGAGCCCCGCCTTGGAAACGATGTATTCGCCCATGATCGAGCCGATCCACGCCATGCCGACGCAGATCTTCAGCATGCCGACGAACTGGGGCAGCGCGGAGGGGATGACCAGCTTTTGCAGGATCTGCCGCTTGCTCGCGCCCATCGATTCGAGGAGCAGGATCTTGTTTTTGTCCGTGGCCATGAACCCGCCGAGCATCTGCAGGATGGCGACGATGATGCCGATGAGCACGGTGATGAACACGATGGCCGCCGAGCCCGTGCCGAACCAGATGATGATGACCGGCCCCAGCGCGATCTTCGGCAGGCTGTTGAGCACCACGATGTACGGCTCGAGCACCCGGCGCGCCCGTTCGCTCCACCACAGCAGCAGCGCGACGGCGGTGCCGAGCACGACGGCGACGGCAAAGCCCGCGAGCGTCTCCCAAAGCGTCACGCCGATGTGGTAGAACAGCGAGCCGTCCGCGGCGAGAGAGGCGATCTGCACGGCGATGCGCGAAGGCGAGCTGATGATGAAGGGGTCGACCAGCTTCAGCCCCGCGACCAGTTCCCAGATGCCCAAGATCGCCAGCAGGAGAGAAAAGCGCGCGATCTGCACGACGATGCTCTCGCGGCGGCGTTTTTTCAGATACAGCGCGTGCTCGGGCGAGCACGCCGTCGTCTTCTTTTTCATACGTTCAGCTCCTTCCATAGTACGTCGAACCATGCCGAAAAGCGGGCGTTCTTGCGCCGTTCGAGGGGCACGGCGGTCCCGAATTCGAGATCGTGCGCCGCCACGACGCGCGCCGGGCGCGCGCTGAGCACGAGCACGCGGTCGGCCACCGAGATCGCCTCGGAAATGTCGTGCGTGACGAGCAGCGCCGTCTTGCGTTCGGCGCGGATGATGTTGTACACGTCGTCGCACACCGAAAGTCGCGTCTGGTAGTCGAGGGCGGAAAACGGCTCGTCGAGCAGCAGGATCTGCGGTTCGGCGGCCAGCGTGCGGATGAGCGCGGCGCGCTGCCGCATCCCGCCCGAAAGCTGGTCGGGGTAGTGCTTCAAAAATCCGCCCAGCCCGTACTTTTCGGCCAGCGCCAGCGCCTTTTCGCGCCGCTGCGCCGTGTTGTTTTTGCGGATCTCGAGGGGCAGGACGATGTTCCCTTCGACGGTGCGCCAGGGGAAAAGCTCGTCTTTTTGCAGCATGTACCCGACCGCCTCGCTGCCGCGGCGCACTTCCTTGCCGTACATGCGCACATGTCCGGCCGAGGGCGTCAGCAGCCCGGCGGCGAGGGATAACAGGGTGGTCTTGCCGCAGCCGGAAGGCCCGATCACGGCGATGAATTCGCCTTCCCGGACCGAAAAGGTCATATGTTCGGCCGCAAGCGTTTCGCCCGCCTCGGTATGGTACACGAGGCGGACGTCGTCAAATTCCAAAACCGTTCGTGTTTCTGTGTTCATTGGTTGGCCTCGCAGCGGCGGGCGCGCGGCGCGCGCCCGCCCGTCGTTCGCATCGCTCCGGTTTCTCAGGCGTTCAGCCCGGCATAGATCTCGGAGGAATAAGAGGTGTCGACCAGGTCGGCAAACGCCACGCGGCGTTCCAGTTCGCCTGAATTGTCGATGATGTCCTGCAACCGGTTGAAGGCGGCTTCGGTCATGGTCATGTCTTCCTGCCAGGCGTCGATGGCCTTGTAGCTTTCCAGCGAGGTCTGCACGGAAGAGAGCTCCGTCCCGTCGAAATAGGGCGCGAGCACGGCCGCCGCGGCGGCGCTGTCCGTCCCGTTCACGTAGGCGATGCCCTTCATGATCGCGCGCAGGAACCCTTCGATGACGCCCTCGTTGGCGTCGATGTAGCTCTCCCGCGCGATGTAGCAGGTGTAGGGCACCTCGCCCGAGGCTTCGCCCACCGAGGCGACCACGTAGCCCTTGCCCGCCTTTTCGTATTCGGAGGCGACCGGCTCGAACATCGTGCAGTAGTCCGCCGTGCCCGATTCGAACGCCGCCGTCATGTAATCGAAGTTGATGTCGTAGTTCATGGTCACGTTCTGTCCGTCGTACAGCCCGTGTTCGTTGAGGATGGTCTCGAAGGTCATCGCGGGCACTCCGCCCTTGCGCCCGGCCAGGATCTCTTTGCCGGCCAGGCTCTTCGACCAGTCGAACGTCGCCTTTTCATCCACGCGCGAAACGAGGAAAGACCCGTCCCTCTTGGTCAGCTGCCCGAACACCGTGGGCACGTTGTCAGATCCGCCGATCAGCACGTACAGCGCCGCCTCCGGCCCGCAGAAGCCGATGTCGGCATTGCCCGAAAGCACGGCCGCCATCACGTTGTCGGCGCCGCCGCCGTTGGTCAGCTCGATCTCGATGCCCTCTTCTGCAAAGTAGCCGAGCGCGTCGGCCGCATACATGGGCGCGTAAAATACGGAGTGCGTCACTTCGTTCACGCGCACGCGGGTCAGGCCCTCTTCGCCGCCGTCGCACGCCGCAAAGGGCACGAGCGCGAAGAGGGCGGCCAAAATTGCCGCAAGAATCTTTTTCATGTGGAATTCTCCGTGAAAGTGGATTTTCAATACTGCCATTGTATGCGGCAGGCGGAAAATTTGACAGGCCTTCCGCGCTCGCATCGCCGCTTTCTCTGAAAATGCTTCCCGTACGTACTCCTTCCGCCGGAGTGCTTTTTGCCCCCTGCGGCGGCGGGTTTTTAATTGACAAGGCGCGGGCGAATCGTTTATAATGGGGGCTGACTTCTTACCATAGGGAAAGTGCGGCGCTTCCGGGCGCGCCGACGGCGGCAACAGGGGGCGGCGCTGCGCCGCCGACAGCGAGAGAATGGCCCCGGCAGAAGGTGTTATTATGGAAATGCAGAAGAACTACAACCCCAAAGATTTTGAAGACCGGCTGTACGCCGAATGGATGGAGCGGGGCTACTTCCGCGCCGAGCGCGATCCCGCCAAGATCCCGTTCACGATCGTCATCCCGCCCCCCAACATCACGGGCCAGCTGCACCTGGGCCACGCCCTCGACAATACCATCATCGACGCCCTCATCCGCTTCAAACGGATGCAGGGCTATTCCGCGCTGTATCTGCCCGGCTGCGACCACGCCTCCATCGCCACGGAGGTGAAGATCGTCGAGGAGATGAAAAAAGAGGGCCTCACCAAAAAAGACGTGGGCCGCGAAGGCTTTCTGGAACGCGCCTGGGCGTGGAAGGAAAAGTACGGCGGGCGCATCGTCGAACAGATGAAAAAGATGGGCGTCTCCTGCGACTGGTCCCGTCTGGCCTTCACCATGGACGAAAACTGCTCCCGCGCCGTGCGCGAAGTGTTCGTCAACCTCTACGAAAAGGGCCTCATCTACCGCGGCGACCACATCATCAACTGGTGCCCCGGCTGCAAAACGGCGCTTTCCGACGCGGAAGTGGAGTACAGCGAAGACGCCGGCTTTTTCTGGCACCTGAAATACCCCGTCAAGGACAGCGACGAGAGCATCATCGTCGCCACCACCCGCCCCGAGACCATGCTGGGCGACACGGCCGTCGCCGTCAACCCCAAAGACAAGCGCTACGAGCACATGGTGGGCAAGACCCTCGTCCTGCCCCTGGTCGGGCGCGAGATCCCCGTCGTGGCGGACGACTACGTCGACATGGAGTTCGGCTCCGGCGCCGTGAAGATCACCCCCGCGCACGACCCCAACGACTTTGAGGTGGGCCTGCGGCACGATCTGCCCGTCATCCGCGTGATGAACGACGACGGCACCATGAACGAAAACGCCGGCCCCGCCTACGAGGGGCTGGACCGCTTCGCCGCGCGCGACAAGATCGTCGAAGACCTCAAAGCCTGCGGCGCGCTGGTCAAGATCGAGCCGCATTCGCACAACGTGGGGCACTGCTACCGCTGCAAGAGCACCGTCGAGCCCATCGTCTCCAAACAGTGGTTCGTCAAAATGGCGCCCCTCGCCAAACCCGCCATCGACGCGGTGGCGCGCAACAAGATCAAGTTCACGCCCGACCGCTTTTCCAAGATCTATTTCAACTGGATGGAAGGCATCAA
>CALVHP010000129.1 GCA_944328405.1 uncultured Clostridia bacterium
GCGCAGATGCAGAAACTGTCTGAAGAACTCGAGGAGATCCGCCGGAAAAAAGAGGCCGCGCAAAAAGCCGTTTCAGAGGCGGACGTGACAGCGGCCCGCGCGGACGCGGCGCTGCAGAAGCTGAGCGCCGCCGCGGCGGAAGACGAGGCGGCGATCGCGGACGCCGTCGCGGCGGGCGGCTTTGAGAACGCGGACGCCGCCGGGGCGCTTCTCGGCGCGTATCCGGATGCCGGTGCGGTCAGGAAAGAGGTGGACGCGTTCGACCATGAACTTCTGACCGTGGAGGCGAACATCCGTCTGCTCGGTGAGGAAGGCGAAGCGGAACCAGTGACCGAAGAGCAGTTCCGGCAGGTGCAGGACGCCTATGCGGCGTGCTCGGCAAAGCGGCAGGAGGCGGCGGAACAATGCGCCGTTCTGGAAAGCAGCTGCGCCGATTTGCAGCGCCGCCTTTCGGTGCGGATGAAACTGGAAAGCGAGTACGCTGCGCTGAAGGCCGATCTGGAGCGCATCGCGAAACTGCGCGAGCTGGTGCGCGGCAACAATTTTATGGAATTTGTCGCGGCCGAATATTTATCCGATATTTCCAAGCAGGCCAGCGGAACGCTGCTGCACCTGACGGGCGGGCGGTATTTCGTGCGCTATAACCAGGGGTTTCTGGTCGGAGACAATCTTTGCGGCGGCGAATTGCGCGGCGTCAATACGATGTCCGGCGGGGAAACGTTTTTGGTTTCGCTTTCCCTGGCGCTTTCGCTTTCTGCCGCCATTTACGCGAAGTCTCTCAAGCCGATCGAATTTTTCTTTTTGGACGAAGGCTTCGGCACCCTGGATGAAAAACTGGTCGAACTTGTGATCGACAGCCTCGAGAAACTGAAAAACAACCATTTTACGATCGGACTGATCTCGCATGTTGAGGAATTGAAGCACCGCATCGATCATAAAATTACGGTGATCGGCGCGGCGGAAAACGGTTCTTCTTCCATCAGGATCAGCGATTGAACGGAGCGTGGTATTTTGGCAAATAAAATTCTGACACCGGTAACATTGTGGAGCGACTTTGACGATTCGCTTCCCGTCGTCGGCACCGTTTCCGACGAAGCGGCGGAAGACGGAGTCATCCTTCGTTACGTCCGCTTTCCCGGCCGGCAGGTGGGCGAGGAGCGCGTCAATATTTTTGCGGCGTTTGCGATGCCGGAAAAGGAGGGGAAATTTCCGGCCCTCCTGATCCTGCCCGACTGCGAACGGACGTCCGACGCGGCGCTGGCCAAAATGTTTGCCAGGAAGGGATTTGCCGTCCTGATGCCCGATTACCGCGGAATATGGGACGATACCCATGGCTATACTGTATACCCGAAGGCGATCGACTACGCCAATTACCGGCAGGCGGGGCGCCGGATGGATTACGCCGACGAGACCGCGAAGGAGACTTGCTGGTACGAATGGGTCGCCGTTGCGCGGTATGCACTGCGCTTTTTGCAGACGTCGGACCGGATCGAACGGATCGGCGCGATCGGCCTGAAGGCCGGCGGAGAGATCGTGTGGCAGCTGTCTGCCACGGCGGAAGGGCTTTCCTGCGCGGTGCCGGTTTGCGCGGGCGGCTGGCGCGCTTACCGCGGCGTGCACAAATTCGGCGAAAACAACGAGCTGGTCATGGACGACGAGCGATATCGCTTCCTTGCCGGCGTCGAGTCGCAGGCGTATGCGCCGTATGCAAAATGCCCGGTGCTGATGCTTTGTTCGACCAACGATGAAAATTTTGAAGCCGACCGCGCCTTCGATACGTATGCGCGCATCAATCCGGAGGTGGAAAAATCCTTCTATTTCGCCGTCCGCTACAACGGCTGCATCGGCCGGAACGGGTTGGAAGACCTGTTTTCCTTCCTCGGGAAATATCTGAAGGGGATGGAGATGTTTATTCCGGCGCCGCTGGAGATCTGCGTGGACGAAGACGGCGGCGATCTGGTCGCCCGCGTGCGCGTCGACCAGGACGGCGAGGTCAGCGCTTTCAACGCTTACATGGCGGAAGACAATCCCGACTGCGATACGCGCGACTGGACGCTTTGCCCGCTGAAACGCGTGGAAGAGGAGAGCGGCGAGATCCTGTTTTACCTCAACGCCTTTAAGGGAGCTTCGCGCGTATACGTGTTTGCGGACGCAAAATACAGCTGCGGTTTTTCCGTCTCTTCCAAAATTGCCGTCAAACGCCTCGAAAAGCAGTATGCCAATATGACGGACCGCTCCCGCATCCTGTATTCGAGCGACGCGGGGCGGGACAGTTTTACCCCGGACGATCTGCGCGAAAAGCTGCTCGCCGGTTGCTTTTTGTACGGAGATTCCGAGCCAGTGCGCCTGATCGACGGACCGCACGGCATCAAAGGGGTCTATTCGCCGTACGGATTGCGGTTGTACCGGATCAACGACGGGCGGTACCGTCCGAAGGAAAACGCATTGCTGAAGTTTGACGTGTGCAGCGCAGAGGACGCCGAACTCGAGATCTCCGTTTGCGTCTGCGGCGGAGAGAAAAACGAGTTTTATACCCATGTTCTCCGCGTACCGGGCGGCGACTGCTGGACGGGGCACGTGTTCGGCGTGAAGGATTTCAAAGACGCGGTCAACAAGCCGCTTTCGCATTTCGGAGACGCTGCCTATATCTGTTTCCGTTCGAACGGGACGGTCGGCGTCAACAATTTGATTTGGCTTTGATTTTCATCGGATTTTCTTTTGATTCGAGAGCAAAATATGATATACTCTTTGGGAGACAAAGTCGTAACGAAAAAAAAACACCCTTGCGGAAACGATGTCTGGACCGTTGTCCGGGTCGGCGCCGATTATAAGATCCGATGCGACCGCTGCGGCCGGGTCGTGATGCTTACGGCGGAAAATTTCCGGAAAGCGATCCGCCCGCAGAAAGGAGCCGCGCATGATTGAATCGCCATTTTCCGAACGGTTGCGTGAGCGCCGGGATCCCGGAGGCGAAACGGCGTCCGTCCTGCGCTTTCTGGTCGTTGTCGCCGCGATCTTTTTGTGTTTTGTCATCCTGTTCACGGAAATTTTTGTGGGCGTTCGCGTAGAGCAGAGTTCCATGGAGCCGACGCTTTACAGCGGAGACTATGTTTTTGTCAACAGGACGGTCAAACCGGAACACGGAGACATTATCGTCATTTACAGCGAGCGCGGGAGCGATTCGAAATATGTGATCAAACGGCTGATCGGCCTGCCGGGGGATACCGTTTACGCCGAAGAGGGCGTTCTGTACCGCATCGACGCGGGAACGACGGAGCCGTACCGCGTGGAGGAACCGTATCTTGTCGAAGACTGGAACGAAACGCTTGAGCCGACGACTGTGCCGGAAAACGAAGTGTACGTGATGGGGGATCATCGCAGCGTCAGCAATGACAGCCGGCCTTCGCACGGATCGCTGGGGACGTTGTCTTTGGACGGCCTGTTGGGCGTGGTGACGGATTTTTCGCTGCGGCACAAAGATTTTTTCACCGGTCTATTCGGTATTTTTTCCTGAAAAGTTACGAAACGGAGAACAGACATGGATAAGGCAGACAATATTGTAATCACTTCAGACAGCACCTGCGACCTGGGGCCCGCATTGCTTTCCGAATACGGGATCTACCAATACCCCCTGAACGTTATATTGGGGTCGAACACCTATCGCGACGGCATCGATATAACCCCGGCGGATATTTTTCGCTATTTTGACGAGACGGGCGAACTGCCCAAAACGGCCGCTCCCAGTACGGCCGAGTATGAAGAATTTTTCCGCCGGTTTACCGACGAGGGGAAAACGGTCATACACTTCAACATTTCGTCCAAGGCGAGCGGCTCGTACGGATTTGCCAAAGCCGCCGCCGACAAATTCGGCGGAAAGGTCTTTGCTGTCGATTCGCACGCGCTTTCTTCGGGGCAGGGGCTGCTGGTGCTCAAAGCCTGCGACCTGCGCGCCGCGGGAAAGAGCGCCTCGGAAATTTACGACGAAGTTGTCGCGCTCCGCGATCGGGTCAATACTTCGTTTATTCCGGACACGCTTCTGTATCTGTATAAAGGCGGCCGCTGTTCAGCTCTTTCGTATTACGGATCCAAAGTATTGTCCGTGCATCCCATGATCGACATGAAAGAGGGACAGCTCTATCCCAAACGGAAATATCTCGGAACGATGATGCGCTGCCTGAAAAAATATGTCGGCGATCTCGCCGGCGACTATCCTGTCTACGACAAGACGCGCTGTTTTGTGACTCACAGCAACGCCGACGCGGAATTGGTGGAGAGAGCCAAAGAGCTGGTGCGGGAGACCTTCGATTTCCAAGAGATCATCGAAACGGTTGCCGGAAGCATCATTACCAGCCACTGCGGCAGAAATACGATCGGCGTTCTGTTTATCGCCGAGTCAAAATAAATCGAAAAATACGAACGGAGTGTTATGACGATCTTATTCGAGGACGCCGACCTGTATGCGGCATACAAGCAAAAGAAACGCATTCTGCATGTCTATTGGGCCGTTCTGATCGCCTTTGTCGCGATCTGTGTGGCCAGCATCGTCTTTTATGTGTCTCTCCCGTACGAAGATCCGCTGCAGCCGATCCCGCAGGCGGTCACTTGCGTGGCGAGCTGTTTGTTCATCATCTTTTCCTATGTTTTTTTGGGGATCAAATTTCACCGTTCGAGGCGGTATTATAAGTTGATTTCCTCTTTTTCCGGCGGGATGAAGCAGATCAACCGGAGCATCTTTCTGCGGTACGAAGGGACGGAGCTGAAAGACGGCGTCGATTATTACGTTCTGATCTTCAGCGAGTGGAGCAAGAAAAAATCGGAATATATGGACCGCAAGATCTATTCCGTTGTCGAAAAAGCCTGCCCGCAGTTCGAGGCGGGGGATATCGTCAGTTATATCACGCACGGGAATGTTATCGTCGGGCACAGCGTGATCGGGCACGACGATGCGTTTATCGAAGAAAAACAGCGGGAGGACGCCGCAAGGCAGCCGATCCGGATAGGAGATTTTAAGTAATATGCGAGCAGTTGTAACGGTGACGGGCAAGGATAAAAAGGGCATCATCGCCAAAGTGAGTTCCTTTCTTGCGGAAAAGGGCGTGAACGTTGAGGACATCAGCCAGACCATTTTGCAGGAATATTTTGCGATGATCATGCTGGTGGACATCAGTGAAATGACGGTCGAGCTTTCCGAACTCTCCAAAGAGTGCGAACAGCTCGGTAAAGAGATCGGCATGAGTATCCGCCTGCAGCACGAGGCGATCTTCAATGCCATGCACAATATCTGAGGGCGCGGGGCCGGTTCATGTTCAATAAATTCGACGTTTTGGAAACCATCGACATGATCGAGCGGGAGCACCTGGACATCCGCACGATCACGATGGGGATCTCTCTTCTGCCGTACATTCGCGAAACGGCGGAATCTACGGCGGCCGCCGTGTACGAAGCGGTCTGCCGGAAGGCTAAAGACATTGTCAAAGTGGCTTCGCAGCTTTCGGGCGAATTCGGCATTCCCATCGTCAACAAGCGGGTATCCGTCACGCCGGTCAGCCTGATCTGCGCCGCGTTCCCGCAGGAGGCGCCGCGGGTCGGCCAAGCTCTCGATGCGGCGGCAAAAGAACTCGGGATCGATTTTTTGGGCGGATATTCCGCACTCGTGCATAAAGGGACCGCCGATTACGAAAAAATATTCCTGGAAAGCATCCCCGAATTGCTCTCTACGACCGAGAGGGTCTGTTCCTCGGTCAACGTGGCGTCCTCCAAATCGGGCATCAACATGGACGCCGTCAGGCTGATGGGCGAAATCGTCAAGCGTACGGCCGAAGCGACCCGCGCGCAGGACGGCCTCGGCTGCGCGAAACTCGTCGTGTTTGCCAACGCCGTAGAGGACAATCCGTTTATGGCCGGGGCCTTTCACGGAGTCGGCGAAAGCGGAACGGTCATCAACGTCGGCGTTTCCGGGCCGGGCGTGGTGAAGCATGCGCTTGAAAACATTCCGGACGCCAACCTCAACGACGCCGCCGAGATGATCAAACGTACGGCATTCAAAATCACGCGTGCCGGGCAACTGATCGCCAAAGAGGCGGCAAAACGCCTGGATGCGGAGTTCGGCATCGTGGACCTTTCTTTGGCTCCGACGCCGGTCATGGGCGATTCGGTCGCGCATATTCTGGAAGAGCTCGGACTCGAATGCGTCGGCGGGCACGGAACGACGGCGGCGCTTGCCATGCTCAACGACGCGGTGAAAAAAGGCGGCGTGATGGCCAGCTCGCACGTGGGCGGCCTTTCGGGCGCTTTTATTCCCGTCAGTGAAGACATCGGCATGATCGAAGCCGCGGACCGCGGGATGCTGAATATCGACAAGCTGGAAGCGATGACCGCCGTCTGTTCGGTCGGGCTCGACATGATCGCCATCCCCGGGGATACCCCCGCGACGACGATCAGCGCCATCATCGCGGACGAAGCGGCGATCGGGATGATCAACAACAAGACGACGGCCGTGCGCGTGATCCCCGTGCCGGGAAAAGATGTGGGAGACAGCGTGGAATTCGGCGGACTGTTGGGGCGGGCGCCCATCATGCCCGTCCATAAGACGGACAGTTCGCGTTTTGTTCTGCGCGGCGGAAGGATCCCCGCGCCGATCCACAGCAATAAAAATTGAAGTTTCAGGAAGCGCAGACCATGGAAAGAAAAGACGTTGCAAGCAAATACCTGTGGAAGGTCAGCGATATTTATCCTTCCGACGAAGCATGGGAGGAAGCGTACCGGCAGGCGGAAAACGCTATTTCGTTTCAGTCGTATGCCGGTCGGCTCGGCGATCCCGAAGCGCTTTTGGCCCTGTTCCGCAGACAGGAAGAAGTCGGCAAGCAGTTGGAGAGACTGTATCTGTACGCCCATATGCGGCACGACGAAGATTCGCGCCAGTCGAAATACACGGCGATGCAGTCCCGTGCCATGGCGCTGTTCGTCCGCTTTTCATCGGAAACGTCTTTTGTGGAACCGGAACTGACCGCCCTGGACGCGGATACGCTGCAGGCGTACGCGGCCGACCGGCGGCTGAGCGACTACGATTATTATTTCCGCTGCCTGATCCGCGACAAAAAGCACATCCTTTCGGCGAAGGAAGAAAAATTGCTCGCCGCCGGAGGCGAAGTGTATTCGCAGTTTCAGAACATCTTTTCGATGATCGACAATGCCGACATCTCTCTCGGGGAGATCGACGACGGGAAGGGCGGCAAGATCGCATT
The DNA here is from genome assembly GCA_944328405.1 of uncultured Clostridia bacterium. GTDB lineage: Bacteria > Bacillota > Clostridia > Christensenellales > Borkfalkiaceae > Borkfalkia. Next base: position 7,245 of record CALVHP010000129.1, read on the forward strand.
GACGCACGGCGTATACGGTGTTTTGCTGCACGGAGAGGATCGCGAGCTGCGCCGCCGCGCTTTCGAACGCTATTACGAAGCGTACATCGGGCTGACGAATACGATCGCCGCGACCTATTTCGGGAATGTGAAAAAAGACGTATTCCTGTCGCAGGCGCGCGGGTACGGCTCCTGCCTGGAACGCGCGCTGGAAGGGGAAGACGTCGACGTCTGCGTGTACCGGAACCTCATCGATTCCGTACATGAAAATCTGCCGTCCATGCACCGTTATATGGCGCTGCGCAAGAAAGTGCTCAAGCTGGATGAGCAGCACATGTACGACATCTATGTGCCGCTGGTCGCCGACGCAGAGTTAAAGCTGACCTATGAGCAGGCCTGCGACCTGGTCGTCGAGGGTCTTTCTCCGCTGGGGGAAGAGTATTGCGCCCTGCTCAGGAAAGGGTTTGCCGAAGGCTGGGTCGACGTCTGCGAAACGACGGGGAAAAGAAGCGGCGCTTACAGTACGGGCGTTTTCGGGCTGCACCCCTTTGTGTTGCTCAATTACCAGCAGACGACGCACGACGTCTTTACGATCGCGCATGAAATGGGGCATTCGCTCCACAGCTGGTACTCCAATGCCAACCAGCCGTACGCGAAGGCGGAATACAGGATCTTTGTCGCCGAAGTCGCCAGTACGGTCAACGAAGTGCTGCTCCTGCGCTACATCCTGGCGACGACCAAAGACGAAGCGACCAAAAAATATCTTCTGAATTATTTTCTGGATACCGTCCGCACGACGCTGCACCGGCAGACGATGTTTGCGGAATTTGAAAGCAGCGCCCATGCGATGGCGGAAAAAGGGGAGCCTCTGACTTCTGAAAATCTGTGCGCGCTGTACCTCGGTCTGAACCGCCGATACTACGGCGATTCGATCGTCCATGATCCGCAGATCGCTTATGAATGGTCGCGCATCCCGCATTTTTATACTTCCTTTTACGTCTACAAATATGCGACCGGGATCGTCAGCGCCATTTCCATCGTCGACCGGATCCTGAAAGAAGGGGAGCCCGCCGTGCGCGATTATAAGGCGTTCCTCAGCTCGGGCGGCAGCGACAGCCCCGTTGAGCTTTTGAAGATCGCCGGCGTCGATCTGACGAAAAAGGATACCTTTGCGAAGGCTCTGCAATCGTTCGACGATACGCTCGCGCGTCTGGAAAAAATGCTTGGCTGAACGGAGTGAAAAAGGGAAGGCGGTCTTCGCCGCCGCGGGAAAGAAACGGTTATGGCAAAAGCAAAAATCAATGAAATGCCGAACAATCTCGAGGCCGAGCAGGCGTTGCTCGGATGTCTGCTGATCGACAACGAGATCCAGACAGACATTCTCGATACATTGAGTGAGGAAGATTTTTACCAGGAGTCGCATCGGCTGATCATTGAAGCGATGAAAATCGTCTTTAATGCCCGCAAACCGGTGGACCTGGTCACGCTGACGGATCAGCTGGAAAACGACAATCAGCTGGAAAAAGCGGGCGGGCTGACGTATATCACGGAACTTGCGCAGATCATGCCTTCCGCCGCCAATTACCGTTCGTATCTGGAGATCGTCAAGCGTGACAGCATCAACCGCCGCCTGATCCGGGCGTCGCAGAGCATCATTGAATATTCGATGTCCGGCTCCGACGCGGACGACAGCGTCGCCTATGCCGAAAAACTCATCTTTGACATCTCGAAAAAGGCGGATACCTCGGCTTTGGTCGATATGCGCGAAGATGAATCTTACGACAGCGTCCTGCATAAATTCGAAGTGATTTCGCGCGATAAGGACGCGCTCCGGGGCGTCAACACCGGGTTTACAAAGTTGGACCGCATTACGAACGGGCTGCAGAAATCGGACTTTATCGTGCTGGCGGCTCGCCCCGGCGTCGGAAAGACGACGATCGGCATGAACATTATCGAGCACGCCGCCCTTGTAGACAACCGCGTCTGTGCGATTTTTTCGCTGGAAATGCCCCGCGTGCAGCTGGCGCAAAGATTGCTTTGTTCGTTTGCAAGGGTCAGCATGTCGCACGCGATGGCGGGAACCCTTTCGCAGTCGGACTGGAAAAAACTCTGGAAGGCTAGCTCTGAACTGAAAAAGGCGCGCATATACATCGACGATTCTTCGCAGATCACTCCGGCGGAGATCCTTTCCAAATGCCGGCGCCTGAAATCGCGCAAAGAGGGGCTGGATCTGGTAATGATCGACTACATACAGCTCATGCGCAGCGGCGAAAAGCGCAGAGAAGAGAACCGCCAGCAGGAGATCGCGTCCATTACGCGCAGCCTCAAAATCATGGCGAAGGAACTGAACGTTCCCGTGCTGGCTCTTTCACAGTTGCGCCGTATTGCCAATACGGAGGAGCCGCAGCTGTCCGACCTGCGTGAATCGGGCGCGATCGAGCAGGACGCGGATATCGTCATGTTTATTCACCGACCGGATATCGGGCTTTCGGAAGAGGAAATCAAAAATAAAAAACTGCAGAAGGACATGGCAGACCTCATCATTGCAAAACATCGTAACGGCGAACTGGGACGCGTAAAGCTGCGCTTCCGCGGAGATCAGGTCCGCTATGTGAATCCTCCGACCAATATCCTGCCGGACGAACCGCCGCCCGAAGAGGAGCGCTCCGATCCGGACGATATGGCGTTTGCCGGAGAGGCTGCGATGGATGACGCGGCGATGGCCGGGGCGGATTTCGATGACGATTTGTATGACGAAGAAGATTTTCCGGATGAAGAGGAATAGCGATGGAAACACGGATTCGCCCGATCGATGAATCGTCGCTTGCGGAGGCGAAGGCCATCCTTGAAAACGGCGGGGTCGTGGCTTTCCCGACGGAAACGGTCTACGGCCTCGGGGGTGACGCCCGCAGCGACGAGGCCGTCGATACGATTTACCGGGTGAAAGGGCGCCCGGCGGACAATCCGCTGATCGTGCATGTGCATCGGGAATACGATCTGAAAACGCTGATTTGCGATGAGCAGCCGTATGCCGCAAAATTGCGCTCCCGTTTTTTGCCCGGGCCTTTGACGCTCGTGTACCGCAGCCGCGGCAAAGTCAGTGCGAAAGTTTCCTGCGGGTTGGATACGCTTGCGGTCCGGGTTCCGTCTCATCCGGGGGCGCAACGGTTTTTGCGCTGCGTCGATATGCCGATCGCTGCGCCGTCGGCCAACGTTTCCAAGCATGTCAGCCCGGTCACGGCGGAACACGTATATACAGACTTGCAGGGGCGGATTCCGCTGATTTTGGACGGCGGCGCCTGTATCGGCGGGATCGAAAGTACTGTGTGTGACGTAACTGGCGATATTCCCGTCGTTTTGCGGGAAGGATTGATTTCCAGAGAACAGATCGCAGACGTGGTCGGCAGATGCGAACTTTATGTTCCCGTTGCGGGGGCGCAGGTCCGTTCGCCCGGCATGAAATACAAGCACTATGCTCCGGCCTGCAAAACGTATTTGTTTGCGGCCGACGCCGTCGAAGAAGCTGTGCAAAAATTCTGTTCCTGCGAAGAGGAGGGGGCAAAGGTTTTTGCTCTGTGCGAAAATTCGGTCAGCCGCCGGTTTCCGGCGGATCGTGTGCTGAATCTGGGGGATACCGGAGAAGAAATGGCGGCGCGCCTGTATGCGCTGCTCCGTCGGGGCGAACAGGTCGCCGACGTGATCGTGGCCGTGCGCCCGCGCGGAGAAGACGGGATCATGGCCGGGGTGCAGAACCGGCTGGGAAAAGCTTGCGCCGGAGAATAGGAAGAAATCGTCATGAAGCGGAAAAAAGTTCTGTTTGTCTGTACGGGGAATACATGCCGCAGCCCGATGGCAGAAGCGATTTTCCGCGCGGAGATCAAGCGGCGGAAAATCAAGTTTGTCGATGCGGCGTCGGCGGGGATCTCTGCCGACGCGAATGCCTCGATCAATGAGTTCAGCGCCGCGTGTCTGACCGAACGCGGGATCGACTTTTCCAAGTTTCATCCGCGTCAGCTCAAACATAAAATGATTGAAACCAGCTTTCTCGTCGTGTGTATGACGGATTGGCAGAAAGAACTTCTGAACGGATTCGAGAACGTTCGCAGCGTTTCAGAAATTGCGGGATTTGAAATTCCGGATCCGTACGGCAAGGGGCTTTCGGCGTATCGCGAAACCGCGAAGCTGATCGAGCGGGCCGTCGATGCGATCATCGCCGCATATTTTGCGCAATGACGCGCGGAAAGCGTTTCAGAAAAATCAACAGAAAAGGGGGCTTATCATGAAAATTGCCGTTGCCTGCGACCATGGCGGGCTTGTGCTGAAGAAAGCACTGCTGGAGTATTTGAACGCGAACGGATACGATGTTGTCGATTACGGGACCGACCGCAGCGATTCGTGCGATTATCCCGACTACGCTCTTCCTGCGGCGGAAGCCGTTGCTCGCGGCGAGTGTGACCGCGGGATCTTGATCTGCAGCACGGGGATCGGCATCTCTATCGCGGCCAACAAAGTGCCGGGGATCCGCTGCGCGCATTGTCACGACACGTATTCGGCGAAATATACGCGCCTGCATAACGACGCGAATATGATCGCTTTCGGGCAAAAGGTGATCGGCGAAGGGCTGATGCTGGAAATCGTCGATACATTTTTGCGTACCGATTTCGAAGGCGGGCGGCACCAGCGCCGCGTCGATAAAATTTCGGCCATTGAAAAGAAATACGGCCGGGACAATTGACCATACTGTGAGAGGCCTGAACTTCCGCGTCGCCTGCAAAGGGAGATTTTACGATGAATAAAAAAATTACGAAGGCCGTCATTCCGGCGGCGGGGTTCGGAACGCGTTTTCTGCCGGTGACGAAATCCGTCTGCAAAGAGATGCTTCCGATCGTCGATAAGCCTACGCTTTTATACATTGTCGAAGAGGCTGTGGCTGCCGGGATCCGCGATATCCTCGTCATTACAGGGCGGAACAAGCGGATTTTGGAAGACTTTTTCGATTATACGCCGGAATTGGACGCGTTGCTCGAACGCGAAGGGAAAGAAGAATTTTTACATCTTTCCAGACAGATAGAATCGATGGCCAATCTGTATTTCGTGCGGCAGAAACATCCCGTCGGCTTTGCAGACGCGGTTCTTTACGCCGAGGCGTTTACCGGAGAAGACCCGTTTGCGATCCTGCTCGGCGACGATATCATCTATACGGAACCCGGCGCCGTTTCGGGGATCGGGCAGCTGATGCAGTGCTATGAAGAAACGGGGAAGCCCACCGTCGCGGTGATGCCGGTTTCGGACGAAGACGTGCCGAAGTATGCCAATATTGCGGCAAAAGAACGCGACGGCAATCGCTGCCGCATCGATCGGATCGTCGAAAAACCGTCGGTGCGCGAAAAATTTTCCAATGACGCGGTCATCGGGCGTTACATTGTGGAAAAAGACATCTATCAGATCATTCGCAATACGCCGCCGTCGCCCAAAGGGGAAGTGTATTTTACAGACGCGTTGCAGACGCTTGCTTCGCAAGGGCGGCTGATGGGGTGCCGCTTCCGCGGAAAGCGGTATGATGCAGGCAACAAGCTGGAATTTTTACAGGCAAACGTCGAGTACGCGCTTCGGGACGGGGCGCTGGCGGAGCCTTTCCGCGCTTATTTGCTGGAGCTGGCCGAAAAATTGAAATAAAGGGCTGCAAGGATATGAGGTTACGGCTGTACAATGCAAAAATTCTGCCGTCGCCGGAATCGAAGCTGATCGACGGCGAAGTTCTGATCGAAAACGGAACGATCCGTTCGGTCAGCGCCGGAGCGCCGCGTTTTGCTGCGGATCGCGAGATCGATTGCCGCGGCAACCTGTTGATGAGCGGATTCTGCAATGCTCACGCGCATGCGGCCATGTGTCTTTTCCGCGGCATTGCGGACGATCTGACGCTGGAGCGCTGGCTGTACGACCGGATTTTTCCCCTGGAAGAAAATCTCAACGAAGACGACATTTATTGGGGGACGATGCTTCAGATCGCCGAATTTGTCCGCGGCGGGATCACTTGCTTTGCGGACATGTATTTCTTTCCGGATTCCGTCGCCGCGGCGGCGAAAAATGCAAATCTGTGCCTGGCGCTCTGTTGCGGGTCGAACGCGGAGAAAGATGAAGAAGTGGTTCGGGATATTGCGAATTATTACACTAAATTCAGTAATATGTCTGACAGACTTCGGTATTTTCCGGGCGTCCACGCCGAATATACGAGCACGGAACGGCTTTTGGAGATGGTCGCCGATTTTGCGGCGGAATGCGGTTCTCCGACCTGTATCCACCTTTCGGAAACGCTCAAAGAAGTCGGCGACTGCACTGTACGGCATTCCGGCCTGACGCCGCCGCAGTACCTGCACAAGATCGGTTACTTCGACAACGGCGGCATCGCCGCGCACTGTGTATATGCGGATAAGGACGATTTGGCGCTGTTGAAGCAGAGCGGCGTCGTGCCGGTGGTCAACGGCGCGAGCAATCTGAAACTGGCTTCGGGCGTCGCTCCCGTGGCGTCGATGCTGCG
>CALVHP010000130.1 GCA_944328405.1 uncultured Clostridia bacterium
AGGTCGGGGCGTACCTGATGGTCGACATCGCGCACATCGCCGGTCTCGTGGCGGCGGGGCTGCACCCTTCGCCCGTGCCGTATGCCGACATCGTCACCACCACCACCCATAAAACGCTGCGCGGTCCCCGCGGCGGCGTCATCATGTGCAGGGAACAGTATGCCAAAGCCATCGACAAGGCTGTGTTCCCCGGCATGCAGGGCGGCCCGCTCATGCACGTCATCGCCGGCAAGGCGGTCGCCTTCAAAGAGGCGCTCTCGCCCGCGTTCAAAGAGTACCAGAAACAGGTGGTGAAGAACGCGGCGGCCATGGCCGACGAATTTACCAAATGCGGCGTGCGCCTCGTTTCGGGCGGCACCGACAACCACCTCATGCTCGTCGACCTGCGCGACAAGGGCCTTACGGGCAAAGAGCTGGAAAAGATGCTCGACGAGGTGAACATCACCGTCAACAAAAACACCATCCCGTTCGAAACGACCAGCCCGTTCGTGACCAGCGGCATCCGCATCGGCACGCCGAGCATCACCTCGCGCGGGTTCAAAGAAGAGGACGCCCGCCTCGTCGCGCGGCTGATTTCCAAAATCATCGCCGAAAAAGAGGCGGCGTTCGACGCCGTCCGCGCGGAAGTGAAAAAACTCTGCGAAAAATATCCCCTCTACGCAAACGACGTGATGTAACGTCCCGTTCTTTCTGAAAGAACCGGTCCCGCCGCAGAATGCGGCGGGACCGGTTCTTGTATGCGCGGGCAGGCGTTTTTTGCACCGTTTGCCTGCCATCGCCGGCGTTTTTGCCGGAGAGCGGAAAAACCGCGGGGGCAGGCGCGGCGTTTTCCGGCGCCGCGGCGCTCAAATGCCCCGGCACACAGATGTTTTTCGGCGCACCTGTCGCCGATGTACGGCAAAAATGCCCGGCAAACCCGCGCCTTGCGCCGCCGCGCATATGTTGCAAACGCCGATCGAAAGGCTTTCCGCCGCCAAGGCGGCGGAAAGCCCGCCCCGGGTCCCGCCTTCTCCGGAGCGGTAACGTCCGGGCCTTTCGCAGAGGCCCGGTTTGTTGTTTTGTACAATTGAAAAAAGAACGAAGGCCTGTCCTTGAAAAAGGTCAGGTCTCCGTCCTTTATAAAAACTCATTTGTTTTAACCCGCGCGCCCCCACCGGCGCGTTGGTAGCATCTATTGTAGCAGAACTGCACAAAAACGTCCAGTAACTTTCATTTGCAATGTGTCAAATACAATTGTCAATTTAAAATTTTAACAAAATGCGGCCCGGCATTCGCCGGGCCGCGCGACTAAGCGGGCATTTTTATTTGTAAATTTGTACTGTTTATTCAACTACTTCACCGTTGCCGTTGAATTTGTTTGGCCCGGTGCAAGTCTCTTCCCAAGGCTCGTCATCGCACTTGTAGCGCATGCGGGCGACCCAATACAGCGTTTCTCCGTTGGTGGGGCAACTGGTGTCAATGGTTTTGAAAATATTGAGGTCGCCGATGGAGGCGCCGGAGCGCAGCGTCATTTTGGTGTAGTCTTCTTCGTAATAAGTCGAAGAATACAATTCGACGCGGACTTTTACGGTAGAAGATCCGAGGGTGAACACATTTGTAACGGTTGCAATAATTTCACCATTTTCACCTTTAATAGAAAGGGCCAATCTCGTATAAATGCCGCGCGTTTCAGGGGCGGTTTCTTCGCCGCTGTCTGCGTGCGCCGTTGCGGGGAGCACGAACAGACCCAGGCACAGCAGGGCCGCCAGCAGGGCCAGCAAAACGGCGGTCAGTTTTGTTCTTCGGTTGGTCATAATGGGTACCTCCAATGGTAAAATTTATGCTTTCAGTATAAATTTTCAAAGGGAGAAGGCCCAACCAAGCGGCGGTTGCGGATTGTCAACTACGGTTGTCACGTTTCTTTTTGATGTGGCGATAGATCATAATTACGATAGCAATGCATAGAAAAACAAACAAGATAATTGCAACGATTAAGATAGTTGTCCAAGTAATACTGCCTGACAAATGCCAATTACTAATGTAAACTGTTTCAATATTATTGTTTGATATAACGATACTGATGATTCCAATCGTAATAACAATCAATAGAACTATCAGCCCTAAAATAGCTAAAGCCAGTTTGATAATAAAAAGCTGTGTACGTAAGGCGGAATTTTCAGCATTTTTCGTTGCGGCAAGTTCTTCGGCAGCCTTTTTGCAAGCGTTTTCGTCGTCGCCGAAAAAGTACGTAATGGAAACTTTGAATTCCTTGCAGATCCGACCCAGGTTCTCCGTATCCGGCCAGGTACCCAATTCCCATTTGGATACGGCCTGCCGCGATACGCCGATGCGGCTGCCGAATTCGTCCTGCGAAAGTCCGTGCTTTTTGCGCAGGTCTCGAATCTTCTCCGCAATGCTTTTATCCATATTTTTTCATTCTACCTTTTGTTCGTAAACAGATCGAAAAGCGTATTGATCGCTGCCTTTTCTTCCTCGCTCAAAAGCGACCATTTGGCCAGCAGGGCGTTCTGTTCATCCGTCAGTTCCGGGCTGTGCATCCCGGCAAAAAATTGGTAAGTCGTGATGCCGTACGATTTGCAAATTTTTTCCAGCACCGGAATGGATGGCGTTTTGTTCTGCCTCTTCCAGGTATAAACAGTTGCCTCGGCAATTTTGGTGCGCTTGCTCAGCTCGTACAGCGACCAACCGCGTTCCCGGTTCAGTTCTTCAATTCGTTCCATTACAGTCATGTCTGTTGCCTCAAAACTATTATATTTCGGTTAGGGTCCGTGACTGTAATATTTCACAATTGGTTTATTGCTATGAATTTTCGAGGCAATTTACTGAAATTATACTTTGTCATCGGTAAATGTCAATTGTTTTTGATTCGGGGAAAGGAAAAACAGCCGCGGCAGGCCCTCGGCCGTTTTTTGCCGCGGGGCAGGAGCCCCGGTTTTCCATTGTCACGGCCCCAAACGGTTGACAACGCCCGCGCCGCGTACTATAATAACAGCCGAAAAACAAAAACGATTCTTTGGGGCGGGGTGCGATTCCCCACCGGCAGTATAGTCTGCGACGGGCCGCAAGGCCTCTGAACGGGTGCGATTCCCGTACCGACGGTATAGTCCGGATGAGAAAAGAATGTTTTTTGAAACGCCGCGCGCTTTTTAGCGCACAGCCGGTTCGAAAAGCCGCCCCGCAGTTTTGCGGGGCTTTTCCGTTGCCCCTTGAAAATCCATTTTTTCGAGGTGTTTGTATGAAGCAGGAAGCGATCGGGCGGGGCGATCCCGCCCGCGCAGAGTCCGCCTCCCTCCGGGAGGAACAGCCTGCCGCGCGGCAAAATCCCGCAGCGGCCGCGCAGGAGATCGGCCGCTGCCCGAACTGCGGCGGCAGCATGCGCGAAGAGGAAAAGGGCGTATACGTCTGCCCGTATTGCGGCACAAAGACGGCCGCGGCAGATGCGCAGCCGCCCGCCGCGGATACCGCGGCCGAAAAACGGCCGGTCGAAAAGCGGTACGGGCGGGGGTACTTCACGGCGTCGCGCATCGCAAAGCTGGCGATGTTCACGGCGCTGGCGTACGTGGTGACCTTTCTCGAATTTCCGATCTTTCCGGCGGCGCCGTTTCTGCAACTCGATTTTTCCAACGTGTTCGTGCTGCTGAGCGGGTTCATGTACGGGCCGGTCGCCGCACTGATCGTCAGCGGGGCGAAAGAGCTGCTGTCCCTGCTCGATTCGGGCACGGGCGGCGTCGGCGAGGTCGCGAACTTTCTCATCACCTTCTGTTTCGTGATCGTGCCCACCCTCGTATACCGCCGCAGAAAGGGCCTGAAAACGGTGCTGTGGACGCTGGCAGCGGGGTGCGTGCTGATGGTCGCCGCGGGGCTTGTGACCAACCGCTTCATCAACTTCCCGCTCTACATGGGCGCGGAGGCGGCCTCGTCCTTCGCCGCGCTGTGGTGGTACATCGTGCTGTTCAACCTCATCAAGGGCGTCGCCTTGAGCGCCGTGACCGTACTCCTGTACAAGCGCGTTTCCTGGTTGTTGAAGAAGTTTTGAGCGAAATCGCGCTTTCTGATTGCCAAAAAGCGCGCAAAGGATTATAATAAGATCGGTTCCGCCCCCGCGGCGGGCCGATCGCTTTTTTTATTCAGGGTGAAACATGCTGTCCAAAAGCGCCGAAGAGACCATGCGCATCGCGCAGGAATACGCCGAAACACTGCGCCCCGGCGACGTCGTGCTGCTGCGCGGCGATCTGGGAGCGGGCAAAACGGTGTTCGTCAAGGGCGTCGCGCGCGGCCTGGGCATCGCGGAAGAGATCACGAGCCCCACGTACGCGTACATGAACGACTACGGCGGCGTGCTGTACCATTACGACTGTTACCGCCTGCAAAACGG
>CALVHP010000131.1 GCA_944328405.1 uncultured Clostridia bacterium
CGTTGACGGACGAACGTGTCGGCGATTACATGACCATCACCTACAAAAATCTCGGCGAAGCCACGCACATCCGCTTCTATTACGTGGTCGGGTACGACCAGGTCGCCGAAGACGGCACCCATTATTATCTGTATTCGGGCGCCGTCGAAGGCAGAAAATACAATCCCAATCTCAGCGAAGAGAGCGTCGTGAACGACAGCGGCGTCACCGAATGGCGTGGCCCCGGCCAGTGGCGCGGCGGCAATGCAACGACCGGCCGCGGAAGTTACGTCCTCTTTGAGATCGAATCCAACATGAGCGCCTCCGACGAGTGGGCGACCGTCACCGTCAACCTGGCGGAAGAGACGATCATGTCGGCGGTCGCCGGCGAGCTGGAAGGCGTTTCGGAGTGGGGCACCGCCGATATCCTCTGCATCCCGCGGTGGGAAGCGGTCATCTATGAAAACGGTTCGTACCACAGCAACACGTTGAACAATAATGTTTATTTCCGGGGCATCGAATTCTCGCCCGTGCCCGCCGAAGAGGGTGACAACGCATGAGCAGACTGAAACGCATCCTCTGCCTGCTGCTCTGCCTGGTCGCGGTGCTCGCCGTCGCCGGCTGCGGCCTGTTCCCCGATAGGGGCAACGGGGGCAACGGCGGAAATGGCGGAAACGGCGGAAACGGCGGCAACGGCGGAACGCCCCCCGGCGGCGACGACCCGGTCATATTGGAGGACAACAGCGGCATGCCGGACAGCGCTTACAACCTGAAGACCTATCTCTACCCCCTGTGGGAGGGGAACACCGTCTACAACGAGACGCTCTGGTTCGCGTCCGAAAACTACGCGCCGCTGCTGTACGAGCCCGAACGCGTCCTCTCCGTCCGCTCCTACGATCTGAAAACGACCTACACCGAGGGCGTCGACTACGTGGTGGACGGGAATTCCATCGTGCTGATGGACCGTTCCGGCATCCCGCTCATGCCCGCCGGCACCTTCCTTTCCGCGACGCCGCTTACCTCGCTGGCCGTTGCGCACGTCAACGGCGGATACGTATACGCCAACGAGGGAAACGACATCAGCCTGCGGCAGGTCGTGGTGACCTATACGCACACGGGCACCCGCAGCTGGACCCTGCCGCGCGTGGAAACGGAAAAATTCCCCAAAACCATGCAAAAGCTCGAAAACGGCGAATCGATCAAGATCGTCTTCTACGGCGATTCGATCACCGTCGGCGCCAACTCCAGCGAATTTCTCGGGTGCGCGCCGCACGCCGAATCGTACGCCAACATGGTAAAATCGTACATCACGGCGCGCTACCCGCAGGCAAACGTTCAGTTTGCCAACACGGCGGTCGGCGGCACCGATTCCAACTGGGGCAACAACGTCAAGACGGGCATTCCGGCCATCGACGACATTGCCGTGCCCGAGGGCGTCAACGGCGACCATTTCCGGACCCGCGTGCTCAACGAAAATCCCGACCTTCTCTTCATCGCCTACGGCATGAACGACCAGTCGGCCTCTCCGTACCTTCCCGCGACGGGAACGTCCAAGAGCTACCAGCAGAACATCCGCGAGATGATCCAGAAGGTGCGTGCGCAGAACCCCGACGTGGAGATCATGCTCATTTCCGGCATGATCGCCAACCCCGATACGGGCTTTTACAACAAAGATTACGAAGAATACCAGAATGCGCTTTCTGAGCTGTGCGAAGAATTCGAAAACGTCGGCCTTGCCACCACCCTCAACACCGTCCGCTCGGTCTACGCGCTGGACGATAACGGCGGCAACGGCAAGCGCTTCCGCGACTGCACGGCCAACAACGTCAACCACCCGAACGACTTCATGATGCGCGTCTACGCGCAGACCGTCGTCTATTCTCTGTTCGGGGAGGACTACATCGATCACATCTGATCGCAAAACGGGGTGCACCATGAAAAAATTCCGAAAATGGCTGGCCGTCTTCACCCTCGCCCTGGCGTGCGTTCTCACGTTCGGCACGGCGTTCACGGCTTCGGCGGCCTCCGGCGACTTTACGGTCACCTACAAAGTGCCGTTCTTTGCCGACATCGAGCGCAGCGTAGGGCAGTATTCGGCCGCCGAACCGCTCGACATCACCGCCGTCCGCGGCGAGATGTACGGCATGCCCGGCCACGCCTTCGTGCCCGACGGGCTGGAAGTCGTCTGGTACACCGACGCGGCGTACACGGACGAATACGGCTTCGACGTCGCCGTCACCGAAGACCTCACGCTCTACGGCAAGATCGTGGAAACGTCGCAGAACTTCCGTTCCAACGGGTTCGGGTGGGATGTGCAGTCCGGCCGCGTCTACGCCGGAGACATCGTCAACGACAACTACATCACCTCCAACGAATACACCAGCCCCACGTTTACCGACGAATCCACGGGCGCGGCCACCTTTTCGTACGACGGCATCCATTATTCCGTTTACGGCAGGGGGCTGGACGTCACCAAGCCCTTCACCGTGGAATTGGATTTCAACAGCGTCGTGCCCGACGGCAGCACCGCCTGGTTTCTGGTCTCGCTCTTCCCCGCGCTGACGCTGGCGCAGGCCGGCGTGCAGGGGCCCTGGGCGAACGCGGGCGCGGGCAGCGTCGTCATGTTCAACCTCGGAGACGGCGGCGCCCCGCAGACCATCGCCGAGGGCATGACCATCGTCAATTACCCCTCGACGACCTCGATCGAATATGCCGACGGCGGCGCGCCCTTCCGCGCGATGTTCGAGGGCGGCAATACGAGCATTTCGCTCACCGCCGAGATCGGCGAAAGCGGGACCACCTTCACCTCCGCCGACGGAACGCTGCTCGCCACCTCTCCGGCGACCCGCGCCGATTTCCCTTCCGGCTACGCCTACATCAGCCTGGCAAGCAACGGCTCGCCTTCGCAGTACATCGGCTTCGACGTACAGGTGCGCCAGCAGGCGGGGCAGTTCACCGTCACGGGCGAACACGTCACGCTGGGCGAACTTTCCGTCAACGAAATGGCAGTCACCCTTCCCATCACGGTGGAAGAGGGCTACCGGCTCACTTCCGTCACCGTGGGCGGCAAGCCTGCCGCCTTTGTGGAACTCTTCACGCAGAAGGGGACGTACGCCATCGACGTGAGCGAGTGGGGCGCCGACGCGCAGATCGCCGTCGTGGCAACGCTGCCCGCGGAAGAGGGCGAAGACGGGCGCGGCTGCGGCAGTCTTCTCGCGGCGGGCACGGGGGCGGCCGGCATCGGCGCCGCGGCACTGGCCGCCGCCGTGTTGGTACTCGTGCGCAAATCCAAACCGAAAAGGAGCATACGATGAAAAAACTTCTCTGCATCATTCTTTCCGTTTTTCTTTGCCTCGGCGCTCTGCTCGTGTCGGGCTGCGGCCTGATCGAGAAAGAGCAGACCGACGACGAGATCCGTCAGGAGATCGAGGAGCTCATCGAAAACGAAGTCGATCTCGACGCCGGCCGCGATTACACGGGCACCCTGAAAGTGCTCTACCAGGACATCCCTTCCGAAACCGCGATCATCGACGCGCTCCTGGGCGCATTTTCGCAGGCTTATCCCAACATCACCATCGAGCGCATCCCGATGGTCGAAACCAACTACCTCACGCTGCTGCCCAACATGCACAGCACCGCCTACCGTACGGGCGATTATTCGGAAATGCCCGACGTGATGTGGACGACCAACGAGGTCTTTGCCGGCTGGATCCAGCGCGACATGCTCATGCCCGTCAACTATTTTGACGACGCAGACGATTCCTTCTCCGCGGCGGATACCTTCGTCGAACTCATGCTCGAAGACAGCATGCTGGGCGAACGGATGTACATGTTCCCGCGCGACTATGACCAGATCGTCATGTACTACAACCGCGAACTGCTCGAACTGGCGGGCATTCCCGAAAGCCGCATCCCGTCCGACAGGGCTTTGACGAGCGCGGAATTCAACCAGCTTCTGCGCGATCTGCGCACGGCGTTCGACAATATGGAGGGCACCAACCCCGCCAACGAGCACCCGTACAGCAAGGTCCGCCCGCTCGACGCCATCTGGACGTGGGGCTCGCTCTGCTGGCCCACCCTCAAATCCTTCGGCGGTTCGGTCATGGCGGAAGACGGCTCCGTCGATTTCAACACGCCGGAGAACATCCGCGCCGCGACCTATGTGCGCGAACTCATCCGCGACGAGCTGACGTTCGGCACGGGCACCACCAAGCATGCCAATTTCGTGAACAACCTCGCGCCCCTTTGCTTTGAAACGCGCGCGGTGCTCACCGACCTGATCGACCAGTCGCAGGAAGTACCCGGCGTCGCGCCCAAAGATCTCGGCGTCGCGCCCATGCCCATCCTCGACAGCGAAGAAAACTACGCCATCGGCGCGGGCTGCAGCGGCTACGGCATGTACCGTTATGCGGAAAACCCGACCGAAGCCTGGCTGTTTTTGAAGTTTATGGCCGGCGAAGAGGGGCAGAACGCCTTCTGCTCCACGGGCAACGGCGTTCCTTCCAACAAAAACCTGCTCTTTGCCGAAAACGCGACCTGGCGCAACCTCACCGACCCGCAGTTTTCCGCATTGACGAACTTCAACCACGACGCGTTCGTGTATAAGTGGGATACTGCCGCGTGCACCCTGCAGGATTTCAAACTGCTGGTCGACGTCGTCGCCGCGCGCGAACCCGTCGCGCAGGCAGTCAGCGAAGTGATGACGATCTGCCTCGGCTCCAGCCTCGACACATACCAGGCGGATATTGCCAGGGCCTTTGAGCGCGGCGCGGCGAACATTTACAGTACGATCGAAGGCTACCGTATCTGAGAGGCGGAAGTTATGAAGTCAAAGACGTTATCGTCGGAGAACGCGGCGCTTTCCCGCAAGAGGGCGCTGCGTTCTCTCAAAAAAAATCTGGTGAGCTATTCGTTCCTGCTCCCGTTCATCGTCGGAACGCTGATCTTCACGCTGTATCCGATCGTCATGTCGCTGCTGTATGCGCTGTCCAACTTCAACGGCACGCGCATCACGCAGATCGGTTTTTTCAATTTCGGATACATTTTCGATTTCAGCGAATTCGGCTGGGGGCGGCGCGTGTTCGGTTCGCTGGGCGTCACCTTCCTTTATGTCATCGGGAATATGACGCTTTCGCTCGTGCTTTCGTACCTGCTGGCGCTCTTTTTGCACCGCAACATCCCGGCGATCCGCGCCATCCGCGTGCTCTGCTATCTCCCGTGCCTGATCCCGGGCATCGCGTCCGGCGTCATCTGGACGGACGCCTTTTCGACAAACCTTGCCGACCCTTCGATGAACGGGCTGTTCAATACCTGGCTGATGAAGCTCGGGTTGGAGCCGATGACCTTTTTCACGGCTGCGAGCACGTCGCTTCCGACCCTCATCTTTACCGGCCTGTGGGGGATCGGCGGAGGCATGATCATGTGGCTGGCCGCCTTCGGCAACATTTCGCCGGAGCTGTACGAGGCGGCGAAGATGGACGGGGCAGGGTATTTCCGCCGACTGTTCTTCATCACCGTGCCCATGTCGACGCCCATTCTCTTTTATAACGTGGTCACGTCGATGATCGGCGGGCTGCAGGTGTTCGGGACCTACGCCAACTATGGCGTCGGCGTAGAAGACAGCCTGCACTTTATCGCCATCCGCATTTACATCACGGCATTTCAGAATACCTTCCCGGGCAATTACGGGCTCGCCTGCGCGATGGCCTGGATCCTGTTTGTCATCATCGCGGCTCTCACCCTCGTCATGTTCAAGACGGGCGGCTGGATCCAGTACGGGGAGGGCGACGAATGACGGACGAACAGATCATCACCACCGGCGAAGCGGAATTTATCGCCGAGATCAAAAAGCGCAAACAGCGCCGGCAGGCGGGCTACTACGTCGCAAAGTACGCCGTGGCCGTCATCCTCGTCGTGTTTTTCATGTTCCCGTATCTGTTTATGGTCAATAAGAGCCTGATGTCCGCATCCGAACTTCTCGCGGGCGACGCGCACTTTTTTCCGCACCATTTTCAGATCTCGAATTACTCCATCGTCAAAGAATTCTGGGGCAACATCCTCAACACCCTGCAGGTAGTGCTCATCAACGGCTTTTTCGGGCCGCTCACGTCCTGCATCTGCGCCTTTCCCTTCGCGCGGCACAATTTCAAGGGCAAGAAGTTCATGTTCGCCTTCATGATGTCCACCGTCCTTCTGCCCACCGCCGTGCTGATGATCCCGCAGTACTTCCTGTATTCGCAGCTCAACCTGATCGGGAAACTTTCTTCGCAGTGGATCGGCGCCTTCTGGGGCGGCGGGGCGCTCAACATCTTCCTCGTCATCCAGTTCATGCGCACCATCCCGAAGGACGTGGACAACGCCGCCCGGGTCGACGGGGCCAACGAATACCAGATCTTTCTGTTCATCGTGTTCCCGCTGTGCTTCAACGTATTTCTGTACATGGCCATCGGCGCCGTCATGGGTTTGTGGATGGACTTCCAGAGCCCGCTGCTCTATCTGGGCAACGCGCAGGACCAGTACACGGTGGGGCTGGCATTTTATTACTACTATACAAGCAGTTCCAACGTTTCTTCCAACATGCAGAACCGGCTGATGGCGATGTGCGTGGTGATGTCGCTCGTTCCCTTGCTGCTGTTCCTCGTTTTCCAGAAGCAGATGATCGGCGGCATCAAGATCGGCGGGCTCAAGGGCTGAAACGGCCGGCAAGAAAACAAAAAACGGAGACCTTTCATGAAGTTCAAAAAAATTCTGTGCGTCGCGCTGGGCCTCGTAATGGGCCTGCCCATGGCGGCGGGCTGCGCCCCGGAGCGGGAGGAAAACGGCAACGGCGGCAACGGCGGCGCTACCGAAAACGTCGCGTTTACCGATGTCTGGTCAGACGGCATGGCCGAAAATTTTTCGGCGGGCGGCGCGTACACGCTCGAAGTGGGGGCCGACATCGGCACGCAAAATTACATCCGCTTTTCCTATGCCTCCGAATGCGGGCTTGACGCCGTCATGTATTTTACGGGCGCGGACGGGTCGCAGACGTACAGCGAGCGTTTCTATCTCTCGCCGGAGGATACGGAATTCCGCCAGATCCTCGACTACTATCACGAGAATACCTTTGCCAAACGCCTGGAGCGCATCGAGTTTTCCTGCGTGTACGGCAGCGGCGATTTTTCGCTGGAAAAGATCTCTGTCGCCACCCATCCCATCGACTTTTCCAAAGTCAACTTTTTCTTCCCGGACATGACGGAAGAGAACATGCGCCTGTACATCGAGGGCGAAACGGTGAAACTGGGCGTTAACCTCAAGCTCGGCGGGGCGATCGACCATCTCTCTTCGATCAACCAGGGCGTCAGCCTCTCCATGGAGGTGGGCGAACTCTACGTGGGCCAGGGCGCCGAGGGAACCGTCTACGAAGAAGACGACGTCAACCTCATCAACGCGCACGATACGGGCCGGCTGATCCAGCAGTCCTTTTACGGCACGCGCGGCGATTCGCTGGCCGACCCGCAGGACGATTACGTCTGCGGCTACTTCAACCACGACGGCGATCCTGCCACGCCGGACCTCGCCTGGCCGTACAATCCCGTGCAGGGCGGCGACCAGTACCAGAACCTGAGCCAGCTCGTCGACGTGCAGTATTCGGCAACGCAGGTCTACGTCAAGACCCGCCCGATGGACTGGGCGAAGAACGACAGCGTCACACCCTTTTACATGGAAAACACATACAGGATCATCGACGATCCCGTCTACGGAGAATACGTCGAAGTGACCAACCGCAGCACCGATTTTTCGGGATACGTGCACAACAATCCGCGCGACCAGGAGCTGCCCGCCTTTTACGGCATCACGCCGCTGGGCAAGCTCGTCACCTATAAGGGCGCGTCGCCCTGGACGGACGGAGCCGTCAGTGAAGACGACGACCTCGGGTTCTGGTCTCCCGGTACGTCGGCCAACCGCTTCGAGGCGACCGAAAACTGGATCGCCTGGGTGAACGAAGAAAACTGGGGGATCGGGCTGTACGTTCCCGACGTCACGTCCATGCTTGCCGGCAGGAACGAATATTCGGTCGATACGGGCGCGCTCGGCATCGCCCCCGACGAGGCGGTGCCCTGTACCTACACCGCGCCGCTCGGCGTATTTTCCATGCCTTCGTACGAATCGTTTTCGTATTCGTATTATCTGAAGCTGGATTACGTCGTCTATGCGCGCGCGCTCTTTTCTTCGCTGCACGCGTCCGGCACTTCCAACGACGATCTCCTGCGCCTGGAAGGGCGCAAAGCTTAAGGGGAAAACGATATGAAACGGTTTGCAAAGGCGATATCTGCGCTGCTGTGCGCCGCGCTGCTGTTCGGCGCGGCGGCCTGCGCCAAAGATCCGGGTGATTCGGGCGAGGTGTACGAACCGTATGATTATACCGTCCGGCACCAGTCCATCGATAATGTGCTCCGCTTTTACAGCTCGGACAATCGGCTCGACGCCTTTCTGAACGAGTATTTCGAGCGGCACATGCGCTACGACGAAGATCTGCGCGTCCACACTTTCCCCGTCGGCGGCGGTCAGCCCGTCTGGAAGGAGTGGGAGTCGATGATCGGCAGCTTTTGGGACGCATCTCCCGCCAACGTGGGGGACTATTACGCCACCAACCGCTGGATGCGCGACTGGCTCGCCCTCGACTATATGTCCGTGCAGGACCGGCAGGGCTACATTTCCACGTCCACGGGCGTCACCACCGACGACTGGGGGCAGGGCTGGTCCTTCCCGTCCTACCGGCACAGCCGCGGCGGCAGCTACGGCGAAGAATTTGCGGCCGATGCCGCCGGCTGGACGGGGGAGAGCGGCACCGACGTTTCATTTGTGACGGGCGGCGCCGACGGCAACCCGCAGACGGCCGGCGAGGAGGGCTATCTGGTCGCCGAAAACACCGCGCTTTCCGATGAGGTCGCCGTGCTTTCGCCCGCCCTTTTGAACGGAACGGGCATGAACGCGTTTTATTCTCCGTTCTTGCATTTTTCATGGAGTTTTGATATACTGGAGGGGAGCGCCGAAGACATCGACGATCTGTATGTGTATTTTCAGACCGCTTCCGACGGCACCTGGTCCGAAGACAAGTGCGTGCGCTATTCTGAGTACGCCACAGTCGTACATCCGTTTGCAGACTCCGAAAACACGCCGCAGGGCACCTTCCTCAACATGTATCTCAACGGAAAATGGGGGAGAGACAGCGGCGGTTCCAATCGCGTCACCCGCCTGAAATTCGTGCTCAGGGCCAAGAAAGATACGCAGGTCCGCGCGCGGCTGTACTTCAACTTTATCCGCGCCGACTTCGACGACCGGATGTCGGACAACTGCGGGCAGTACATTTCGGCGGCGAAGCATTACCTTTCCTACACGCAGGACGCGGAATTCCTCGCGCAGGTCCTGCCCGTCGCCCGCCGCGCCATGCAGTTTTATCTGACCTGCCTGGACGGCGCCGAAAACGGCATCATCAGCAACGCCTATCTCGTCGGGCATTTCAACAGCGGGACGGCCGGCGTGGGCGTCGGCATCGGAGACGGGTTCTGGGACGCGGTCTCGTTCCCCAATACAAACCTGTATTCCAACCTTTCCTATCACCAGGCGCTCGTCGGCATGATCTATCTCGAAGAGATGGCGGCGGCGTACGGCGTCACGGCCGAACCCGTTTCCGTGCTCGGCAAGGACATGAAGACGTCCGTTCCCTATGCCGAAACGGCGGAAACGCTGCGCGAAAAGCTCGCCCTGTGCGAACAGAAAATGCGCGAGACGTTCTGGGACGAGGAGAAGGGCCGCTTCTTTGCCGGGTACTACGACACGGCGGACGGCAGCGGCGTCACCGACCGGAAGATGGATTACGGTTTTCTGATGTTCAATCTGCAGGCCGTGACCGACGGCATCGCCACCGACGCGCAGGCCGAACGCATCCTGAGCTGGCTGTGCGGCGAGCGCACGATCGAAGGCGACGATTCCACGGGCGAAGATCTGTACAAATACCGCTTTGCGCCCCGCTTTACGACCAGGCACAACGGCACCGACAGCACCTGGGCGGTCGGGCAGGCCGCCTACTGGGAGGTGGGCGTGCGCGACGGCGGCGCCGTCATGCAGACGAGCTATTACGACCTCGTCGCCCGCAGCGCCGTCCGCGGCGCAGACGACGCCTTTTCCCGCCTGCAGGGTATCCAGGCCTTCTACTACGACGTGCGCGCCGCCGGCGGCACGGGACAGGATTTTTACCGCGTGTATTTCCGCGAACAGGGGATCGGCATGCAGGGCAACTACGACGCCGACGGCGACGGCGTTGCCGACGGCGATAACGAAGGCCCCGTGGGCATCGACTGCGAGTTTCTGGAAGCGGCGCTGCTGTTCGTCAGCGTGCCGGACGCCTTCTTCGGCATGGAGCCGCTGAGCGACGGAACGCTCCGCGTCTGCCCGAACATGCCCTCCGCGCTCGACTACTGGCGCATGGAAAATCTGCTGTTCGGCGGGGTCGCGTACGACCTTTCCATCGGGAAGTATTTCGTGCAGGTCTCCAACGTGACGGCGGACAGCGATCTGTCCTTCCGCGCGGAACTTGTCAAACCTTCCTTCGCCTTTACCGTGCGCTGCAACGGCGCAGAAGTTCCTTATACCGAAGAGGACGGCCGCGTCGTCGTCACCGTGCCCTTCGGCAACTGCAAAATCGAGATCGTAGGAGCGTAATATGTTCAACGGCGACCGTTTGTTCATGATCCCTTCCGCCACTCCGCTGCAATGCATGGGGTTTGTTCTGGAAGGGGAGGGAGACGTCATCGGGATCGACAGCTGCACCCGGGCCGAGTCGCAGCGGCTGGAAGATCTGGTGCTTTCGCTGGGCGGCAGGGTCCGCTGCTGGTTCCTGACGCACGCCCACTTCGACCACATCGAAGGGTTGATCGGGATCCTGGAACGCGGCAACGTGCGCGTCGACGCCGTCGCCTATCGCTTCCCGCCCCTCGACTACATCGAGCGCGTAGAGCTGGCGGAAAACCGCGTCGCCCGCGTCGCCGACCTCGAGCGCGCCATCGCGGCGCGCGGCGTGCCGGTGCTGCGCCCGGAAAAGGGGAAGTGGATGCAGGCAGGGCACTTCCGCGTGCTGCCCCTCTCCGACGGCAGCCCCGTGGGCGAAACGCTCAATCCCTCCAGCGTGGTCTACCGCGTGGAGACGCGCGGAGAGCCAATCCTCTTTTTGGGCGACATGGATTGGCGCGCCGAAGATAAGGTCCTACGCGAATTTCCCGAAGAGATCCGCTGCCCCGTCGTGCAGATGGCGCACCACGGCCAGCAGGGGGTCACGGAAAAGTTTTACCGGGCCGTGTCGCCCAAGGTCTGCCTGTGGCCCACGCCCGAATGGCTCTGGAACAACGACGTCGGCGGCGGCTTCGGTACGGGGCCGTACAAAACGCTGGAAACGCGTTCCTGGATGGAAAAACTCGGGACCCGGAATTATCGCTTTACCGACGAGATCACCGAATTGCGCTGAGCCGTTCGCAGAGTCCGGAAGGGGCGGAAAGCGCCGGGAAAGCGGTTGACAAAGCGTTTGCCGGCGTGGTATATTGCAGAGGGTCGGAAAATGTAACCTGCTTGCGTAACCTGAATCGGTTACGCGGCTCGGGAGAGAAAATAAGGAGTTCGTCATGCCGAAAAGGCCTACGGAAGTGAAGCAAAGAGTCAAAAGGGCAGACGTCGCTTTGGAAGCGGGCGTTTCCACGGCAACGGTGTCCTATGTGCTCAACAGAACCAA
>CALVHP010000132.1 GCA_944328405.1 uncultured Clostridia bacterium
CGGCGCCGCCGGGCGTTTCGACCATCAGCGCTTCGATGCCGTCGCCGCTGAGCGTGGAAACCACGTAATCGCCGTTTTCGACGGTGGACGAGAGGACGGAGACGGGAGTGCCGTCGGCGTTGTACGCTCCCGAAATGCGCAGGCCGGCGATCTCTTCGCCGTCGCGGTCGACCACGTCGAAGTGGCCGCGCAGGGTCTGCTGGTACAGGGTGATCGAACCGCCGCCCGTCCAGGTGCCGACCTCGATATAGGACAGACCGCCGGAAGTGAACTCGGCTTCATCGATGTAGGCGACGGGGTTGAACACCGAACCGGCGGTGACGCCGTCGAAATCGGACCGGGCGACGGCCGTGAACAGCGTGCCGTTCACGTACAGCCCCCATTCCCCGTCGCTGCGGCGCAGAGACAGCGTGATCGTCTGGTTGGGCAGGATGTCGGTCATTTCCGTGGTGGCGGTGTACTGCGTCCAGGCAAAGTGCGAATACACTTCGATCGCCAGGCAGCGGTCGTTGGAGTTGTAAAGAAGGATGCCGATGCCGTGCTGCGCGGAGACGGGCTGGCCGATCCCGCCGGGAGCGGAATTGATGCCCACGTAACCGAGCTGCCCGCTGGGCATGTCGATGCTGACGCTGAGCGCCAGGCCGTCGGTGGTGAGGGGCTCTTCGTACGAAAAACCCTGCTGAACGCCGCTGAGGCGACGGAACACCTCTGTGGACGAGGAAACGGAACTGTCGGCAGACGCCGCGAAGCCGGACGCGCCGCAAAGAACGGCCACGGACAGCAAGAGCGCCAGAAGCAGCGAACCGATGGCAAACTTTTTCATTGTTCCCCTCCCTGATGGTTGCGTTTGCGGCGGATGAGGACGACGCCTGCGGCCGCTGCGCCGCCGAACACGACCAGCGAAACCGCCGCCGAAATGAGTACGGGAGCCGTGTAGGACGCGGCGGTATCCATGATCTCCAGCGTCATCGTGTCTTCCCCTCCCTCCGTGGCGATGGCGAGGGTGTGCGTGCCCGCGCCGAGCGAGCCGACGAACGCTTCGCTGAGGACGATGTAGTTTCCGTGCACTTCATACGCATCGGCAGACAGCGCGGCGCCGTCGAGCGAAAGCGTGAACGCGGCGTTGGGAAGATCGCCGTAGAGGACGACTTCGCGCGCACCGGGGTTGAGGGTGAGCGTTTCGGCTGTCAGGGTGTTGACGCGGCTGTCCTTCACGGTCAGGGTGAACTCCGTTTCGCCCCGGTCGCTCACGACGGCGAGGGTGTGCGTGCCCGCGCCCATCGATTGCAGACCGGACGCATACAGGACGAGCGCGCCGCTGCCCGTGCGCAGGTAGTGATACGAATCGAGCAGGACGCCGTCCGCCTTCAGCCCGGCAAACGCGCTGTCTTTGAAATCGATCTCCAGCGTGAGATTTTCGCCGGAAGCGAGGTCGTACTCGCCGGGAGGCGTGACGGAGACCGAAGATCCTTCTACAATATAGAAAGAGAAAGAAAGCGTTTCCTGCGTGGTTATGCCGCCGTCCGTACGGCGCGTGGTGAGGCTGAAGGTGAAATACCCGCCGCCCATCTCTTCCAGCCAGGCGGCGTCGAAGAGGATGCCCTCTTCGGTGACGGTGTAGTTATACGGAGCCACCGTCGCGCCCTGCCAGTCGGCCATGGAATACACTGTGTTTTCGTAGAAGTTCATCGCGAACAGGAAACCGTCCGCGGAGTCGCCGATGAAAAACACGTCCTCACCGCCCGCGGATTCGGCGCTGCGCGTATCGGCGAGCGAGGCACGCAGGGTCACGTCGTAGCGGGACAGTTCGACGACGACGGAAAGGTCGCCCACCGGCAGGGAACGCACGAACGCGTTGCCCAGCACAACGCCCTCTTCCGTGACCGAATAGTCGGTGGTGTACGCGCCGTTGACGCGCACGCCGAGCACGTCGTACCCGTTGAGGAAGGCGGGCAGAAGGAAATCTTCGCCGCTCTTTTTATCGAAGGAAGAAGTCTGCGCGGTCAGATCGGAAGAATCGACGACGCGCACGGAGATGTCTTCGCGCAGGCCTTCGGGCACGAAATCGCTCTCCCATACGACGGTGAACACGAGGGTATCGCCGACGGAGCAGGCGCCGGAGCCGAGCTTTTCGGCAAACCACGCCGCGGGGATGCGCACCGTACCGTCCGCAAACCCGGCGCCGGCAAAGGGCTGGCCGCCGTACAGGACCCCTGCGAACGTGCAGCCGTTCATGGCAAAGACGATCTCTGCGTCCAGCCCGTGCGCCGCGTCGTAATGATGGACGGCGGAGACCTTCGGCGCCGAGCCGTCAATGACGTTCAGCGTGAAGGGATAGCTTTGCCCGCCCGCCGTAACGGCGCCGTCAAACGTGCCCGTGCCGAGCGCGCGCAGCGTCGCCGCCGGAACGCGGATGCCGCGCAGCGTGAACTGCCAGCCGTCCACCGCGGAGCCGTTCAGGGTCAGGCCGTCCGGCTCGGCCGCGTACCATTCGGACACGAAGGTGAAATACTCCCCTTCGTCCGAAACGTCGTAAGTGTACGTTGCGGAAACGACGGGCGTACGGCTGTCCGTTTTGACGAGGGTCAGCACGGCTTCGTTTTTGTCGGTGACGACCGTCAGCGTGTTTTCGCCGTAGCCGACGACCGTTTCGGCAAACAGCTGATCCAACGCGAGAACGCCGTCCGCATACGAATAATCGGTCGACGGGACGATCGTTCCGTTGAGAAGCACTTTCGAGACGGCGCCGTCGTACAGCGAGAAGGACAGTTCCAGGTCGCCGTCCGATTCCGCGGCGTCGAATTCGATCCGATCGGAAGCGAACGCAGGCAGGCGGGAATCGTAGACGGTGAGGGTGAACGAGGTGCTTTCGGACGCAACGCCGCTCACCTTTTTGCCGCTCACGGTATAGGTATACGTGCCGTAATCCAGCCCGTCCAGATACGCCTGCGGGAAGGTGATCGCCGA
>CALVHP010000133.1 GCA_944328405.1 uncultured Clostridia bacterium
CTTGTCCGTCCGTTTGGCGGTTTCGACGAGCTTGCGCACGCGCACCGCGTTGACGTAGTTGTTGAGGTTTTCGCCGATATACGCGTTGAACAGGCGCGAAAAATAGTATTTGTTGTAGCCGAAATGCACGGCGAGCGAATCGAGGGTGATTGGCTCGGAAAAATGCTCGTCGATGTAATTGAGCGCCTCGACCACGGCGGAAAGGTTGGGCGTCGGCGCGAAGGGGCGGCGTTCGTAATGGTCGAGCAGGGAGCCGATCAGCACGTCGATGTATCCCTTCATGACCAGGAAAGAGGGCTTCTGCACGGCGCGCTGCATGCGTAGCAGCAGGGGGAGCAGGGTGCGGTTGAACGGGCGGTCGTTCAGCAGGGGCGGCAGGGTCTCCTTTTCCAGCGCGCTGCCGAAGTCGTCCGCGTAGGCGGCCTTGACGATCAGCACAAAGTTCCCGTACGCGGGTGCCGGCGCGATCTCGTGCACGGCGCACCGCCGTACGAACACGATGTCGTCTTTCCCGGCGTCGAAGGGCTCTCCGTCCACCGCGCAGCGCGCGCGCCCCTCCGTGATGTACAGGATCTCGATGCAGCGATGGAAGTGCGAGGGCGTATCCGCGTTTTCGGAATAGAAAAAGCGCGAACTGCTCTCTTTGTCGTGAAAAGCTTCGTAATAGGCGGTTTTTTTCATAGATGTCAATAATTGAAACAAATCTTTAAAAAAATGAGTGGAAATCCGCAATATTCAGTGGTATTATACCATTGACGAACCGAGATGTCAACAGAGGACGGGTTTTTGCTTATGAAGATCGCAATCATCGGCTACGGCGGGATGGGTTCTTTCCACGCCGATCAGCTTGCGGCCTACGCCGCCGCGAACCCCGCGTACCCGCTGGAAACGGCGGGCGTTTACGATACCGACCCTGCGCGCGGCGCCGCCGCGCGCGCAAAGGGACTGCGCGTTTACGCTTCGCCCGAAGAGATTTGGGCGGATAAGAGCGTCGGCGCGGTGCTCATCGCCACGCCCAACGACGCGCACGCGCCCTATGTACAGGCGGCGGCCGCCGCCGGCAAACACATCGTCTGCGAAAAGCCGATCGCGCTGAGCGAAGCGCAGGCGGAAGAGATGTACGCCTGCGCCGAACGGGCGGGCGTGCTCTTCGAGGTGCACCAGAACCGCCGCTGGGACGACGATTTTCTCACCGTGAAAAAGATCGCCGGAAGCGGCGCCATCGGCAGCGTATACAAGTACGAATCGCGCGTCGTGGGGGCCAACGGCATCCCGGGCGGCTGGCGCAAAAAAATCGCGCACGGCGGCGGGATGATGCTCGACTGGGGCGTGCACCTGATCGACCAGATGCTCTGCATCGTGCCCGGCGCCATCGAAAGCCTGGCCTGTTCGTACAGCTATATTTACGGCGAAGAGGTCGAAGACGGCTGCGACCTCCTCGTGCGGTTCGAAAACGGCGTTCAGTACCGCATCGTGGTCCTGACCGACTGTTTCCGCCCGCTGCCGCGCTGGATGGTCTACGGGCTGGACGGCACGGCGACCGTCGAGGGCTGGGACCTTTCGGGCGGAATGACGCGCTGCGTCGAGCGCGAGGACAAAAACCTTGTCGGCGTGCGCGCGGGCAACGGTTTTACCCGCACCATGGCCCAGCGCAGCAACTCCTCCGTCGAAGAGCTGCCGCTGCCCGTCGTGCATGCGGAGCCGTACGCCTTCTACAAAAATTTCGCGGCAGCGGCCGCGGGTGCGGAAGCGCCCGTGGTGCGGAAAGAAGAAGTTTTGCGCGTGTTCCGCGTCATGGAAGCCGCCGCGCGTTCGGCGGCGGAAAACGCCGTCGTCAAAGTCCGCATCTGACGGACAAAAATATCCGCAACCGGACGGAGCCGCCTTCGGGCGGCCTGTCTCTATAATTCAAAAAAAGGGGAACGCAATATGAAAATCAGTGTAGTCAGCGGCATTTTGGGCGATTACAGCCTCGACGAGAGCCTTCGCTACCTTTCCGGCCTGGGGGTCGACCAGTTCGAACTGGGCGTGGGCGGCTATCCGGGCAAGGCGCATGCCGACGCGCTCGTCCTGTCTAAAGACAAGGCCGCGCGCGAAACCCTGCTCGAGACGTTTGCCAGGCACAACATGGGCATTTCGGCCCTGTCGGTGCACGGCAACTGCGTGCATCCGGACCAGGAGACCGCCGCCCGTTTCGAGGCGGATTTCGAGGCGGCTTGCGTGCTTGCGGGGCAGCTCGGCGTCGACCGCATCGTCACCTTTTCGGGCTGCCCCGGCTCCGACCCGGGCGCCAGACAGCCCTCGTGGGTCACGTGCGCCTGGCCGCCCGAGTACCCCGCCGTGCTCGAATGGCAGTGGAACGAGGTGCTCATCCCGTATTGGAAAAAGGCGGTCCGCTTCGCTGCCGACCATGGCGTGAAGCGCATCGCGCTGGAAATGCACCCCGGTTTTTGCGTGTATAACCCGGCGACCTGCCTGCGCCTGCGCGACGCCGTCGGCAGCCTCATCGGCGCGAACATCGACCCGTCGCATCTGTTCTGGCAGGGGATGGACATCCCCGAAGTCATCCGCGTGCTCGGCGAGGCGAAGGCGATCTACTATTTCCACGCCAAAGACACGCAGATGCTCGAACAGAACGTGCGCGCCAACGGCGTGCTCGACACCAAGTCGTTCACGCAGTTTGCGGGGCGCAGCTGGTCCTTCCGCACCCTCGGCTACGGACACGACGCCACGCTCTGGAAGCAGATCCTTTCCATGCTCAAGATCTACGGCTACGACGATTCTGTCTCCATCGAACACGAAGACGGGCTCATGTCCCCCAAAGAGGGGCTGGAAAAGGCGGTCCGTTTCCTGAAAGAATGCGTCATTACCGAGAGCAACACCGATATGTGGTGGGCGTAAAAGGAGAACGATATGCAGTTCGGGGTTCAGCTGTACAGCCTGCGCGCGCGGGCCGAGAGGGAGGGGGCCGAAAAGGTGCTCTCCATGGTCTCCGCCGCCGGTTACGACGGGGTGGAATTTGCCGGCTTTTACGGCAAGACGCCCGGGGAGATGAAGGCGCTGCTGGAAAAATACCGCCTGGCGGGCATTTCCGCGCATATCCGCCCCGAGGCGGTGGAAGAATCGCTGCCGTACATCGACGCGCTCGGCATCCGCTATGTGTTCATCCCCTGGGTAGGGCCGGAAGAATTCGATTCGCCCGAAAAGTATGCCGCCGTGCTGGCCGCGGGGGAAAAGGCGAAGGCGCTTTTGGACGCGCGCGGGGTCGTGTTCGGCTACCATAACCACGCGCACGAATACGCGGACGGGAAAGACGAGATCGGCCGCATCACGGACGCGCTCGGCATCCGCGCGGAACTGGACGTGTTCTGGGCGACGGTCGCCGGCAAAGACGCCGTCGCGGAGATGAAGCGCCTCGCGGGCAAGCTCGCGCTCGTGCACATCAAAGAAGCCGCCGAAGAGGACCCCGCGCACAGCCCGCAGCCGGTCGTGGGGGAAGGCGCCGTGGATATGCGCGGCGTATTTTCCGAGGCAAAGGCGCAGAACATCCCCTGGGCCATCCTCGAGGTGGAACAATATCCCTGCGCGGAGGAGGAATACCTTTCCGCCAGCCTGCGGGCCATGCGTGCCCTCGCGCGCTGAGCGCGGCGGGTCCGTTCGGCATGGGCGATCGGATGCCGCGCGCCCGATCCGGGCGGCGGAAAAAAGAAATACAGGATTTTTTGACGGGAGGAACATTTTGATCATGGGAAAGGTACGCATCGGCGTCATCGGCTGCGGCGGGATCGCCAATACGAAGCACATGCCGGCGGAAAAACGCAACCCCGCGGCGGAGCTGGTCGCGTTCTGCGACGTCGTCGAAGAACGCGCGCTCAAA
>CALVHP010000134.1 GCA_944328405.1 uncultured Clostridia bacterium
AAGCAGGGCGGCGGGTGTGATGCCGTACAGCCCGCAGAGGGCGCGGCAGTATCCGATGTCGGGCGCGCATACGCCCGTCTCCCATTTCGAGACCGTCTGCGGCCGTATGCCCAGGCGCTCGGCAAGCTGCGTTTGGGTCAGCCCCGCGGCGCGCCGCCTGCGGCGCAGGCTTTCAGGCAGCCCATCCGCAAGAAAATCCGGGCAGCCGCGCCAGTCTTCTCGTTCCGCGCCGAACAGCGTTTCGGGCGTCACACGCAGCGCCTCCGCAAGCGGGATCAGCAGCGAAAGGTCCGGTTCGCTTTCGCCCCGCTCCCACTTGCCAACCGCCTGCGGCGTCACGCCGAGGCGCGTGGCAAGGGCAAGCTGCGTCAGCCCTCGTTCTTTGCGGATATGGCGGATGATCTCTCCGATCGGGCGCATAGTTATTCTCCGGCGGTAAAATATTCCGAAAACAGTATAGCACGTTTGCCCGCGCTTTGCAACGCTTCGCCGCAAAACAGAAGCGTACGGGCACATAAAAATGCGCCCGTACGCCCGTATTCAGGATCCTGAATCCCTTTATAAACTTGGCGTTTACGATTTTGCGCGGAAATTGCGGAAACCGAAATCCGACATGTCGTAGCCCGCACCGGCGAGCAGTTCGTTGGAATAGTGCATCATCAGGGCGATGGGCGAGTCGAACGAACTCAGGAGAATACTGAACTCAAAGTCCTTTTCGCAGGAGGCAGGCATGAATCCGAAAAATTCGAGTTCGTCGGTGGTTCCCGTAAATTTGGCGGGCGTCACCTCGCTGTCCGCCTGGCCGCCGCTGATGTAGAAGGTAAAATAGACGGGCGATTCATCCATGGATTCCATCTCCAGTTTGATCCTCATCAAATTGCTCCTGTAATAAAAGCAGATGAGTTCGTCGTCCTGGTAGATGTGCATTTCATAGCCGCCGTCGTTGACGAGGGAAAGCACGGGCGTATCGACCGCTACATCCGCGTTCGGCTTTCCGTTTTCGGCAATGTAGTCGCAGACGATCTCGAAATCCGTTTTCTCTATGGTCGGCTCGTCGTTCTGTCCGCCGGTTTGTCCGCTTTCCTGCCCGTCGCCGCAGGCGGCAAACGAGAGGCACAGGCCGATCGCAAACACGGCGGTGAGGAAAAATTGCAGCATTTTCAACGGTTTTGTTTTCATTTTTGTAACTCCTTTGCGCGGCAGTGCGCGTATTTTTCTTAGATTATAGCATTCGGCACTGCCAATTTCTGACAATCCGAAAAAATTTTTTGCATTCAAATACGGCTTTTGCAGAGGACGACCGGCGCGGTAAAAGCCTATTCCGGGCTCTGCCGCGAAACAGGCGTTGTCGGCCGTCGGAAGGGCGACGACCGGAAAACGTCTCGAATTTTGCCCGGCCGGCTTCAAAGTTTCCAATCGTCTTTGCCGATCGGCTGTTTGGGTTTCGCGTTCGCCTTTTCGGGGCGTGCTTCCTTCCGGCGGATCTCTTTGACTTCCTGTTTGTTCTCGGCGGCGACGGCCGCCTTTTGCCTGTGAATGCCGATGCAGGTCAGGACGAAGGCAAGGATGGAGCCGAGCAGAAAAACAAAACCGAATGCCGTCATTCCGGCGTGCGTTCCGTGGCCGACCGTAATGAACCCGATCTGCACGAATTGTCCGTCGCTCGCCAACGTGCCGATCCCCGCAAAGATCATCCCGATGGGGAGCAGGTAGGCCGCAATGATCAGAAAAGAGGGGAGTTGGTACGCCTTTTTCAAAAAAAACGCCGCGAGGTAGCCGACGGAGAAAAGGATGACCAGCCCGATGACCAGGGCGCACACCCAGCCGTACATCGACAGCAGCGTAAAACTGTCGGAAGGGCCGGCCACATACGCCTTTTCGCGGAATGCCGAAGCGTATCCCCAATCCTCCGAATACATGGTCCCCAAAAACAGAGAGAGGACGCAAAGGACCAGTTCCAAAACGATGCCGATCGCCAAAAACACGTCGCACCTCCTATTTGTTGTAATCGAATTCCAAAACTTCGTCGATATTCTTGCCGCCCAGCACCCATGCGGATCGGATCGTTACGTGAATGTCGGCGGCCCCGGTTTCGTCCAGCAGTTCTCCGGGCAGTACGAATTCTTCGTTGACGGTATAAGACTGCCCCTCTTTGGCAGGGACTTCTTTGAGCGGAAGCAGTTGTGCGGCGTCCGATTTGTTGTCCGCGTAGCCGAACTGTATCGTTTTGCATCCGTAATCCGTATAGGTCGACTTTTTTGTCAGATCGGAAAAGAGCGGCCCCGATTGCAGGATCACCTTGACTGTTTTTCCGTTTTCGCCGTTGAATCCCTTGATCGTATAGAAGAATTTATACGCCCCGTTTTTCTTCTTGAAGATATAATCGGCGTCCTTTTGCAATTTTTTGAGTTTTGTTTTGTCTTTGGCGGCAAGCGCCATGCCGACGAACAGGATCACGAAGACCACAAAAAGAACCGCGAACAGAACGATCAGAAATACCATCTCTTATCATCTCCTTATTTTTGGTTGGCAGCACAAGTATAGCATTCGCAACTGACAGTTTCTGACATTCCGAAAAAAATTTTTTGCAAAATGGGCGAAAAAATCATTTTGCGCGGAATACCGATTTTGCGCGGGCTGGTTTTTTGCCGCCGCGGCGGCAATTCGGCGGGCGGAATTTGTTCGCGCGGGGCAAAATCGCTTTACAAACCGCGCAAAGGCTGGTACAATAATACAAATCGCCGCGCATGGCCGCGGCAGATCATCCGAAAAGGCGTTCACGGGGACAGGCCCCGCGCATCCCCGATCCTCAAAGAGAGCCGCGGCAGGTGAAAGGCGGCAGGAGCGGCGCGCGGCGGTATCACCTCTCAGCCCGCGGGGCGAAATCGGCTTGCGAAAGTAGCTTTGCGCGCGGTTATTTCCACCGCGTTACCAACAGGGGCGTATGTCGGTATGTTTTGGTGGTCTCTTTGTTTTTTCCGAAAACGAAGAGATTTTGTTTTTTCGTCCGCGGCGGCCGCCGCAAATTCACAGGATCCGCGCCCGGCGGAACAGGAGAGCTGTATGTACAAAAAAGTAGACACGTCGATGAATTTTGTCGACCGCGAAAAGGAAGTCATCGAGTTCTGGAAGCGGGAAAACGTCTTCGAAGACAGCGTCAAAGCGCGCGAAGGCGGCGAAGAATTTTCCTTTTACGACGGCCCGCCCACGGCCAACGGCAAGCCGCACATCGGCCACATCCTCACCCGCGTGATGAAGGACATCGTTCCCCGGTACCGGACGATGAAAGGCAAGCACGTTCTGCGCAAGGCGGGCTGG
Source organism: uncultured Clostridia bacterium (assembly GCA_944328405.1). GTDB lineage: Bacteria > Bacillota > Clostridia > Christensenellales > Borkfalkiaceae > Borkfalkia. Next base: position 3,319 of record CALVHP010000134.1, read on the forward strand.
GATACGCACGGCCTGCCCGTCGAGCTGGAAGTGGAAAAGTTGCTCGGCATGGACGGCAAGCAGGACATCGAAAAGTACGGCATCGAGCCCTTCATCAAGCAGTGCATAGAGAGCGTGTGGAAGTACAAGGGCGAGTGGGAGCGCATGTCCGAACGCGTCGGCTACTGGGCGGACATGGAGCACCCGTACATCACTTACGACGACAACTACATCGAATCCGTCTGGTGGGCGCTGAAAAACAAATGGGAAAAAGGCCTGCTCTACAAGGGGCACAAGATCGTGCCGTACTGCCCGCGCTGCGGCACCGCGCTCTCCTCGCACGAGGTCGCGCAGGGGTATAAGGACGTGAAGGAGACTTCCGTGTTCGTCCGCTTCAAGCGCAAGGGGGAGGAGAACGCCTGGTTCCTCGCCTGGACGACCACGCCGTGGACGCTGCCTTCCAACGTGGCGCTGTGCATGAACGCCGACGAAGACTACGCCGAGATCGAGGCGGAAGACGGCGCGCGCTACGTCCTGGCGCAGGCGCTCGTCCCCACGCTGTTCGGAGAGGGGATGTACAAAACGCTGTCCGTCAAAAAGGGCAAGGACTACGAATATGCCGAATACGAGCCGCTCTTTCCCTACGCCGAAGGCAGTTACCGCGAAAAGGCGCACTACGTCGTGGGCGACGGGTACGTCACGGTGACCGACGGCACGGGCAGCGTGCAGATCGCGCCCGCCTTCGGCGAAGACGACTACCGCGTCGGCAAAAAGTACGGCCTGCCCGTCGTGAACATGGTCGACGAGCGCGGCTGCTTCAAGCCCGCCGTCACCGATTTTGCGGGCACGTTCGTCA
>CALVHP010000135.1 GCA_944328405.1 uncultured Clostridia bacterium
TCTTGTCCAGCACCTCCCCCGTGTACGAGTAGAACGCCGTCGGGATGCACAGCGTGCCGTCCTTGATGAACGCGAACGACGTCGGGTCCCACGCCGTGTACCCGCGCGCCTCGAACGTCGCGCGCACCCCGCCCGAAGGAAAGCTCGAAGCGTCCGGCTCGCCCACCACCAGTTCCTTGCCCGAAAATTCCATGATCACGCGCCCGTCCTTCGTCGGGGAAATGAAACTGTCGTGCTTTTCCGCCGTGATGCCCGTCATCGGCTGGAACCAGTGCGTGTAATGCGTGGCGCCCTTTTCCACCGCCCATTCCTTCATCGCATGGGCGACCGCCCCGGCGATGCTGCTGTCGAGCGGTTTGCCTTCGTCGATGGTCTTTTTCAGGGACCGGAACACGTCGCGGGGCAGGCGTTCCTGCATGGCCTGCAGGTTGAATACGTTTTCGCCAAAGATCTCGGGTACTCTCATAAACACAAAAACCTCCAAAAAAATGGACGCTGCGGATCCCCTTCGCTTTCTCGCGAGGATGCACCGCAACGCCGTTGTCGCAATGATTTTTGACGCCCCGATTATAATTTTCCGGCGGCCGATTTGTCAACCGAATGTGAAAAAATTGAATCTTTACCAATTTTTATAGGGGCTATCAACATTTTGGAATGCGGCTGCGCATCCCTTCTTCCGCAAACATTTGCGAAAAAACCCGCAAAACTTGTAATAAAACCGTAAAAACACGTGCATTTTTGAAAAAATCGTTCATACAGTATTGACAATTCGCGAAAAATGGTTTATTCTATTTGAAATAAGAATTTTATCGGACACGGCGCCGCGGGGCGGCGCAAAGGAGGCGCAAATGTATTGCCAGGACTGCGGGAACAAACTCGCTCTGAAATTCTGCGAAAACGAGGGGCTGGTGCCCTACTGCGACACCTGCGGAGAATTCAAATTTCCGCCCTTCAAGACGGCGGTGAGCATGACCGTCGTGAACAAGGCGCAGGATAAGATCCTCATCGCCCGGCACACCAACGGGGACTTTCTGCTCTTTGCCGGGTACGTGAAAAAGGGAGAATCGGCGGAAAAGACCATCGTGCGCGAGATCCGCGAAGAGACCGGCCTGAACGCCGTCCGCTCGAAGTACGTGACGTCGCGCTACCACGAACCGCGCAACGTGCTGATGCTCGGGTTTATCGTGGTGGTCTCGGACGGGGAGATCCACGTGAACGAGGAAGAGATCCTCGAAGCGAAGTGGTGCACCTTCGACGAAGCGCTCGAAACGGTGCGGCACGACTCGACCGCCGAATATCTGCTGACCAAAGCCATCGCCGAACTGAAAAAGGGAAAGGCTTAAACCCTTCCCCTTCTTTTCGGTCAAATCCATGCATATGCTTTGTTTCGATCCAAAACGTGCAGAAAGCGCCCCGCGTTTGCCCGAAGGGTAACGCGGGGCGCTCGTTTATTTGCCAAAAGAGGCGTCAGCCTGCCGGCGCGGCGGGCATTGCGCTCCCCCATACGACTTCGCAGCGCCAGCCGGACCTGTCGACTTCGTTCCAATCCTCCTCCCATCCGCTCGGCCTGGATTCCGCCTCGCAATAGACGGTCAGTTTGTCGCTGTCGCAGAAATAGAACACGTGGCCGCCGACCTTGGAGACGCTGTTCGGGATATAGACCTCGGTGAGGCCGCTCGCGCCCTGGAACGCCTGGGTCTTGATGGTCGTCAGCGAAGACGGCAGGACGAGGCGGTGCAGCGATTCACAGCCGTAGAACACATCCTTGCCGATGCTCTGCACCGTGTTTCCGAAGTCGACGCTTTCCAGCTGCGCGCAGTCACGGAACAGGTATTCGGGGATGGAGAGCACCCCGTCGCCGAAGACGGCCGTCTGCACCGCGGATCCTGCGAAGGCGGAGTCATGCTCGCCGCCGGCGAACTTACAGTTTTCCGCGTTCCACTCCACCCGCTTCAAAGCCGTGCATTCGGAAAAGGCGTTTTGATAGACGTTTTCGACGTTTGCGGGGATGACGACGCTCTGCAATGCCGTGCACTCCCGGAAGGCACTTCTCAAAATGTTGACGAGCGAAACGGGGAAATCGACGCTTTGCAGAGCCGTGCAGCCAAAAAACGCGCTTATGCCGATCTCGGTCAGCGAATCGGGAAACGAAACGGTCTGCAGCCGGGTGCATTTCGAGAAGGCGTTCTCCGCGACGGAAGTGACGCCGTCGGCAAAGGCGACGCTCTGCAGGCTCGCGCAGCCCGCCAGCGAATCGAACGCTCCGTCCGAAACGGATACGGTGTACTCCGTCAGAAGGCTCCCGCCGACGTAGAGATCCCAGCCGTCGGAACGTTCGTCGATCGTGAGGGAAAAGAAGGCGCCGAGGCTGTCGACGTAAATGTCCTTACCCTGCCAGGAGAACAGATCGCCGGGCAGCGACTGCACGGTGCCGCCGATCGTAAACTTTTCCAGCGCGCCGCAATCCGAGAAGACCATGGAATCGACCGAATTCTGTTCGACGGTGCAGTTTTTTGCCTCCCAGAGGACCGAGCCAAGCTGTTCGCAGCCGTCGAAAGCGCCGATACCGATCGCCTCGACGTTTTCGGGAACGGTGACCGACTGTATGCCGAATCCGGAAAACGCATACGCGTCGATGTACGTCACGCTGTCCGGCAGGGCGATCTCGGTGATTTGGCTCACGTCGACGCCGCCGAGGAAGCGGCTCGGGATCTGCTGCACGCCTTCCCCGAACGTGACGGAGCGCACGTTTTCGCAGAGGTAAAAGGCCTCCTCTTCCAGGCTTTCGCACGCCGCGGCGTTCCAATGCACTTCGGTCAGCGCAGACCCGCGGAAAGCATGGCTGCCGATGATCTTGACGCCCTCGGGGACGACGCCCGCCGAAGTCCCCAATACGAGGCGGGTGCCCGTCTCTTTGTCGACGATGCAGCCGTCCGTCACGGTGTACGCCGGATTTTTCTCCGCCACGGAGACGCTTTGGATACTCGGATAAACCCAGTCAAAATTCTCCCGGCGGAAGGACAGGCCCGCGGCATTGAACCGGGTCACGTCCGCCGCGAGGTGGACGGAAACGCTGTCGAGCGCGGCTACGCGGTCGGGAACGAGCACGTACGAACCGTAGGCTCCGCCCTCGATCGTGCCTCCGCCCGAAATGGTGAGCACGTTCTCCTTGCTGAGCGAATAGCGCACGCCCTCGCCCAGTTCGCCCGCGGACAGGATGTCCGGATTTTCCTTGACCTTGACGGACGCGCTGTACCGGTTTTCCCAGCGGTCGGCCCACTGAACGGAGGCGTGCGACGCGCCCGCGTTGTCGGCGACGAAGCCGGAGACCCCTACGCCCTTGAAAAAGCTGCCGTCTTCAAAACGGGCGGCATAGACGATGTCCGTCGGCGCATAGAGCAGAATGCTGTCGTTGACGACGTCGTATTTTTTGCAGAGCTTGGGCATATCCTTGTTCATTTCGGTACGGGCGGCGTCGAAGAATACTTCGCGCACCAGGCCGTCGCTGTCGAAAGTGACGGAGATATACCGGTATTCCGTCGTCTGGAGCACGGTAAAGGCGTCCTCGAGGTCGCCCATCGCGTCTTCAAAATCGTCTTCGCTGTCGACGTCGCCGAAGATATCTTCAAGATCGCCGCCCTCGCTCTGCTCGAGGAGCTCTTTATACTCGTCGTCGTAATACTCGAACAGCGAACCGCCGTTGTCGTCATACGGCTGGCCGAGGATCTCGACGACGCGCTCTTTCGTGTCGCCGACGGCGATCTTGTCGACCTTGCCGATGCGGAAAATGTTGGCCGAACAGCTGGCGACGGACACGATGACCGTGACGAGGATCGCGAGCGCCACGACGACGGCTGCAAACGCGAGCAGTTTTTTTGCGGGGAATTTTTTCCGGACGGCGGCCGCCCGCGCGCCTCCTCCGCCGCCCGCCGCGGGCGCAAGGTCCTGCCCGCAGCTCCCGCAAAAGCGCGAACCGGGCGAAACTTCCGCCCCGCAGGCGGGGCAGCGGGCCGGCCCGTCCGCCGGGGCGCCGCAATGCGTGCAATACCGGCCTTCATACTCTGCGCCACATTTTTTACAGATCATCTCTCTCCTCCGACAGGATTGCAGGCGTTATTCCGCATAAAAAAAGCGTGCCTTCATCGAAGACACGCCCTGCACCGTATCCCCGATTGTTGGCACAAAACTTTCCTTTCTGTAGGGAAATTTCCTTCTTTTACGACAGGAAAAAGAGATACGAAATGCCGATTTCCGTACCTGCCGTAAAAGGTAAAAAGAAAGATCCAGTTTTGTGCCGCTTTCAGTATAGCACAGGCGGCGGAAAAATGCAAAGATTTGCGGGGGATGTTCCGGCGTTTTTTCTGCCGGGGAAGCCGTTTCTCCGCTGTTCTTCTGTGGTTTGCAAAGGAGCAAACAAACGATCCCCGCGTTTGCCGGAACAAACGCGGGGACGGTTCTTTTCTTTCTTTTTATAAAAATGCGCGGCCCGCAAGAGAGGCGGGTCATTCGTCGTCTTCCCCGCCAGCGATCGGCTTGGGCGCGTAGCGGGAGAGAAAGGGATAGCGCACGCCTCGCGAATCGTACTCGATGAGGGTATCGACGTGCACGTTGTAGGCGCTGCGGAAAATGTTGATGTCGACGTTAGGGTTGTCCTCTTTGAGGCGGGCGATGAGGCGCTTGACCTCGCGCCGTTTGGAAAGCTCTTCCTTCTCTTCGCTGCGCTCGGTAAAGCGGCAGGCGCAGTGCAGAAATTCGAGGCCGTTGTACTCTTTCCAGCGCACGATGTCCTCTTCGTGCACGTAATACAGTGGGCGGATGAGCTGCATGCCCGGGTGGCGGGAGCTGTACAGCTTGGGGGGCATGCTCTGCATCTGCGCGCCGTAGAGGATGCCCATGAGGATGGTCTCGATGACGTCGTCGAAGTGGTGCCCCAGGGCGATCTTGTTGCAGCCGAGGCGCTGCGCCTCGCGGTACAGGTAACCGCGGCGCATGCGCGCGCACACGTAGCACGGATTTTTGGCGACCGTTTCCACCGTTTCGAAGATGGGCGAGGAAAAGATGTGCACGGGCACGCCCAGACGGGCGGCGTTGCTCTCGATGAGGGCGCGGTTGCGCGGCGCGTAGCCGGGGTCCATGACCAGAAATTCGAGGCCGAAGGAGACGTCTCCGTGGGCCTGCAATTCCTGCATGCATTTGGCAAGCAGCATGGAATCCTTTCCGCCCGAAAGGCAGACGGCGACGCGGTCGCCCGCCTGCACGAGAGCGTATTCTTTGACCGCCCGCGCAAAGCGCCGCCAGATCTCGCGCCGGTAGGTCGTGATGATGCTGTGCTCGGCGCGCTCGCGCTCGGAAAAGGCGCGGCTCATCGGCGCAGAAAGGCGGGAAGGCGCGCCGGCTCGACGCCCGTGCGGTGCGCCCAGGCCGCGACCGTTTCGGCGGTGCAGTGCTCGCGGGCGAACGCCGCCGCGTCTTCGAGCGGGCAGCAGGAGCAGGCGATGAGCGGCTCGCCGCGGCCGATGGCGCGGGCGATCTCTTCGGCGCCGCTGACGATGTAGAAAAAGCCGTCGCTCTCGGCAAAGGCGGGCGCGCCCGCCTCGCTCCCCGCGGGCAGCAGGCGCGCGGGGCAGATCTCGTAGCGCGCGAAACGCGTGCCCGCGGCGTGCAGGCGGTAATGCGCGGCGATGCGCTCGGCCACCGTATCGGGCGAAACAAAGGACGTATCGATCACGTAGTCGTAATTTTCCAGATCCTGAATGTCGACGCCGTACATGCTCTTGTAGCGCAGCGCCTCGCTCTTGCGGCGCGCCGCGACGGACGCCGCCGCCTCTTCGACGGTGGAAAAGGATTCGTGCGCGCGGCCCGCGCCGAGGATGCGCGCAGCGGCGACCAGCGGGTCGGCCATCATGTACACCGAAAAGGAGGACGGAACGAAGTGCCACGCCATGCGCGAATCGATGACAAGATCCGCCTCGGCATGTTCGAGGGCGCGCAGGCCGTCGTCGATCTTCCGGTCGATCTCGGGGTGCGTTTCCATATATTGGTTGAGCTGAAGGGTGGTCATCCCCATCCCCTCCGCGATCTCGCGCTGGATGGTGCCCGTCGAGTAATAGCGCACGCCCAGCCGCTGTTCGAGGATCTTTCCGACCGTGGATTTGCCGCTGCCGAGATCCCCCGCCAGCGAAATTTTGATGTTCTGCATGGTGTTTTTCCGTGATTGAATGGATTGCCCTTCCCGAAGGGAAGGACTTTCAGTATACCCCATTTCGGGCGCGATGTCAAACGATGGCGCCCGCCCGCGCAAAAGAGCGGGCGGGCGCCGGAATCCGGAGCCGCGCGGGCAAAAGGCCGTCCCTCTCCCCTCAGCCGCCGGCGAACGCATAAACCGCGGGCCGACCGGCCGGCGCGGGAAACGACGTTATCCCTGCGCCATCGAACGGTGCAGCGCCACGAGGCCGGAAACGGTCTGGCTGTAGCTGCGCGTGCCCTGCGGCACGCCGTTCGCTTTCAGAAATAAGTCGTTGAAGAAGGACGAGATCGTGTCGATCAGGCCCTCGTAGCGGTCGTAATGGGCGCTCGCGTTGGCGTATTCGCGCAGGATCTCGTGGGTGAGGCGAGCGCGCACCTCGGCGTAGAGCTCTTCCGGCAGGGAGTTCATGAGCACGGCGACGGCAGGCATCAGCCCGCTGTATTGCAGGTATGCGTCTTCGGCGCGGATACACAGCGCGTACGAAACGAGGTTGGCGTCGTTCTCGCGTGAGACGCCCTTGGCGTGCGCCATTTCGTGCGCCATCGTCTGCGGGAGCTGGTACGGCGGGATGTTCACGTTGACGTTGGCTTCGGCCGTGAACGGGAAATAGATGCCCGTGATGCCCAGGTAGCTCATCGGCACGGACAGCAGCACCGCTTTGGGCCGGACGGCCGCGGACGAAAAATAGGACGTGCCGAGGGCGTCGAACTCCGCGTTGAGAAGTTCCCCGACCTCGGAAAAGGTGTGCGAAGGCACGACGTTGCCGTCCTCGCCGCGTTCGAGAGATTCGGAGACGGCGACGAGGCGGTCGGCAAAGTACAGCGCCGCTTCGTACACGCTCTCGTCGGTGGCGGTAACTTCGGGCAGGCCGAGGGCGTCCTCTACGGGCGCGCGGTCGTACAGCGGCGCGTACAGCACGCCGAAGGCGATGAGCACGCACAGCGCCGCGAGGGCAAGGCGGTACAGCCACAGCCGCACGCGCGCGAAGCGCCTGCGGCACAACAGCGCGATCAGCCCCGCAACGAGCGCGGCGGCGCCGAGAATGAGCAATACGGCGCACACCTCGTACAGCGAGACGGAAAACAGGCCTGTGACCGCCGCGACCGCCGCCGAAACCAGGCGCGTGAGGCCGCGCGCAAAGAGCGTTTCGCACAGCGCGGGGATCTGCGCCAGCAGCAGGACGAGGGCCGCCGCCAGCGCGAACAGGCACAGTTTTCGGCCGCGCGGCATGCGGCGGCGGGCGTTGAGCAGTTCTGTCATGGTTTCAAAATAGCGCACAAATGCACGCGCGCCCGTGAACGGGCACGGAAAAGTGTGCGAAAATTTCAAATTCCGGACGCCGCGCCGCCTGCGGCGGAGCAAAAACGGCGTATACGTACCGCCGTTTTTCAAACGCCCCGCCCGCAACGCAGGACGGGCGGCTGTCGGCGGCGCCCCGCGCCCGGCGGGCGGCCGCGCCGTGTTCAGCGGATGAAGTTGGTGCGGTATGTATTTTCCGCCGCGGGCGGCAGGATGCCCTGCTTTTTGCCCGCCTCGATGCACTTCAACAGGTACGCCATATTGCGGGCGAGATTGCGCATGGTCTGCATGCCTTCCAGATCCTGCTTCACTTCTTCCGGCGTGGCGCCGTACACCATGTTCCAATACGTGGAAGAGACGACGGGCATGCGGTTGATGGAAAAATACTTGTTGAGCACGTCGAAGGACGCGGCGGTGCCGCCGCGGCGCGCGGAAACGACGGCCGCCGCGGGCTTGCAGGCGAAGTGGCGGCCGCCCGCGTAAAAGGCGCGGTCGAGCACGGCCTGGATCTGGCCCGTGGGGTGCGCGTAATAGACGGGCGAACCGAAGACGAACCCGTCCGCGGTTTTCGCCTTTTCGATGAGTTCGTTGGCCAGATCGTCGAACACGCATTGGCCGAGCTCGCGACAGCGGCGGCAGGCGATGCAGTCGCGCACGGGTTTGCCGCCCATCTGCAGCAGTTCGGCGCCGATCCCCTCGGCTTCCAGCGTGTCGGCTACTTCGCGCAATGCCGTATAGGTGCAGCCGTTCGCGCGGCCGCTTCCGTTGAGCAAAAGTACCTTCATTTTTTCCGACTCCTTTCCGATCTTCGGCGGCA
>CALVHP010000136.1 GCA_944328405.1 uncultured Clostridia bacterium
CCTACTTCGCGTGGGCCAACCGCGGCAAGGGGGATATGCAGGTCTGGTTCCTGTAACGCGTGCCGGCGGCCGGCCGCCGCGGCAGAAAAACCGGAACCGCTCCGTTCGGAGCGGTTCCGGTTTTTTGCGGCCGTATACCGTTTTTTGCGCCATTTTTCTTCTGCACGAGAGGGATGTTTCAGCGGAAACTTTCCGCGCATTCGCAGAACGTCTTGTCCCAGGCGGGGAAACGCCGCCGCAGGGAGATGGGCCTGCCGCTGCCGTCGATGAAGCAGTGCGCGCTTTTGCACAGGGTGCGCAACTGCCCGCTCGCGGCGTCGCGGATCTCGTAGGCGAGGTCGAACCGCACGCCCGTGTAGCGCACCAGCCGCACAGAGATCTCCACCGTTTCGGGGAAGCGCGTCATCGATTTGTACTCGCATTCCACCGAAAGCACGGGGCTGAGGACGCCCTCGCGTTCCATCACCTCGTAGCCGATGCCCATCTGCTCGAGCATGTCCACGCGCGCCTCTTCCATCCACCGCACGTAGTTGGAGTGGTGCACGATCTTCATCGTATCCGTTTCGTAATACTGCGCCTTGTGGCGGTAGGGGCGGAACTGCATGGCGGGCCTCCGTGTTGTCCTGTTTTTTCCGTTCCAGTATACCACGCCCGCGGGGCGTTGTCAACGGCCGAAAGCGCCGTAAACCCTTCTGCCGGGCGCCGGCATGTCTGCGGCCTTCGCTTTCTTTTTTCGTGCGAATCGTGACAAACCGGCATGAATATGATAAACTGGTAACAGAATTGTGATGGTACGGCAAACAGACGCGTCTGTTTCTTTTCCTTCCGGAAAAGAAACACATTTATCCGAGGTGAGTGCATGTATTGCAGATATTGCGGCAAAGAATTGCCGGAAGACGCCGTGTTCTGCCCCGCCTGCGGGAAGAAAACGGAACGGGACGGGGAGCCATTTTCCGAGTATACGGAAGGGGGAGGCCGCGCTGCGGACGCGCGCCCGGCGCGGACGGCGCCGTATGCGCGCCCGGACGATACGCCGAACGCGGGCTGGGCCGTTCTGGGGTTCTTTTTCCCTCTGGTCGGGCTGATCCTGTACCTCGTCTGGGAGCGGGAAATGCCGAACCGTGCGCGCATGTGCGGCAAAGGAGCGCTGATCGCGGTCATCGTATACGCCGTGCTGGCGGCGCTGGGCGTTCTGCTCTTCGTGGTGATCGCCGTCATCGCCGCGGCGGGGGCCGGCATGTAGCGGGGCGCGCCGGAGCGGGCGCGCTTCGTGAGAAAATAATGAAAAAGATAAAAAACAAGGGGGATCGCAAATGTATTGCAAAAAATGCGGTAAAGAGATGGATGAAAATATGGCGTTTTGTCCTTACTGCGGGGCCGGCCAGGCAGACGGCGCGGCGCCGGGTATGGACGCGGGGCGGTATTCTCCGCCCGCGCCCGCCGACGCGCGCAGCGGAGGATTCGCGTTTCTGTGCTTCCTTTTCCCGCTGGTCGGCCTGATTTTGTATCTCGTATGGAAAGATACGATGCCTCTCCGCGCGAGGTCGTGCGGAAAGGGCGCCATCATCGGCGTCGTGCTCTACGTCGTTTTCTTGATTTTGTATATCATCATCGTCGTGGCGATCATTGCGCAGGCGGCAAGCGCGGCGGCGATCTGAACCGCCCGGGCCGGGAGGCGCGGGCAAGGAGGCACGGGTTACGGACCCGTGCCTTTTCCGTTGACGGCGCGGCGCGGCTGTGGTAAAATAAACGAGGTAAAATAAAGTCGTTCCTGCGGGGCCTTTCCGGCCTGGGCCGTGCCGCCGCAGGCGCGGGCGCAATGCCCGCGGGGAGCGTTGTATGGATACGGGCGTTTCGACGGCCTGCCTGTTTCTGCGCGAAATGAACGAGGACGCCGTCGCCGTCCTCGACGGGCTGGGCATCCGGAATACGGAAGTATTCCTCACCACCTTTTCCGAATACGGAGAAGAATACGGGCGCGTCATCGCCGCGCGCAAGGGAAAGATGCGCGCGCGGTCGGTGCACGTGCTCAACACCCAGTTCGAGCCGCAGCTGTTCGGCGCGCATCCGCGCGCCCGCGCCGACGCCTTCGCCTGGCTGGACCGCGCCATGGCCGGCGCGGCCGTGTTCGGGGCGGAGCACTACACCTTTCACGGCATCACCCGTCTCAAAAAAAATTCCGTCCCGTCCGACGTGGGGAAGCTCGCCGCCTCTCTGCGTGCGATCTGCGACGCCTGCGCCGTTCACGGCATCGGCCTGAGCCTGGAAAACGTGCATTGGGCGCTGTACAACGAGCCGGGGCTGTTCCGCCCCCTCAAAGAGCGCTGCCCCGCCCTTTCGGGCGTGCTCGACGTCAAGCAGGCACGCCTTTCGGGCTACCCGTACCAGATGTACATCAAGGACATGGAGGGCAGCATCTCGCACGTGCACCTCTCCGACGTGGACGAGCGCGGCCGCATCTGCCTGCCCGGCACCGGCGTGTTCGATTTTGAAACCTGCCTGCGCCGCCTCAAAGACGCGGGCTTTGCGGGCACAGCGCTCATCGAAGTGTACGCCGGCGACTACGGCGACGTCTCCGAACTCAGGCGCGCGTGCGACTACCTCGGCGAGATCATCGACAAGATCGGCTGAGCGGCTGCCCCCCCGGCGGCTGTCCGGTTTTTTTGCTTTTGCAAATGTGAGTAAAAACGCGTCCCCGTACGATAAAATTATGAACAGGCCCGCATTTTTTGCGGGCGATCGGCGGGGCAGGAGAGAAATGCGATGGAAAAACAGGTGGTTTCCGCCCGCGGCCGCGCCGCGGAAGAAAAAGTGGGGCAGAGCGCCGTCCGGCCCAGGCTGCGCACGGCCCTCCTGGCGGCGGCGCACCTGTTCATGGACATGACGACGATCGCCTTCCTGTACGTCCTCATCGGCGTGCGCCCGTTCGGCGGCCCGCCCGACGGGGCGTGGCACTCGCAGGCGCCTGCCGCCCTGATCGCCGCGTGCGTGTTCGGTTACGACCTGCTCGCGTTCGGCCTTCAGCCTTTTTTCGGCGCGCTCGTCGACCGGAAAAAGCGCGCCGCGCCGCTGCTGTACGCCTCGCTGCTGGGCGCGGGGCTGTGCGCCGCCGTGTGCGCCCTGTGCGACTTTCCGCAGGGCATGGGCGTTCTCTCCGCCGCGCTGCTCGTCTTTTTGTCGCTGTGCAACGCCGTCTTCCACGTGGCGGCGGGCGCGTTCGCCATCGCGGAGAGCGAGAACCGCTGCGCCCCGCTCGGCGTGTTCGTCTCTCTCGGCGCGCTCGGCGTGGCGATCGGGCGCCTGTACGCGCCGGCCGTGCTCTTTTTTGCGGGCGCGGGGCTGTGCATGTTCGGCGCGGCCTTTCTCCTGCTGCGGCCCGTTCTGCAGACGGACGACGCCGCGCTGCGCCGGCACTTCGCGCATATCGAGGCCCGGCCTGCCGGCGGAGCCGGAGATCTTCTGCCGCTGGGCCTGCTGATCTTTGCCGTGGCCGTGCGCGGGTTCGGCGGCGGGGCGCTGCCGGTGCAGACCGCCCAGGGCGAGGCGCTCGTTTTGCTCTGCGCGGCCGCCGCGGCCCTGGGCAAGGCGGCGGGCGGCTATGTGGCGGACGCCTTCGGCGTCGGCCCGGTCGCGCTCGTGTGCCTGCCCGTTTCGGCGTTTTTACTCGCCTTCGGCGGAACGGTGCCCGCGCTGTACCTGGTCGGGCTGGCGCTGTTCAATACGTCTATGCCCGTCACGCTGTGGCTGTCTTTCGCGGCGCTGCCGCGGCTGCGCAATACGGCGTTCGGCGTGATGGCGTGTTTTCTGATGCTGGGCAGCGTGCTGGCGATGGCGCTCTCCGTGCCGCGCTGGATCCCGCTGCTGCTCATCCTCGGCAGCGCGGCGGCGCTCGCCTGGGCGCCCCGCCTGTTCGGGACCGGGCCGCGCCTGTTCCTCCGGCGCGGGAAGGGGGTATAATTATGACGGAATCTTTGCTCGACGTCGCCGTCTGGCCGATCATCACGCTGGGCGTCGGTTTTGTGATCCTCGCCGTGGCCGTCGTGGCCGCCGCCGTCATCCTGCTCGTCGTTCTTCTGAAAAAGAAGCAGAAGCGCGACGAGGCCGCGCGCCGGGCCGCGCAGGATCCGCCCGGCGGAACGGCGGAAGAGGGCGCTTTTGCCGCCGTCTTCGCCCCGCCCGCCGCAGGAGAGGAGCGCGGAGCAGGGGAGACGCCGCGGGGCGCGCGTTCCGAAAACGGTGTACCGTCCGCGCAAAATGCGGACAATGCGCCGGGGCATTCGCCTGCGCAGAACGCGGGCGATGCGCCCGTACAAAATGCGGACGGCGCGCCCGCCGGCCCGCCCGCGGAAGGGGGTGAGCGATAGATGTACGCCGCCTTTCTCGTCCTGGTGGGGCTTGCCGCCACCCTCGTGCTCGAAACGCTCGTCTTTCTCCCGCTCTTTTGCAAGAAGGACGGCTGCTTCATCGGCGCGTTTTACTGCGTGAACGCGGCGACCAACGTCTCGCTCAACTTTCTGCTGTCGCTGGCGATGTACGTATTGTCTGCGCTGGGCTGCGACCTGCGCTACGAGGCGCCCGCGGCCTTCCTGTTCGGCTGCTGCACCGTGCTGCTCGAAGTGCTGATCGTGTGGATCGAATACGCCGTGCTGCGCCGGTTTCATCCGTATCCGAATCTGCTCGGCTACGTGGCGGGGGCGAATCTGCTCTCCGCCGTGGCCGGTTCCGCCCTGGTCGCCGTCTGCCTGAGCCTGTTCTGAAGGGTCGCGGCTGCCCCCGCGCGGCTGCACAGGGAAGGCTCCGCCCGAAGATCCGCGGGCGGAGCCTTTTTGCGTTGCCCGGGCGCCGCTGCGCGTTTCGGTGCGTTTTTGCGGCTTTTTGCGGCAAAAAACCCCTGAAAAGCAGTTTTTTTCGCCGAAGTGTTGACAGCGGCGGCGTTTTGTTTTACAATAAAGAAAGAGTGCAAAGCACGAAAATCGTCAACGATATGGAGGGATCAGTATGAATTTCCGAAACAAAGACTGGCGCAATTCCATGCGCGTCACCGTCGACTACAACTATATGATGAAAAAGTTCATCGGCAGCGACGGCTTCAAGGATTCTGAGCTGGCGGAGATGAAGGAAGCCGCGGCCGACGCGTTCGACTACGTCGCCGACAACCGCGGCAAGGGCATGATGGGCTGGACGGAACTGCCGTACAACCAGAAAGAGATCGTCGAAGACATCATCTCCACCGCCAAGGAAGTGCGCCGCAAGTTCCGCTATTTCGTCGTTCTGGGCATCGGCGGCAGCGCGCTCGGCCCCATCGCCGTGTTCAACGCCCTCTGCCACCTGCATTACAACGACCTCGCGCCCTCCAAGCGCAAGGGCCCGAAGTTCTACGTCGAAGACAATGTCGACCCCGAGCGCATGGCCGCGCTGCTCGACGTCATCGAGCCGGAAAAGACGTGCTTCAACGTCATCACCAAGTCGGGCGCGACCAGCGAGACGATGACGCAGTACCTCATCATCAACGACATCCTCAAAAAGGCGCTGGGAGACAAGGCGGGCGAAAACATCATCGCCACCACCGACCACGCCAAGGGGAACCTGATCAAACTTGCCAAACAGAACGGCTACAAGACCTTCTACATCCCCGACGGCGTCGGCGGCCGCTTCTCCGAGCTGTGCCCGGTGGGCCTGCTGCCCGCGGCGGTGCTGGGGCTGGACATCAAGGCGATGCTCGCGGGCGCCGCGTATATGGACGGCGCTTGCAATAAGCCTTCCGTCGCCAAAAACCCCGCGCTCGCCTGCGCCGTTTTGCAGGTCATGGCGATGAAGCGCGGCAAAAACGTCGGCGTCATGATGCCGTACGCCGACAGCCTCAAACTCATGGCCGACTGGTACTGCCAGCTTTGGGCGGAGAGCCTGGGCAAAAACGTCACCCTCGACGGCAAGCCCTGCAACGTGGGGCAGACGCCCGTCAAATCGCTGGGCGTGACCGACCAGCACTCGCAGGTGCAGCTTTACACCGAGGGCCCCTTCGACAAGGTCGTCACCTTCCTTTCCGTGGAAAATTACCGCAAGGTCGTGCCCATTCCGTACGGCTGTGAAGACATCCCCGACGTGTCCTTCCTCGGCGGGCACACCATGAACGAGCTTATCCAGGCCGAAAACAAGGCCACGGCCTACGCCCTCGCCAAGGCCGGGCGGCAGAACTACACGATCAACCTGCCCGAAGTGAACGAATTCACCCTCGGCCAGCTGATGTACCTGTTCGAATTGCAGACGGCGTACGCCGGCGCGATGTTCAACATCGACACATTCAACCAGCCCGGCGTCGAAGCGGGCAAGCAGGCGACCTACGCGCTGCTGGGCAAGCCCGGCTACGAGGCGAAAAAGCAGGAGCTGGACGCCGCCCCCGCCGCCGAAGACAAGTACAAAGTATAATGCGACAGGGGAAGCGTTTTGGCAGAGGCAAAACGCTTCCGCGCCCGGCGCCTTCCGTCAAGGGGCGCCGATCGACAAAAAACCTTGCTATTGCCACCAAGTCAAAGGGGCTCTCGTCTTTTTACGAGAGCCCCTTATCGTATCGTTTGGCAGCAA
>CALVHP010000137.1 GCA_944328405.1 uncultured Clostridia bacterium
TGCCGATCGCGGAACTGCTGTAATCGACCGCAGGATCCAGCCCCAGTTTTTTGTACAGGATCTTGTCGGGGTTGGCGATGACGTGCGCAATGGTGATCTGCTTTCCCGGAACCAGTTCCTGCACGATACGCAGCTTGTCGCCGCTCTTTGTCAAATCGTTGATATCCATACAATC
The DNA here is from genome assembly GCA_944328405.1 of uncultured Clostridia bacterium. Classification (GTDB taxonomy): domain Bacteria; phylum Bacillota; class Clostridia; order Christensenellales; family Borkfalkiaceae; genus Borkfalkia. Next base: position 176 of record CALVHP010000137.1, read on the forward strand.
AATGCTCCGTTTGGATGCGCCCTGCGCGGCTCAGCCGCCGATCTGCACGTCAAGCCCGGAAACGCGGCGCGCCGCGTCGGCCAGGGCTTCCATCGTGGCGTTGTCCGGCGGGACGATGTCTTTGAGTTCGTACTGCCGGCCCAATCCTTCGTATTTGTCCTGCCCCAGACGGTGGTACGGCAGAAGGTGCATTTTTTTCACCCCCGGCAGCGCCGCCGAAAACCGCGCGATGCTCTCGATCTCTTCCTTCGTGCAATTGAAAGTCGGGATCACCGGCACGCGGATCACCAGTTCGGTCATGCCGCTCGCCGCGACTTTTTTCGCGTTTTCGAGCATCAGTTCGTTGCGCCGTCCCGTAAACTTTTCGTGCTTGACGGGATCGGTGTGTTTGATGTCCATCAGATAGGTATCGAGGTACGGGAGGATCCGTTCGATCACCTTCCAGTCCGCGCAGGCCATGCTTTCCATGGCGGTCGTCAGGCCGCGCTCTTTGGCGCCGCGCAGCAGCGCCTCGCAAAACGCGGGCTGGCACAGGCTCTCTCCGCCCGAAAGCGTCATCCCGCCGTTGCTGCGGCGGTAGTAAGTGCGGTCGCGCTCCACCGTTTCGAGCACTTCGCGCACCGTGACATCCTGCCCGATGACTTTCGGTTTGCCCTGCACGGTCATCGTCTGAATTTTATATTCCTGCGATTCGGGGTTGCAGCACCATTTACAGCGCAGCACGCACCCCTTCAGAAATACGATGGTGCGGATCCCCGACCCGTCGTGGATGGAATAGCGCTGAATGTCGAAGATCCTTCCGCGCTCATCCAGATAGTTTTCCGCCATAGGTCACATCCCCTGCTGCTCGGTGCGATTGATAATGTCGTCCTGCAGGCTGCGTGAAAGCGTGGTGAACAGCGCGCTGTAACCCGCTACGCGGACAACCAGATGCTTATAGTTTTCGGGGTGTTTCTGCGCGTCGAGCAGCGTTTCGCGCGAGACGACGTTGAACTGCATGTGGCTGCCTTTCTGGTCGAAATAGGAACGGATGAGCGCCACAAAGTTTTCCAGCCCCTTTCGGCCGCTGAGAGCGGACGGGTGGAACTTCTGATTGAACAGCGTACCGTTGGAGGCGATGAAGTGATCCAGGCGCGAAACGGAATTCGCCGTGGCCGTGGGGCCGTGCGTGTCCTTTCCCGCCGAGGGCGAAACGCCGTCCGCCACGGGCTTGCCCGCCAGGCGCCCGTCGGGCGTGGCGCCCGTCTGCGCGCCGAGCGGCACGTTCGCGGAAACGGGATACAGTCCTGCCTGGTACTGGCCGCCGCGCGGGTTCCGGTATTTTTCCAGCGGACGCGTATACGTATAGGCTACGTCGCGAGCGAAGGCGTCGACTTCTTCGATGTCGTTGCCGAACTTGGGAACGGCGTCGATCATCTCCAACAGCTTGTCGTATTTGTTCGTCGGGGTCATGAGCGCCCGCGCCGCGGAGGCGACTTCCGCTTCGTTGACAGGCTTGCCCGCCGCGTGCAGATTTTTGACCACCTCTCCGAGGAGAAACTCCACTTCCGATGCGGGAAGGCCCTTGCCGTAATTCTCGGCCAGCGCCTTGCGGTACTCCTCCATCGTGACCTTTTTCTCGTCGTAAACGAGCGTTTTGATCGCATAGAGCGAATCGGCCATATTCGCGATGCCGAAGCCCTGCGGCCCGGTAAAGTTGTAGACGGCGCCGCCTTCCTGCACCGTTTTGCCGCGGCCGATGCAGTCTTCGATCATGCTGGAAAGGAAGGGCAGCGGGCAACGCTCGGCATGCGCCGCGTCGATGGCGTTGTCCGCATTCACCAACAGCGAAATGGAGTATTCCATCTGCGCCTTATAAGCGTCGTAAAATTCTTCGAACGTTTTGAACTGCGTCACGTCGCCGGTGTGCGGCCCGACCTGCTCCCCTTTGTCCATGCCGTCGGAGAATACGAGCTCGAGCGGGCGGCACATGTTGAAGAATGCCGCGTCGTGCCAGCCTTCCGTTTTGCCGGCTTTCTGCGGTTCGACGCAGCCGATGATGTTGTATTCGCGCGCGTCCTGCAGGGTCAGTCCGCGGCTCATCAGCGACGGGATGATCACCTCGTCGTTGTAGTAGGCGGGCAGCCCCACGCCCGTACGCGTCACTTCCGCCGCATGGATGAGCAGTTCGTGCGGCGACCCGTTCCAGACGCGGATGGAAAGGGACGGCTGCGGCAGCATCACGTGCATGGACGCCGTCAGGCACATATAAGAAAGGTCGTTGGTGACGTCCAGCCCCTCCGCATTCTGACCGCCGACGATCAGGTTCTGGAACAGGCTGTACCCGGCAAACCCCTCGGCGCTGGCCGCGTCGCGGCATTTGTTCAGGTCGTTGAGTTTGATCCAAATGCAGTCGATCAGTTCCTGCGCAAACTCGCGCGTGATCTTGCCCGCGTCGAGATCCTTTTTATAATAAGGATACATGTACTGATCGAACCGTCCGGGCGAAATGGAATGCCCGCTCGACTCGATCTGCAAGAGCTGCTGCACGAACCAGAAAGACTGGCAGGCTTCCCAGAAATTCTGCGCGCCGTACTCGGGAACGCGCTCACAGTTGTCCGCAATACGCTGCAGCTCGGCGCGGCGGGCTGCGTTGCCCTCTTTCTGCGCCATATCGCGCGCGAGAACGGCATACCGCTTCGCGTAGGCGACGGCCGCTTCGCAGGAGATAATCACCGCCTGCAGAAAGCGGGAGCGGCGCGCGTAATCGGCGTCGGAAACCTTGCAGGCTTCCAGCGCTTTTTTCGCCTTTTCGGCGATGCCGGAAAAGCCGACGGCGAGCACCCAGTCGTAATGAACGGTCACGTGGCCGACGCCGTTGTAAAAATAGTTGCCGGGCGTGAACATGTTGTGCTTCATCGCCACCAGCGTTTCGGGCGCCATATACGATGTAGCCAGTTCGCTCGTCGTTTTCCCCTTCCAATATTTATCCGCCTCGGCGATCTCTTTTTTTGCCTCTTCAGAGATATAGAAGGGGTCGGCGGTGCGCGTGGCTACGGTATCGAATTCCGCTTCCAGCCATTCATAAGAAAATTCGGGATAGGTCTGGCAGCCGCGCGGCGCGATCGTCGTGCTCCCGACCACCAGCTCCTCGTCGCGGATGATGATCGGAATGTTCCGCAAAATGTGCTGAAAAGCCTTCGCCCGACGGATGATCGTCGGCTCGTTTTCCGTCTGCCGGTACGATTCGGTGAGCAGTCTGGCCCGCGCCGATTCGATTTCCGGCATCTTACGGAACAGATTTTCTTTCAGGCGATCGATCCTGTCGCTTTTTTTGATCGCTTCTGCATAAAACTTCGCCATCGCCATTCCTCCGCTGTTACATGATTCACCGTGAGTATAGCACAAAACAACAAAATTGTCAACATCTGCGCCAAACTTTTTGTGGTTTTTTAGAAAGTTTCTGTTGTGTTTTGTTGGTTTCAGGGTTTATCGATGCAAAAACGGGGCGCCGCCCGTTTCGGCGACGCCCCGCGCTGCATATCTTTTTTATTTGGCCGTGCCCCCAAACGCCTCCGCAGCGGATCACCCGCCGAAGACTGCCTTTGCGCGGCGCATGTTCTCGATGATCTGCACGCCGAACGGGCAGCGCTTTTCGCAGGCTCCGCAAGCGACGCAGTCGCCCGCCTTGGAAGACAGAGCCGCATAGTGCTCGCGCACCGTTTCGGGCACTTCGCCCTGCGCTTTGGCCAGGTTCAGAAATTTTGTTACCGATGCCACATCGATGCCTTTCGGGCAGGGCGCGCAGTGGCCGCAATACATGCAGTGCCCCTTCCAGCTGATCTTGGGAAACGTGGCGAACACGGAAGCGTAGTCTTTTTCCGCGTCGGTCGCGCTTTCATAATACAACGCGTCCTCCAATTCTTGCCGTGAATGCGCGCCGACCATGACAGAGGCGACTGCCGGCCGCGTCAACGCGTAATGGATGCACTGGGGAACGGTCAGCGCCTTCCCCGCCGGGGATTGATCCGTCAGCAGATCTCCCCCGCCGAAAACTTTCATGACCGTGATCCCTACGCCGAGGCACTGGCAGGTTTCGTACAACTCTTCGCGCGCCGGGTCGAGATTGAAAAGCGGCTTCCGGTAGCTCTCTTCGTCGAAAAGTTTGTCCACGTCCTCATCGCCGGGAAGAAGATCGTAACAGGGATTGACGGAAAACATCAGCACTTCGATCCGGCCGCTTTTTACGGCTTCCAGCGCCACCAGCGGGTTGTGGCTGCTCATACCGACATGCCGGATCTTCCCCTCTTTTTTCAGGCGAAGGGCGTATTGCAGGATCTCGCCTTCGGCGATCTGCTTCCAGGTGGCGGCGGAATCGACGTAATGGATCATTCCGACGTCTATATAATCCGTCCCGAGGTTGCCGAGCATGCGCTCAAACGAGGCGCGCACCTCGCCGGGGTTTCGCGTCGCCTTGTATTGTCCGTTCTGCCAGACGGTACATAAATGTGCCTGGTACACAAACTGACTGCGCCGCGTTCCGACAGCCCGTCCGATCCTCGCGTGCATGTCCGGATCCGGGCTGTACAGATCCATGCAATTGACGCCGCGATCCAGCGCGAGCGCAAACACATCGTCCGTAAAAGATTGGTCTTTTCCGAGGAAACCTTCGCAGCCCAAACCGATCTCGCTGACGCGGATGCCCGTCTTTCCAAGTTCTCTGTATTGCATGGCGTCCTCGGGTTTATTCGCGGTTGCGCAGCAGAACGGCGCGAAGACCCATTACGAGCAGCGGCACAAGCACCGCCTGCAAAAGCAGCCCGAGAAGGCCCGTCTGAATCTGCGCCCACACGGCGGCCGCAGACAGGGAGGAAACGCCCTGGAAGATCGCCGCCAAAGCGAGGAAAACGGCGCGCCCGGCCACCTGCGCCAGCAGGACCGCAGGGAACGCCATCCAGCCGTTCTGCGCGATCTTCTGCGAAAACAGGCCGGAAACGGCCGCGAAGACGGCCAGTTCCGCCGTCATATACGGAAGCCTGGCAGCGGCGGGCATGGCGCTGCCCGCCAGCGAGGTGACCGCAAAGCTGACGAGCGGCGACAGGACGCCGATCCCCAGCCCCCAGCGCCAGCCGAGCAGGCACCCGCCCAGCAGGACGGGCAGGTACATGGGAAGCCATTGCGCGCCGCCCTGCGCGCCCGCCGCCAGATGTACCGCCTGCGGCAGCAAGACAGCCAAGGCGATGACCGCCGCCGAAAGCAGCGTTTTGACCGTGACTTTCAGCCCGGCGGCCGCGTTGTTTTTTTGCAATACCGATTCGATCATGATTGTTTTGCTCCTTTTTTCGTTTACTCTTCGTCCTTTTGCAGTCTGGCCGTGAAATCCTTCATCATTTCCGAAATGCGGATCTGCTGCGGGCAGACTTTTTCGCAGCTGCGGCAGCCGACGCAGGCGCTCGGCCATTGATCCTGCGGCAGCGCGCTCAGCGCCATCGGCGCGATGAATCCGCCGCCGGTGAAACGGTGCTCGTTGTACAGTTTGATCAGATCCGGAATGTCCAGATGCCTGGGGCAGTGGCTCGTACAATAGCGGCAGGCGGTGCACGGCAGGACGGAATTTTTATACATCCCCTCCGCCATCGACATCAAAGCATCGCGCTCGTTCCGGTTCAACGGCCGTTCCGTTTCAAAAGTCGCGACGTTGTCGCGCACCTGCTCCAGGTCGGACATCCCGGACAGGATAACCTTGACGTCCGGCACGTCCAGCAGAAAGCGGAACGCCCATGCGGGGATCGACTCGTCCGGGCGCAGCACGCGGAGCGCCGCCTCGTTTTCCGCCGAAAGCCGCGCCAGTTTTCCTCCGCGCAGCGGCTCCATGACCCAGACGGGAATGGAATGCTTTTTCAGCAGCTCGACCTTTTCTTTGGCGCGCTGAAAGGTCCAGTCCAGATAATTGATCTGCAGCTGGCAGAACTCCATTTCCTTCCCGTACTTTTCCAGAAAGCGTTCGATGACCGAAAAACTGCCGTGCGCCGAAAAACCGAGATGGCGGATGCGACCCGCTTCTTTCTGTTTTTTGAGGTACGCAAAGATGCCGTGACTTTCGTCGATGTAGGCGTCGATGTTCATTTCGCAGACGTTGTGGAACAGGTAAAAATCAAAATACCCGGTGCGACACTTTTTCAGCTGCGTTTCAAAAATTTCCTCGACTTTGTCGATGTTGGCAAGGTCGTAGCCCGGAAATTTCGTGGCCAGGAAATACCGGTCGCGCGGATAGGCCGAAAGCAGTTTCCCGACGGCAGTTTCCGACGCCCCGTCGTGGTAACCCCAGGCGGTATCGAAGTAATTCACGCCGCGGCGGATCGCATAGTCGAACATTTCCGCGGCGGCTTTTTCGTCGATCTTCCCGTATTCGCCCTGCAGCACCGGCAGCCGCATCGTGCCGAACCCGAGCGCCGAAAGACGAAGTCCTTTGAAGTCCCTGTAGATCATGATAACCTCCGATTCTCCTTTTTATCATTATAACGCCGCCGCCCTGCCCTGTCAAATACCTGCTTTGAATCGCGACGATAGTTTTTTTGTATAGCCGCCCCGCCGCGGCCGCGGAAAACCGGACGCCCGCCCCGCCGCAGACACCCCGCCCCGAGCATGGCGGCGGCCCCGCCAAACCCGTACAAGTTTCCGGCGGCACGCCTGCGCGGGCAAACAAATACCCGCCGGCCATCCACCAGGCCGACGGGTACAGACTATAAGCATTCAAAAAATTGCCGCGATCATCGCGCCTGTTCTGCGGCGGTCCTGCCGAGCGACTCGCAGGCGGCGACCGCCTCGGCGTCCGGCTCGTTATGCGCGATCACGCCGTCGGCGATCAGGACGGCGCCGGCCGTTTCCGCCCGGGTTTGCCAGGTCCGCATCCATTCGCCGTCTCCCCAATCGTACGAGCCGAACAGGCCGACCTTTTTCCCCTGCAGGCCGCCTTCGATCGAGGCGAAAAAGGGCTCAAATTCACCCTCTTCCAGCTCCTCCGCGCCCATGGCGGGGCAGCCGAGCAACAGCACGTCGCTTTCCAATACGGACGCGCCGGCCTCCGCCACGGGTAGGACCTCTGCGGCGGCGCCGGCCGCCTTGACGCCGTCGGCGACGGCGGACGCCATCGATTCGGTGTTGCCCGTTCCGGACCAATACACAATACGGATCATAAGATACACTCCTTTGTTCATGAATTGTCTAACCGGTGATCCCGGTTCAGATGACTCGAAAGATCGTCGCGAGCGTTTTACCTTCCCGCAGCTTGCTGCAGATGCACTCCGAACAGCGGCGGTATTTTGCAAAGAGCCTGGCCTTCTTCTCCGGTTCGGAATACACCTTCCAATAACCGGCCAGGCATTCCCGCTCCCTGTCTCCGCAGATGAACCCCAGCACGTCGTCCAGCGGATACCCCAAAAACACCCCGATCTCATGCGGGAATCCGGTTCCGCCGCACAGCCGGCAGCGCAACTGCAACAGCGCTTCGCCGACGCTGCGATACGCATACCCGCAGGAACGCAAAAAGGCTGCGTTGGCCTCGTCAAACAAAATCTCCCGCAGGCGTGGCAGATGAAACACGTATAAAAGATTTTTGCCGCCAGACCGCCCGATCACGGCAAAGCGGAACCCGCGCTTCGCAAAACAAAAGCGGACGTCCGCCAGGGCGCGGAACGCCTCCCGGTCGATCCGGAACAGGCTGGCCGCCTTCAATCCCGCGAACGTGATTCCGCAATGGTAACCGAGTGCATATTCCGCTTCGCTCATAGCCCCTCCCGATCGGCGCGTCTTTTCTACCATCAGTATAAGAAAAGATCGTTCCGGCTGTCAACAATAATTAACTTCGGTAAACTAATTTTTCCGAAAAATACCGCGCGAAAAACGGCGGGAAAGGCTCCCGCCGTTCAGTTCGGCTTCTTTACTCGCCGCGTTTCAGTTCCCAACCCCGGCTCTGCCGCTGCAATTCGCACATCCCGGCATACGCCCCGCCCTGCGCCGGCAGCTGCGCAGGCGCCCCTTCTTCCGTCACCGCACCGCCCGCCGGCAGACTGCGGAATGCGGCATTCTGCGCCGAACGGATGATGAGCGTAATTCCGTGGTGATGACGGATGGGCAAACGACAATCAATTAACCAAGATTTATTCCGCTTGCTCGTCGGAGCGTGCACGCGCGGATCCCGCCATCATCTTTTCGAATTCTTTTTTCCAGCCTTGCTTTTTCCAGCGGATAAGATACGCCGTGCCGCGGAACAATTCGTCCACCGCGAAGGCGATCCACATTCCGTACAGGCTCCACCCGAGAACGGCGACAAACAGATACGAGAGGCCGACGCTGAAGACCCAGCAGGACGCAATGGAACAAATGGTTGTAAAGCGGACGTCGCCCGTCGCGTTCAGACCGTTCTCTCCGACGTGGTTCATCCCCCGGCCGAATTCGACCGCAATATCGATGACAAAGACGAGCGAAAAAGCGAGGATGCTTTCATCCGCACCGAAAAATAAGCGCAGGAACGAGCGGCCGAAGATCATGCACAGGACCGAAAGCGCCATATTGCAAAGCAGAACGATCTTCAGATCCTGCCGGTGTATCCGGTCGGCGCGCTCCGGATCCCCCATCCCGCACAGCCTGCCGACGATGATGGCGTTTGCCTGGCCGATCGAATAGCCGAATTTGTAAACGAACTGCGTGATTTGTTGCAGGTATGTCTTTGCCAGATATGCCGCCTGCGGCAAACGCGTGCAGATCGACGTCGTGACGATTTGCGACAGAGAATAAAAGATCTGCGAAATTCCCGCGGGGACGCCGACCTGAAATATTTTTTTCGTAAAGGTCCGGTCGAGCCTTGCGGCGGCGGGAATTTTTTTTACACGGAGAAAAACCAATCCGATGGCCGTAAAGACGACGGAAGAAGCCACGGAAATCAAAGAAAGCGCGAGCACCGCAGACTCTGCGGGGATCTTCAGCACAAACAGAGAGAACACCACACCGGCAATATTGACGACGTTCGTCGCTAGGCCGGCGATAAAACCGATCTTGGTGTGTCCGTAACAGCGCAGGCAGGAGATCGCGTCGTTCCCGACCGACCAGACCACCAATTCTGCCATACGCCATTTGAATATGGCGAGCGCGTGCGGCTGATAGACGACGTATTCCTCCTTGTTCATTCCCATGAACTTCAAAAGCGGCCCGGACGCAGCCAGCCCGATAAGGGCCACCGCCAGCGCAAAGATCAGCGAAAGAATCAGCGAGGTACCTACGATTTTTTTGCAGTCGTCGTACGCCTTTCTCCCCAAATACGCGCTCAATAAAATGGCCGCCCCAGTACCGATCAGCATCACAACGGTCTGCAGAAAGGAAAAGCCCGTTGCCGCAATCGTGATCGGGACGACCAGAAAGCCGTCCATGTACCTCCTCGCCGCAATCGTCTGCACAAAGGATATCAGCAAACTGCTGATCATGTTCAGAAAAATCGGCAGAGACAGCCGAAACAGCGACAGCTTTCCCTCGTCCGTTTCAACTGACAACAGTTCTTTGTCGATCCACTTTTTTCCGCCGCTCATTCTTCCGCGTACCGCCGAAAACAATATTTGCCGCCGGGTCG
>CALVHP010000138.1 GCA_944328405.1 uncultured Clostridia bacterium
TTTATGGTACAATAGCCAAAGACTTCGGGCGGTCCTCCGGCGAACCATTCGGCCGTGAACGCTGCGTAACAAGGAGGTAAAAGTCGATGAAAGGGTTGATCGAAGCGATCGAGCAGGAAAACCTGAAGGACACCGTTCCCGCATTCAACGTAGGCGACACCGTGAAAGTAAGCGTCAAAGTCGTCGAGGGCACGCGTGAAAGGCTGCAGGCGTTTGAAGGCGTCGTGATCGCGAAGAAACACGGCGGCATCCGTGAAACGTTCACGGTGCGCAGGCTTTCGTACGGCGTCGGCGTCGAGAGGACGTTCCCCGTGCATTCGCCGAAGATCGCCGCCATCACCGTGGTCCGCAAGGGCAAAGTCCGCAGGGCGAAGCTCTACTATCTGCGCGGCCGTACCGGCAAAGCGGCAAAGATCAAAGAAGTTCGCTGAACAAAACGAGCAAAAGGCCTCCCGATCCGTCGGGAGGTTTTTTCTGTATCCGCGGGCGGGCTGCCCGCCGATTCCATGCCGGGAAGGCGCGCCCGGCAATTTTCCCCGCTGCCGTGCGGAAAAAAGTTCCCCGCACGGCGCACGCCGCACGGGGAAAGATAAGAGGGAATGAGATGAGCCGGATTTTGCCGCGCCGTGCGGTCGGGAGGGGACGGGACGGCGCGGCCTCCGCGGCTCTGCCCGCCGGGCGCGCCGCGGCAAGAACAGCCGCCGGGGCCGCCGCGCCGGAAGCGCGGCGGCGTGCGGACGGTCTGCCTGCCCCCGCCGGGCGGGGGTCAGGCCTTGGAAGGCGCAGGCACGGCGGCGTGCGCGCGGCGGGGGAAATCGCCGTTCCAGTCGAAGGGGCGGGCGTCGCGCGCGTACGCTGCCGCGCGGTGCAGCCCGGCTTCGTCGCCGTCGCAGAGGCATTCGCACCCGAACAGGACCAGCCCGCAGCTGCGCAGCAGCGCTTCGGCGAGCGTGTCGTACATCTTCGTGCGCGAAAAGCGCTGCGAATTGCCCGCGCCGCGGGCGGAAGCGCCCACGAACACGCAGTAGAGGATGCGGCTGCCCTGCAGGGACAGCTTTTTGAAATTTTTCAAAAACCGGCGCGAAAACACCGTCTTGAAATCGGCGACCAGAACGTACGCGCGGCCCGAAAACAGGGTGCACGGCCGGCCGTTTTCGAGCTGTTCGGCGAGGGGAAACACCTCGTCTCCCAGGGCCGCGGCCAGCGCTTCGGCAGCGGCGGCGTTTTGTCTTTGCGTACAGCCGAGGATCATAAGTCAACCTCCTCACGGGCGGCGGCATGCGTTTCCGCCCCCTGTGAACGGCTTTATCTTACAAAAAGATTGTAAGGGCGGCGTTAACGGAAAGTAAAAGTTCTGTAAAAATTTTCCGGCCGGGCGCGCCGGATTTTTTGGTTCGGCGCGAAAAATCCGGGAAAATCGCTTTACCGGAAATCCGATTTGCGTTATAATGAGCTATAAGAGTTTTACGCGCGCGGGGAGCGGCCGCTCCCCGCGCGGCACGGAAGGGGTTTGTATGATCGTTCGGCAAAAAAGCCAAAACATCCGGAAGTTCCTCGCGCGGTTTTCGGCCTGCACGAAGGCCGCGTTCTGTATCGCGCTGGCCGTCTTAGTCATCGGCCTGTGCACCGCGGGCACGGCCCGTTCGACGGGCGGGGCCTTCTACGCCACCGAGGAGACCAGCGTCGTGTTCTACCTCGATTACCAGGACGGCGCCACGCTCAACAAGATCCACGTCAACGTCGGCACCGCGTACGTCCCCGCAGGGAGCAGTTTTACGGTCACGTTCCGTTCGGCGCTGCGCAGCAGCACGTCTTCTTCGTCGTGGAGTTCCTCGTACGGCCTGGGCGCGGTCACCTTTTCCAATATTTATATGGGAACGGACAGCGCGAGCACCAATCATAACTGGGTGACGGCGGTCGACCGGACGGACTCTTCTTCGACCATCTCTTCCGGGCGCTGCCTGGTGCGCGTCACCTTTTCGTGCGAGATGCTCGTCAACGAGATCGCCTTTGAAGACGCCAACGGCGAGCGCATCCCCGCCTACGTGACCGCGAGCGAGGCGCGCGAGCGCTTCGAGGCGGCGGGCAACGCCGAGTCGTGGTCCACCCATTTCCGCAACTATTTCACCGCGCAGGAAAAGTACGACAGCGACGTCACGAACCTGGTCGACGGCGATGTGTACACCGCCGGTCCGACACCGTACGCCAACTATACGCAGGACGAAATGTACACCCTTGCGCAGATCGACGGCATTCTGCTGGGCGGCCGCATCGCGGGCGGGACGTTTGTGTCGGATACCGACCACGGCCCGTTTGCGGCGCTCCTGCCCCTGCTGGGCGTGCTGATCTTCGGGCGCAGCCCGTTCGGCCTGCGTTTCTTCTCCGTTCTCTTTTCGGCGGCGCTCGTCTTTTTGGTGTACCGCTTCGTGCGGGCGCTCCTGTCGCGCGGCGGCGAGGGGAAGGAAGGCGCCAACGAGGGCTTCGCGCTGCTGGCCGCCGCGCTGACGGCGGGCGGCGGGCTGGTGCTCACCGTGGGGCGGCTGGGCCTCGTGTATCCCGTGCTCGCCTTTCTGCTGGTGGGGGCGTTCTATTTCATGCACCGTTTCTTCGCGTTCGGCCTCGACCGCGAGCAGCCGGCGCGTTCGGCGTGCAATATCCTGACCTCCGGCCTGTGCTTCGCGTTTGCGGTCGCGTGCGACCCCAAGGCGATTCTGGCGGCGGCCGGGCTGGTCGCGCTGTTTGTTATGGGTGCGGTGAAGCACGCGCGCGCCTATGCGTCCGAACGTCGCGCGGCGCGCCAGGCGCTGAGCGAAAGCAACGCGCACGAGCCGTCGGACGAGGTCATCCGCGCCAATCTGGACGCCTTTGAAGAGCGTTCCGCCGCCGAGCGGACGGATTACCTGTACCGCAGCAAACTGATCTATCTGCTCTTTTTCGTGTCCTTTGTCGTGGGCACGGTGCTCATCTATGCCCTGGCAGGGCTTCCGCAGCTTTCGGTGTACGCGCAGCTGTACGATCCCGACCCCGCGGCGGGCACCGTGGGCGCGCTGACCCTGCTGGGCCGCTCTTTCCGCGACGCGTTCGCCCTCGGCAACGCGACGGCGTTTTCGTCGGGCAACGCGATTTCCGCCTTCGGCTGGTTCCTCTCGCTCAAGGGCGCCACGCTTTTCTGGAACGCTTCGGAAACGTCTTATATCGCTTTGAACGCGCAGGGCAACATCCTCATGGCCTTCACCGCGCTCTTTGCCTTCCTGTTCATGACCGTCTACGCCATCCTGTACGCGGCGACGGGGCGGTCGAAGGGGAACTACGCCACCGAGCACGCGCCGCTCGTCCTGCGCGCCTATCTCGTACTGCTGGCGGGGCTTGTTTCGGCATTGCTGCCCTATGCCTTCATCGGCGGGTCGAGCGCCGCGCAGAGCCTCCCGTTCACGGCGTTCTACTTCGCCTTCATCCCGCTCGCCTTCTACACGGCGTACGTGCACGACGGCAGCGTCAAAAAGAAGCTGTTCGGCGTCGCCTGCATGAACACGACCGTCAAGGTTTTGACGGCGCTGGTCGCGCTGTATGCCGTCGTGTTCGTGCTGACGCTGCCCATGACGTTCGGGTTCCCGTTCCCGGCCGCGGCGGCCTCCGCCTGCTTCGGCTGGACGAGCATCCTCAACAACGGTTTCTATCGCTGAAATACCGGCGCCCCGCCTTCGTGCGGGGCTTTTGCATAAGCGCGCCCCGAGGGCGCGCGGGGAGGGGAGAACGATGATTTCCAAAGTCACGAGTTTTGCGCTGACGGGGCTGGACGGCGTGCCCGTCGAAGTGGAGACGGACATCAACAACGGCCTGCCCGCCTGCGAGCTGGTCGGGCTGCCCGACGCGGCCGTCAAAGAGAGCCGCGAGCGGGTGCGTTCGGCCATCAAAAATTCGGCTCGGCGCTTCCCCGTGAACAAGATCACCGTCAACCTCGCGCCGGCGGATCTGCGCAAGGAAGGATCCTGTTTCGACCTTCCCATCGCGGTCGGCATCCTCAAAGCCAGCGAACAGCTTTCCGGCGTTTCCTGCGAGGGCGTCGTCTTTCTGGGCGAACTGGCGCTGGGCGGGGCGCTGCGCCCGGTGGCGGGCATCCTGCCCCTGCTCATCGCCGCCAAGGCGCGCGGTTTTTCCACCTTCGTGATCCCCGAAGGCAACGCGCGCGAGGCCTCGTACATCGAGGGCATCACCGTGTACGCCGCCCGCTCGCTGGCGGCGGTGCTCGACCACCTTTCCGGCGCTTCGCCCCTGGCGCCCGTCGCGGCGTCGCGGTACGAGGCTTCGGCGGCGGAATACAGGTCCGATCTGGCCTTCGTCAAGGGCCAGCCGGTGGCGCGGCGCGCCCTCGAGGTCGCCGCGGCGGGCGGGCACAACATCCTGCTCGTTGGCCCGCCCGGCACGGGCAAGACCATGCTGGCGCGGTGCATCCCCACCATCATGCCCGACATGACCTTCGACGAGGCGCTCGAAGTGACCAAGATCCATTCGGTGGCGGGCGTGCTCGGGGGAGAGGGGATCGTCTCGGCGCGGCCCTTCCGTTCGCCGCACCATACGGCCACGACCGTCGCCATGTGCGGCGGCGGCTCGCGCAGCGTGCGCCCGGGCGAGATCAGCCTCGCGCACAACGGGGTGCTCTTCCTCGACGAAATGCCCGAATACCACCGCTCCACCCTCGAGGCGCTGCGCCAGCCCCTCGAAGACGGGTTCATCACCGTCACGCGCGCGGGCGGGACCATCGCATACCCCGCCAACTTCATGCTCTGCGCCAGCATGAACCCGTGCCCCTGCGGCAATTACGGCAGCCGCGACAAGGTGTGCACCTGCACCCCCGCCGCCATCCACAAATACCGCGCCCGCGTGAGCGGGCCGCTGCTCGACCGCATCGATATCCAGGTCGAAGTGGATTCGGTCAAATACGACGACCTCGCCGCCGACGCCGCCGAAGAGAGTTCCGCCGCCGTCAAGGCGCGCGTGGAACGGGCGCGGGCGGTCCAGCGGGCGCGCTTTGCCGGCGAAGGCGTGCGCGTCAACGCAGACATGGGCGAGCGCGAGCTGCGCGCCTTCTGCCCCCTGTCTTCCGCGTGCGAAGAGATCCTGCGCCTGTCCTTCGAGCGGCTCAAGCTCTCCGCGCGGGCGCGTTCGCGCATCATCAAGGTCGCGCGGACGATCGCCGACCTCGCCGGCAGCGAAACCATCGAAACGCCGCACATCTTAGAGGCGGTCTCGTACCGCCAGTACGAAGCATAGCCCCGGGCGGGCAGGGAGGGCGCATGCCGTATTCCAAAGAAGAAAAGGCCGCGATCTGGCTGGACAGTTTCGGCCTCGATTATGCGAAAAAAGCCGGGCTGATCGCCCTGGCGGGGTCGCCGTACGAGTTCGTGCGGCGGTTCGCTTTCTTCCGCACCGCCGCGGAGGCGGCCGCCGGGGAGGAGGCGTGCGCGCGTATGGAACGCGCGCTTTCCGAGGAAGGGTATCTGCGCGGCCTGCTCGAAGGGTACGCCCGGCGGGGCATCGTCTGCGTGGCCTACCCTTCGCCGCAATACCCCGAAGCGCTGCGCCAGATCCCCGATCCGCCCCTCGTGCTGTACTGCCGCGGGAACGTCGCCCTTTTGGGGGAACGGAAGTTCGCCGTCGTGGGGTCGCGGCGCACGCCCGCCCCCGAGCTTGCGGCGGCGGAGCGCTTTTCGGCGGCGCTTTCGGCGCATTTCGCCGTCGTGTCGGGTCTGGCCGACGGCGGAGACACCGCCGCTCTGCGCGGCGCGCTGCCCTCGGGCAGGGCGATTTCGGTGCGCGCGTACGGGTTCGGCCATGTCTACCCCGAATGCAACGCCCCGCTTTTGGAAACAATCATCCAGGGCGGCCTGGCCGTCACCGAATACCTGCCCGGAGAAGGGCCGCGCAAGTACCGCTTTCTGGAGCGGAACCGCCTCATCGCGGGGCTGTCGGAGGGCGTTCTGGTGGTCAGCGGCGGGATGCGCAGCGGCACCCGCAGCACCGCCGAGCGCGCCTTTTCTTACGGGCGCGACGTGTTCGCCTTTCCGTACCCCCTGGGCGTGGAATACGGCGCCGGGTGCAACGACCTCATCAAACAATACGCAAAATTGACCGACGATTTAGTTGACATTTTCGAGGTCTTTGGTATAAACTTGACCGAAACGGCACAAGAGCCGCTCTCCGCGCCCGAGCGCGCGGTGCTGAACGCGCTGCGCGGCGGCGCGGCGCACATCGCGGAGATCGCGCAAAAGAGCGGCCTGGCCCCGCACGAGCTGACGCCCGTGCTGACCCTGCTGGAGATGAAGGGCCGCGTCGTTTCCTGCGGCGGGAACCGCTACGCGCCCGTCTGAGGGC
>CALVHP010000139.1 GCA_944328405.1 uncultured Clostridia bacterium
CCTATCCCGTGCCCGCGATCTTCCGCATCATGCACGAAATGTCCGCCACGACGGACGAGCAGATCTACAACACCTTCAACATGGGCATCGGCATGGTGGTCTGCGTGGAAGAAAAGGACGTCGCCGCGGCCATCGCCTCGCTCGAGGCCTCCGGCGAAAAGGCGTACCGCATCGGCCGCACGGTCGAAGGCAAAGGAGTCAGACTGCTGTGAAAAAGATCGCCGTTTTCGCGAGCGGCTCGGGCAGCGACTTTCAGTCGATCATCGACGCGAACGAGCGCGACCCGTTCTGCGAGATCGCGCTTTTGATCGCCTCCAGGCCGGGCATCGGCGCCATCGCGCGCGCCGAGAAACACGGGATCGAGGCCGTCGTGCGCAGCAAAAAGGAGTATCCGTCCGTCGAGGAAATGTTTGAAGACATCGTCGGCCTGCTCCGCGCCCGCGGCGTCGACTACGTGGTGCTGGCGGGGTATCTTTCCATGATCCCCGAAAATTTCGTGCGCGCCTTTCCGGACCGGATCATCAACATCCATCCGTCGCTCATCCCCAGTTTCTGCGGCAAGGGCAATTACGGGCTGAACGTACACCGCGCCGCGATCGAGTACGGCGTCAAGATCTCCGGCCTGACCGTCCACTTTGTCGACGAGCATTACGACAGCGGCGCGATCATCCTGCAGCGCGCCGTCGAGGTCAGAGACGACGACACGCCCGAAAGCCTGCAGGCTCGCATCCTCGAAGAAGAGCACAAGGCCCTTCCCGAAGCGGTGCGCCTTCTCACCACGGGCAGGATCGTCAAGACGGGCAGAAAGGTCACGATCCTGCCATGACCGCCTGAATGCCGTTCAGGCGTTTTGCCGGCCGCCGGGCACGCCCCGCGCGGCAGGGCATATACAATCCAATTTCAGTAAGCGGGGGCAAAACCAAATGAACATCTATTCCGTTTCGGATATCGGCGAACTCATCAAAGACAACAGCTACGTCGGGCGCGGCATCGTCGTCGGCAAGAGCAAGGACGGCACCAAGGCCGTGTTTGCCTATTTTATCATGGGCCGCAGCGAGAACAGCCGCAACCGCGTCTTTGTGGAAAAGGACGGCGAAGTCACCATCTATCCCTTCGATGCGAGCAAGGTCGAAGACCCGTCGCTCATCATCTATTCGCCCGTGCGCCGCGCCGGCAGCAGCGTCGTCGTCACCAACGGCGACCAGACGGACACCGTCTGCGATTTTCTGGCGCAGGGCAAGACGTTCGAACAGGCGCTGGAAACGCGCTGTTTCGAACCGGACGCGCCCAATTTTACCCCGCGCATCAGCGCCGTGCTTGACTTTGCAAACGGCGGCTTTACCTATAAGATGAGCATCCTCAAGAGCGCGGACGAGCAGGGGAGCGCCTGCAACCGCTACACCTTCGCGTATGCGCCGCTGGCGGGGCTGGGGCACTTCATCCACACCTACAACTGCGACGGGAACCCGATCCCCACGTTCACAGGCGAACCCGAGCGCGTGCAGATCCCCGACGACATGCACGCGTTTGCCGAAACGCTCTGGAACAACCTGAACGAGTCGAACAAGATCTCTCTCTATGTCCGCTATACCGACCTCGCGTCGGGCGCGGCGGAGAGCGTTCTGTACAATAAAAATCGATAAGGAGATACGGCGATGAAAGAATTTGAACTCAAATACGGGTGCAACCCCAACCAGAAGCCCGCGAAAATCTTCATGGCGGACGGTTCCGACCTTCCTATCGAGATCCTGAACGGCAGGCCCGGCTACATCAACTTTCTGGACGCGTTCAACAGCTGGCAGCTCGTCAAAGAGATCAAAGAAAATGTGGGGCAGGTCGCGGCGACCTCGTTCAAACACGTCAGCCCGACTTCGGCGGCGATCGGCAAAAAACTTTCCGACCGGCTGAAAAAGTCCTGCTTTGTGGACGACATCGAGGGGTTGGACGATTCGCCGCTCGCCTGCGCTTACGCCCGCGCCCGCGGCACCGACCGCATGTCTTCGTTCGGAGACTGGATCGCTCTCTCCGACGAGTGCGACGAGGTGACGGCGAAAATCATCGCCCGCGAAGTTTCCGACGGCATCATCGCGCCCTCCTATTCGCCCAAGGCGCTGGAGATCCTCAAAGCCAAACGCAAGGGCGGCTATAATATCGTGAAGATCGATCCCGACTATCGGCCCGACCCCGTCGAACATAAGCAGGTGTTCGGCGTCACCTTCGAGCAGGGCCGCAACGAGTTTAAGATCGACGCCGGCCTCTTGAAAAACATCGTCACCAAAAATAAGAACTTGCCGGAAGAGGCGAAAGCGGATCTGATCATCGCGCTCATCACCCTCAAATACACGCAGTCCAATTCCGTATGCTTTGCGGCGGACGGCCAGGCGATCGGCGTGGGGGCGGGGCAGCAGTCGCGCATCCACTGCACGCGCCTTGCCGGCACCAAGGCGGATCTGTGGCATCTGCGCCAGAGCGACAAGGTGCTCGGCCTGCAGTTTGCCGAGGGAATCGGCCGCCCCGACAAAAACAATATCATCGACATCTATCTTTCCGACGAGTGCGAAGACGTGCTGGGCGACGATGTGTGGCAGCAGTATTTCGCAGTCCGCCCCGAACCGTTCGCCAAGGAGGAGCAGAGGGCGTACCTTTCCAAAATCACGGGCGTCTCTCTGGGCAGCGACGCGTTCTTCCCGTTCTCCGACAACATCGAGCGCGCCAAAAAGAGCGGCGTTTCCTACATTGCTCAGCCCGGCGGCTCCGTGCGCGACGACCTCGTCATCGAGGCGTGCGACAAATACAATATGGTGATGGCGTTCACGGGCATGCGCCTGTTCCATCACTGAGTTTTTGCGGAATCAAAAGGTTTTTACAAAGTAGTATGCCAGGCATAAATGCCGTAAAACAGCGGCATGGGGCCTGTTATGAGGTTTGTATGAATGTTTTAGTCATCGGCGGAGGCGGCCGCGAACACGCCGTCGTCGCCGCGCTTGCCAAAAGCCCGCTCGTCGGCAAAATTTATTGCATGAAGGGCAACGCCGGCATCGCCGAACTTGCCGAGTGCGTCGACGTCGATTTCATGAACAGCGCCGCCGTCTGCGACTGGGTGGCCGCGCATAAAGACGTCGGATACGTCGTTGTCACCCCGGACGACCCGCTCGCGGCGGGATTGGTCGACGCGCTCGAGGCGCGCGGGGTGCGCTGCTTCGGGCCGAACAAGGCCGCCGCCCAGATCGAGGCGAGCAAGAGCTTCGCCAAGCAGTTGATGAAAAAATACGGCATCCCCACCGCCGCGTACGAGGTGTTCGACGATTACGAAAAGGCGCTTGCCTATGTGCGGGGCGGCAAATTCCCCGTCGTGCTCAAGGCGGACGGCCTGGCTTTGGGCAAGGGCGTGCTCATCTGCGAGACGCTTGCCGACGCCGAAGCGGGGCTGAAACAGATCATGCTCGACAAGGCGTTCGGCGCCGCGGGCAGCCGCGTCGTCGTCGAAGAGTTCCTGACCGGCAAAGAATTCACCCCCGGAGAAGAGGTCTCCGTGCTGGCGTTTACCGACGGCAAGACCATCGTGCCCATGATCCCCAGTTGCGACCACAAGCGCGCGCTGGACGGAGACAGGGGGCTGAACACCGGCGGCATGGGCACCTTCACGCCCTGTCCGTTTTATACGAAGGATATCGCGGACGAGGTCATGAACAAGATCATGCTCCCCACCGTGGCCGCGATGAACGCCGAGGGACGCCCCTTCAAAGGGGTACTGTATTTCGGCCTGATGCGCACCAAAGAGGGGATGAAGGTCGTCGAATACAATTCCCGCTTCGGCGATCCCGAAACGCAGGTCGTTCTGCCCATGCTCAGAACCGACCTGATGGAAATTTTCCAGGCCGTGACCGACGGCCGCCTTTCGGAGGTGAACGTCGAATGGGAAGAGGGCGCCTGCGTGTGCGTCGTGTTGGCGAGCGGCGGGTATCCGCAGCATTATGAAAAGGGGAAGGAGATCGCGATCGGCGACCTCGGCCCCGACGCGTTCGTCTACCATGCCGGCACCGCGCGCAAAGACGGCAAACTCGTCACCGCCGGAGGGCGCGTTCTCAACGTCTGCGCCAAGGGCAGAACGGTGGCCGAGGCGCGCGCCAAAGCGTATGCCGCGGCGGAAAAAATCCAGTTCGAGGGCAAGCAGTTTCGCACCGACATCGGCATCAAATACAATGCAAAGGGTTGAATCATGATTTACAGGGTATACGTCGAAAAAAAGGACAATCTGCAGGCGAAAAAGATCCGCGACGATCTTGAAAACCAGCTCGGCATCTTTGCCGAAGACGTGCGCGAGATCATCCGCTACGACGCGGAAGGGCTCAGCGAAGCAGCGCTCGAGGGCGCGATCGTCAACGTCTTTTCCGAGCCGCCCGTGGACAACGTGTTCCGCGAAGAGCTGCCCGCATTGGACGGGTACCGGGTGTTTGCGATCGCCTTTTTGGACGGACAGTACGACCAGCGCGCCGACAGCGCCGCGCAGTGCGTGCAGCTCCTCACGCAGAAAAACCGCCCGCTCATCAAATGCGCGCGCGTGATCGCCGTCAAGGGCGTGACGGATGAACAGCTCGCCCGCGTCAAAAAGCACCTCATCAACCCCGTCGAAAGTTCCGAAGTTTCGCTCGAAAAGCCGCAAACGCTCGCCCGCGCCCGCATGCAGACGCAGGACGTGAAAGAGGTCGCCGGCTTTACCGCGATGTCCGACGAGGAGATCGCCGCCTTCCATAAACGGAACGGGTTCGCCATGAGCGTGGAAGATCTCGCCTTCGTGCGCGATTATTTCCGCAAAGAGGGCCGCAACCCGACCGAAACGGAGATCAAGGTCATCGACACGTACTGGTCGGACCACTGCCGCCACACGACGTTCGCGACCGAGATCCGGAACGTGAGCATCGATTCGGACAACCCGCACATCGCCAGGGCGTACGCGCTGTATCGGGATCTTTTTGCCGAGTTCAACGCCGCGCGCGCCGATAAATATCCCTGCCTGATGGACATTGCGACCATCGCCGTCAAAAAGCTGAAAAAGGAAGGCCGGCTGGACAACCTCGACGTTTCCGACGAGATCAACGCCTGCTCCATCTGCATCGACGCCGAGATTGACGGGAAGACGGAAAAGTATCTCGTCATGTTCAAGAACGAGACGCACAACCACCCGACGGAGATCGAGCCGTTCGGCGGCGCGGCGACCTGCCTCGGCGGCGCCATCCGCGACCCGCTTTCCGGCCGTACGTACGTTTACCAGGCCATGCGCGTGACGGGCAGCGCCGACCCGCGCGAAAAACTGCAGGATACGCTTCCCGGCAAACTTCCGCAGCGCGTCATCACCAAGACGGCCGCGGCGGGCTTTTCTTCCTACGGAAACCAGATCGGCCTGGCGACGGGCATCGTCGACGAGGTGTATCATCCCGGCTATAAGGCCAAGCGCCTCGAAACGGGCTTCGTCGTCGGCGGCGCGCGGCGCGACATGGTCAGCCGCGCAAAACCGCAGGCGGGGGACGTGATCATCCTGCTGGGCGGCGAAACGGGCCGCGACGGCTGCGGCGGCGCGACGGGTTCTTCCAAGGCGCACGACGCGCACTCCGTCGAGACCTGCGGCGCCGAGGTGCAGAAGGGCAACCCGCTCACCGAGCGCAAGCTGCAGCGCCTCTTCCTCAACGGGAACGCGACGCGCCTGATCAAAAAATGCAACGACTTCGGCGCGGGCGGCGTTTCGGTCGCCATCGGCGAACTGGCGGACGGCCTCGTCATCGACCTCGACAAGGTGCCCCTCAAATACGAAGGGCTTTCGGGCACGGAACTGGCCATTTCCGAATCGCAGGAACGCATGGCGGTCGTCGTTGCCGAAAAGGACAAAGACGCCTTCATCGCCCTCGCCGCGGAAGAAAATCTGGCGGCAACGCCCGTCGCGGTCGTCACCGACGAC
>CALVHP010000140.1 GCA_944328405.1 uncultured Clostridia bacterium
GAAACTCCCGATACCCCCGGTGCGCCGGATACGGACAGCAATATTTTGATCGTCTATTTTTCGGCGCAGGGGCACACGGAGACGGTTGCGGGTTATATCGCCCGGGCGACGGGCGGGGATTTGTTTGAACTTACTCCCGTTGATCCGTATACCGCGGAGGATCTCCGCTGGACAGACGAAAACAGCCGCGTGGTGCGGGAGTATGAAAACGAGAACTTGCGAGACATCGAACTCGTTTCGTCAACTCCCGAAAACTGGGAAAACTATGAGACGGTATTTATTGGCTATCCGATCTGGTGGGGGATCGCGGCGTGGCCGGTGAACGGGTTTGCGGAAGCGAACGATTTCACAGGGAAAACGGTCATTCCTTTCTGTACTTCGTCAAGCTCCGGCCTCGGAGAAAGCGGCAGGCTGCTCGCAGATCTTGCGGGCGAAGGCAATTGGCTCACCGGGCACCGCTTCCGTTCGAGCGCATCTGAAAATGATGTAAGAGATTGGCTGGGCGAGCTCGGCGTGATCTGATGCGGGGCGGTGGAAGCGTTTTACGAGAACGTCGGGCTCGCTCCTTCCGCGATCGCGAACGCCGTTTTGTATGCGCTTTCACAGCCGGAAGAGGTGGACGTATCCGAACTCACCGTCCGCCCCGCCAAAGAAGAATAAACGGAGCCGTCCGGCCGGCGGCATGCAGAGGAAACAGGCCGGCGTCCGGAAGGAGCCGCGAACGCCGTTTTGTTTTCGCCGGGTCATGCTTTTCAGCTATGGCGCGGATCCGGAATAAGCATTTTACTTTGCGCCCCGATCAGAGTATACTGTTATCAGGCCAAAATCCGCGGCGAGGAACCGCCTTCCGCGGCGGTGGCGCGCGGTACACGCACAGAGTAAGGAGAAACATTTTATGGAATACACGACTCTCGGGAACAGCGGGATCAGGGTGTCCCGCTTCTGCCTCGGCTGCATGAGCTTCGGCGACCCCGCCAGCAAAATGCACGCCTGGACGCTGGATCCGCAGGAGAGCGAGGCGGTCATCCGCCACGCGCTCGACCTCGGGATCAACTTTTTCGATACGGCCAACTGTTATTCTGCCGGCACGAGCGAAGAATACCTCGGCCGGGCGATCAGAAACAATGCCGCGCGCGATCGGGTCGTTTTGGCCTCCAAGGTGTACTTTAACGAGGGGCACCTTTCCGGGGCAGCCATCGGCCGCGAGATCGACGGAACGCTCCGGCGGCTGGGGACCGATTATCTCGATCTGTACATTATCCACCGTTTCGACGCCTCCACGCCGATGGAAGAAACGATGGAAGCGCTGCACGGCCTCGTCCGGGCGGGGAAGGTGCGCGCGCTGGGCGCTTCGGCGATGTACGGCTACCAGTTTTACAATCTGCAGCTCGTCGCCCGCGACAACGGCTGGACGCCCTTCGTGTCCATGCAGAACCACTACAATCCCTTCTACCGCGAAGACGAGCGCGAACTCATTCCCGTCTGCCGGCAGATGAACGTGGCGCTCACGCCGTACAGACCGCTGGCCGCCGGACGGGCCGCCCGCCCGGACTGGGCGGCGGATACTCTCCGCAGCCGTACGGACGCCGTCGCGCGGGGCAAATACGATTCCACGGAACAAGAGGATCAGAAGATCGCCGCGAGGATCCGCGAAATCGCGCAGAAATACGGCACCACGATGACGCGCGTCACCTTTGCCTGGCACTTTGCCAAGGGGATCGCGTCCCCGATCGTCGGCGCGACCAAAGCAAAGTATCTCGACGACGCCGTGGGGGCGCTCGATCTGAAACTTGCGGAAGAAGATATCGCCGCCATCGACGAATTTTATGTCCCGCACAGGGTCGTGGGCGCGCTGTAACGCCGGGGGTCCGGCGGGAGCGGGAGAGAGAAAATACGAAACAGCAGCAACAAGCGGGGGGCGGACTGCCGTACGGCGGTCTGCCCCCCGCTTTGCGCTTTTCTGTCGCCGCTCTTTTTTTGTGTGAATCTTTTCACGATACGTTCACATATCCTTGCTTTTATCGTCGGAAAATGCTATACTGAGTCAATGTGTTTTCCGTCTGCAAGAGGGGGAAGGCAAAAAACAGACAGAGGTGTTCTACAAATGAAGCTGATCTACGGCGTCAAAGACAGGCCCGCTCCGGGGCGGCTGATCCTGTTTGCCCTGCAACAGTTGCTCGCCATCCTCGCGGCGACCATCACCGTGCCCATCGTGGTCAACAGCACCACGGGCAGCGATCTTTCCATTTCCGCCGCGCTCTTCGGCGCGGGCGCGGGGACTCTGATCTACCAGCTCTTTACCAAATTCAAAAGCCCGGTATTTCTGGGCAGTTCTTTCGCCTTCATCGGATCGATGTGCGCGGCGTTCGCGGGCGGCGTTTCCGCCTCGCTCGGCTATCTCGGCCTTCTCATCGGCGCCGTGTTCGCAGGGCTCGTGTACGTCGTGATCGCGGTCATCGTCAAATTTGCGGGGGTAAAATGGATCGACAAGATCATGCCCGCCGCGGTCATCGGGCCGACGGTCGCGCTCATCGGCCTTTCCCTCTCCGGCAGCGCGATCCAGAACGTGCTCACCTCGGGCGTCTTCGACGCCGTCTACGACAGCGGTACGAGCAGTTACGTCATGGGCGTCAATTCCGGCCTCTGCCTCGTCTGTGCGCTCGTCACGCTCGCCGTCACCGTCATCTGTTCGGTGTACGGCAAAAAGATGCTGAAAATGATCCCGTTTATCATCGGCATCCTCGCCGGCTATGCGGTCGCCGCGATCTTCACGGCGTTCAGCTACATCCCCGGCGCCGAAGCGATGCGGATCATCGACTTCACGATTTTCCAGTCGATGGAATGGGTCCCCGATTTCACCTTCATCGAAGCCTTTTCGGGCGGTTATACGGCGGAAGGCAGCAGCATCGGCGCGTACATCGGTACGATCGCCGTCGCCTATATCCCCGTCGCGTTCGTCGTGTTTGCGGAACACCTGGCAGACCATAAGAACATCTCTTCGATCATCGAAACCGATCTGCTGACCGATCCGGGCCTGTCGCGCACGTTGCTGGGCGACGGCGTCGGGTCCATGGTCGGCGCGTTCTTCGGCGGCTGCCCGAACACGACCTATGGCGAATCCATCGGCTGCGTGGCCATCTCGGGCAACGCTTCGGTCATCACCATCTTCGTGACGTCGCTGATGGCCATCGTCTGCGCCTTCATCGCGCCCTTCATCACCTTCCTTGCCAGCATCCCGTCCTGCGTCATGGGCGGCGTGTGCATCGCGCTGTACGGGTTTATCGCCGTCAGCGGTCTGAAAATGATCCAGAAGGTCGACCTGGAAGACAACGCGAACCTGTTCACCGTCGCCGCCGTGCTCATCCCGGGCGTGGGCGGCATGGCTCTTTCGTTCGGGAAAGTCACGCTCACCGCTATCGCCTGCGCGCTGATCCTCGGCATCCTTACCAACCTGTTGGTCCGCGTCGGGCGGAAGAACCGCACGGAAGGCGCGGCGCCGGAAACGGAAGCCGCCGAAAATGTCGTTGCCGACGCGGCGCCCGCCGGCGAAGGCGCGTCGGAAGACGCATCGGCTTCGGGCAAAGAGGCCGATGCCGCGGAAAAACAGACGGCTCCGGACGCCGAGTCCGGTGCGGCCGGGGAGGGGAACGATGGAAAAATATCCTAACGTCTTTGTCTACGATCATCCGCTCATCAAGCACAAGATCTCCATCCTGCGCGACAAAAACACGGGCATGAAAGAATTCCGCGAACTGGTGGAAGAGATCACACAGATCATGACCTACGTCAGCATGGACGACGTGCAGCTCGTTCCCGTCGAAGTGGAAACGCCGCTGGAAAAGACCATCCAGTACCGCATCCCCGAAGAGAGCGTGGCCATCGTGCCCATCCTGCGCGCCGGCCTGGGGATGGTCAACGGCGTGCACAAGGTGTTCCCTACGGCGCGCGTCGGCCACATCGGCATGTACCGCAACGAAGAGACGCTCGAACCGCAGGAATATTACTGCAAACTGCCCGACGGCATCGAAAACAAGACGGTGATCCTCGTCGATCCCATGCTCGCCACGGGCGGCTCGGCGTGCGACGCCCTCGCGGCGCTGAAAAAGCGCGGCTGCAAAAACATCCGCATGATGTCCATCATCGCCGCGCCCGAAGGCATCGAGCGCGTCGCGCGCGAACATCCGGACGTGCGCGTGTATGTCTCCACGCTCGACCGCGAACTCAACGAAAACGGTTACATCCTGCCGGGGCTGGGCGATGCGGGCGACCGCCTGTTCGGCACGAAATGACCGGACTTGATCCTCGCAAACAAAATCAGAACGCAGAAAAGCGGCGCCGCACCCGAAAAGGTGCGGCGCCGCTTCGTATGGCGTGTGATTTATTCGTCCTCTTTTTCCGAAGTGGAAACGTCGTAGCGGATCTTGTCGTTGCGCGCGATGATCTCTTTGACAAACTCGTTGTACCATTCGGGTTTGACGACCACGACGGTGTATTTCCCGTCTTTGAAATAAAGCACGAGCTTGTTCGTCTTGGTGAACAGATGGACCGATTCGATGTCCGCGATCGCGTAAGTCGATTTGATGATCCCGAACCAGAGCACGATGTGCGTGTCCGTGATCTTGTACACCGAACGGATGAGCAGGGAAAGGATGACCACGAAGGCGAGCGCCGCAAACAGAAGCAGCAGGCAGTGCTGGATGCCGAGCGTGACGGTGGCAAAGCCGTACAGGCTGATGCGGTATACGGCAAAGACGGCCGCGCCGACGGCGAGCAGGATCGCCACGCAGGCGAGGATGAACACGGGTTTGGAAAAGCGGAATTTATAGGTCTTGATTTCGGCCATCGCAAAGCCCTCCTTTGCAGCGATTGTACCATATCGCGCGCAAAAAAGCAAGGGCAGGGGAGCGGTCTGCGGCAATTTTTGCCCGAAGCCCGCGGGACGCAGCCGTGCGGGGCGCGCGGCCGCGTGCGATCGGGTCGCCGAATGCGCGGTACGTGCGCCGTTTTCTGTCTCCGCGGCGGAAAAGGAAAAGTTTTACTTCGCACGGGTATTCGTTTTTTTTATAATTCGCGCATGGCGATTTGCTTGAAAAAAAACAATAAAAGGTGTAGAATGGCTGTGACTTTTGAGAGAGGAGGTTTGAGCGGCATGCCGAATTTATCCGCGCAGCTGCTGGCGATCGATTTCAGCGGCCTGCGCGACGAGATCTTTCCCGATACCGAAAACCACGTCATCGAAGCGGGCTGGTTCGTCGTCAACGACAGCGTGTTTTCCGGCTTTATCGTGGTCGTGGCGCTGCTGCTTGTGGCGCTGATCCTGCGCCTGACCGTCATCCGCAAATGGAAGACGACGCCGTCGCCCGTCCAGATGTTTTTGGAATGGCTGGTGAGCTTTTTCGATAAGAGCGCCGACGAAATGACCGAACGGTACAGCGGCATCATGGGGCCGTACACGCTGGGCGCGGCCGCCTATATCTGCTGCGGGGTGCTGATCGAGATGTTCGGCCTGCGCCCGGCGATCGCCGACCTCGGCGCCTGCCTGGCGCTGGCGCTCTGTACGTTTCTCTTTATCCATACGCTCGGCTTTGCGTCGAACAAGGCGCGCCGGTTCAAGCATTACCTCAACCCCATCAACATCGTATCCGATCTGGCCGTGCCCGTGTCGATGACCTTCCGCCTGTTCGGCAGCATCCTCAGCGGCATGGTCATCATGGAGATGGTGTATATCCTGGTGGAAGGGATCTGGTTCGTCGGGCTTCCGCTTGTCCTGCCCGCGATCCTCACGCCGCTGTTTACGCTCTTCCATGCGTTCATACAGTCGTACGTGTTCGCTTCGCTGACGCTTACCTTTGTGCAGGAAGCGACGGAAAAGATCCCGAAAAAAGAGGGCCGACGAAAGCGCCCGAAGCCGGAAAAGGCGGCCGTCTGAGCGGCCTTCCGCCCCAATTCAGTCTTTCATTTTATACTTTGAACCGTTCACGGAGGTAACACAATGGAACTTTTGATCACGATGATCGCGAACTTTCTCGCGACGGACGGCGCTCTCCTCGGCGCAGGCATCGCAGCCCTGACCGGTATCGGCGCGGGCGTCGGCATGGGCATCGCCACCGGCAAGGCGGTCGAGGCGACGGCGCGCCAGCCCGAAGCGGTCGGTAAGATCCGCACCATGCTCATGATCGGCCTCGCCTTTGCCGAAACGACGGCGATTTACGGCCTGCTCGTCAGCATTCTTTTGATTTTCGTATCCTGAAAAAGCCGCGGCCGCGGGATGCGGCGGTGCGGCAGAAGAGAGAGTTTGTGGTTTTTAATAGGTGAGAAATGGTTATCGATTTGATCGGAAGGCAGCTGCTCGCAAATCCGTTCGACGCCCTCGGGCTCGAATGGCAGAGCATCGTGCTCCATCTGTTCAATCTCGTCGTCCTGACGGTCGGCCTGTATTTTCTGCTCTTCAAGCCGGTGAAAAAGATGATCCGGCAGCGGCAGGAAAAAGTCCGTAAGATCGAAAAGGACAACGCCGCGCTCAGCGAAGAGGTCCGCCAGATGAAGGAAAGCACCGAAAAGGTCCTTTCCGACGCGAAAAAAGAGGCCGCTTCCATTCAGGAAAACGCCGTTCGGGCGGCAAACCAGAAGGCGGACGACATCCTCGCCCGCGCGCGCGACCAGGCGAAAAACATGATCGAACAGACCGAGCGCTCGCTCGGAGAGGAAAAGCGGAATCTGCAAAAAGAGATCGAGCGGCAGATCGCGGACGTGTCCGTTCTCGTCGCGGAAAAGGTGATCGAAAAGAGCATCAGCCCCGAAGACAACAAAAAACTGATCGAGGACAGCCTTGCGGAGTGGAACAGCCATGAAAAGCAGTGAAAAAGTGACCGCAAAGGTCACGCTTGCCATGCGCGCGGAAGAGGACACGCTGCATAAGATCGCAGAATTTGTCGAAAGCCGCGGCTGCAACAACATCCGCTATACCATCGACCCGGCCATCCTCGGCGGCGTCATCATTCAGATCGGCGATACGATCTACGACGGTTCCGTGCGCACCCGGCTGGAAACCGTCCGCCGTTCCGTCTGATCGGCAGGCAGGCGGCGCGTGTATTCGCGCCATTCAGGTAAACTATGATAGATGTAAACGCAATCGGAAACGACATCCGCGACAAGATCGCCAGGGCGCGCGTCAGCATCGACGAACGCGTCTGCGGCAAGATCGTCTATTCGGGCGACGGGGTCATCCGCATTTCCGGGCTTCACGACGTCAAGTACAACGAGCTGTTGGAAGTGCACGGCGGCTACCGCGCCCTCGCGCTCAATTTGGAAGAAAGCAGCGTGGGTGCCGTCCTGCTCTCGGGCAGCGAGGAGGTCCGCTACGGCGACCTCGTCTACTCGACGGGCGAAACGGTGCACATGCGCGTCGGCGAAGCGCTTTTGGGGCGCGTGGTCGACCCCCTCGGGCAGGCGCTCGACGGGATGGAAGAGATCGCCGCCGGAGAGACCCGGCCCATCGAATTTCCCGCGCCCTCCATCATGGACAGGGACAAGGTCAACAAACCGCTGCAGACGGGCATCCTCGCCATCGACAGCATGATCCCGATCGGCCGCGGCCAGCGCGAGCTGATCATCGGCGACCGGCAGACGGGCAAAACGGCGATCGCCGTGGATACCATCCTGAACCAGAAAAACGAAGACGTCATCTGCATTTACGTCTCCATCGGGCAGAAAGCCTCTTCGCTGGCCAAGATCTTGCAGACGCTGCGCAACGCCGGCGCCATGGAGTATACCTGCGTCGTCTGCGCCACGGCCGACGATGCCGTGCCGCTCCAGTACATCGCGCCGTACAGCGGCTGCGCTCTCGCCGAATATTTCATGTATAAGGGGAAAGACGTCCTCATCGTCTACGACGATCTTTCCAAACACGCGGTGGCATACCGCACGATGAGCCTGCTGCTCAAACGCCCTTCGGGCCGCGAGGCGTACCCGGGCGACGTGTTCTACCTGCATTCCCGCCTGTTGGAGCGTGCAGCCAAACTTTCGCCGGCTCTTGGCGGCGGCTCCATCACGGCGCTGCCCATCGTCGAAACGCTGGCAGGGGACATTTCGGCGTACATCCCGACCAACGTCATCTCCATCACCGACGGTCAGATCTATCTCGAAAGCGAACTGTTCAACAGCGGCGTCCGTCCGGCGGTCAACGTCGGCCTGTCCGTCTCGCGCGTGGGCGGCAGCGCGCAGCGCGCCGCGATCCGGCAGATCTCCGGCCAGCTGCGCGTCAACCTCGCGCAGTACCGCGAGCTGGCCATCTTCGTGCAGTTCGGTTCCGACCTCGACGCGGAAACGCAGAAAACGCTCAGCCGCGGCGTGAAGATGACGGACACGCTCAAACAGCCGCAATATCTCAACTATTCGGTGCGCGACATGATCGTGCTTCTGCTCGTGTCCGAAAGCGACCTGATCGACAAGATCCCGCCCAAAAAAGTCACGGCGTACAACGCGGGCCTGCTCGATTATATGCGCGCCAACCATGCGGACGTCTTCGAGGCGATCGACCCGGACAAAAAAGTTTCCGAAGAACTGCGGCAGAAGATCCTGGCCGTGGCGGACGAATACGTCAGCTGTTCGATCGGCGACGACGGGGCGGAACCGCATGTCGACCTGCCTGTCGGGGCGGCAGAGGAGGCGGGCGCGGCCGCGCCGGAGGCGGAGTAAGATGGCTGACATCACCGAGATCCGCCACCGCATCAAGAGCATCCAGGATACCCATCAGATCACCAAAGCCATGGAGCTGATCTCCGTCTCCAAGATGCGCAAATCCATGGCGAAACAGTCGTTCAGCTCCGCCTATTTCGATTCGGTGCGCTATACCCTCAAGGATATCATGCGGCACAGTTCGGATATCCGCAACCGCTATGTTCAGCACCGCCCGCACGACCGCACGGCGTACGTCGTCATCGCGGGCGACAAGGGGCTGGCCGGCGCCTTCAACAACAACGTGCTGGGCCTCGCCTGGAAGCACATGCAGACGCGCCCGCTGCACTACGTCGTCACCATCGGGCAGATGGCGCGCGCCTTTTTTGAAAGCAAACAGCAGTCCGTCGACCTCGAGTTTACGCACGCCGTATCCAACCCGACGCTGCACGACGCGCGCGGCATCATGCGCGACCTGCTCGAGCTGTACGACCGCAACCTGATGGACGAGATCTACATCGTCTTCACGCGCATGCGTTCCACCTCCGAGCAGGTTCCCGAGATCGTCAAACTCCTTCCCATTGAAGAGAAGGACATCGACGTCGAGGTCAAGTCGACGTACACGGGCGATATCTGCTACGATCCCTCGCCCAAGGAAGTGCTCGACGTGCTCGTGCCGCAATACCTGGTCGGCATGATCTATTCGGCGCTGATCCACTCGTCGGCGAGCGAGCACGCGGCCCGCATGATCGCGATGTCCAACGCCAACCACAATGCGGAAAAGATGCTCGACACGCTCAGTCTCGAGTACAACCGTCTCCGCCAGAGTGCGATCACGTCCGAACTCCTCGACCTCACGTCGGGCAAATTCTTCTCCGAAAACTCACTTCATCAAAAGGCAAACCGTCATGGGAAATCATGGTAAAATCACACAGATCATCGGCCCCGTCGTCGACGTCACGTTCGAGGCGGGCAGCATGCCGCCGGTCTACCAGAAACTTGAAGTCAGCGGCGGAGGCGGCGTGTTCGAAGTTCTTTCGCACGTCGGCAGGGGCGTCGTCCGCTGCATCGCGCTGACGGCTACGGAAGGCCTCGCGCGCGGCACGGACGTCGTCGATACGGGCGCGCAGATCACGGTCCCCGTCGGCGAAGGCGTGCTCGGCCGCGTGCTCAACGTGCTCGGCGAGCCCATCGACAAAAAGGGCGATGTCAAGACGGCGGAGCGCTGGAACATCCACCGCAAACCGCCCGCGTTTTACGAGCAGAGCGCCTCGACGGAGATCTTTGAAACGGGCATCAAGGTCATCGACCTCATCGCGCCGTACAGCAAGGGCGGCAAGATCGGCCTGTTCGGCGGCGCCGGCGTCGGCAAAACGGTGCTCATCATGGAGCTGATGCACAACATCTCCAAAGAGCACGGCGGCTATTCCATCTTCACGGGCGTGGGCGAACGCTCCCGCGAAGGGTACGACATGATCTCCGACATGGAAGAATCGGGCGTCATCTCCAACACGGCCCTCGTCTACGGCCAGATGAGCGAGCCGCCCGGGAGCCGTATGCGCGCCGCTTTCACGGGGCTGACCATCGCCGAATATTTCCGCGACGTGAACCGGCAGGACGTTCTTCTGTTCATCGACAACATCTACCGCTACATCCAGGCGGGCAGCGAAACTTCGGCGCTCCTCGGCCGCATGCCTTCGGCCGTAGGCTACCAGCCCACGCTCGCGACCGAAATGGGGCTTCTGGAAGAGCGCATCGCCAGCACGCGCAAGGGCTCGATCACGTCCATCCAGGCCGTGTACGTCCCCGCGGACGACATCACCGACCCCGCGCCGGCGGCCATCTTCTCCCACCTTGACGCGACCACCGTCCTTTCGCGCAAAGTCGTGGAAATGGGCATCTATCCCGCGGTCGACCCGCTCGAATCCACGTCGCGCATCCTCGACCCGCAGATCGTGGGGCGCGAGCATTACGACGTGGCCAACCGCGTCATCGCGGCGCTGCAGCGCTACAAAGAACTGCAGGACATCATCGCCATCCTCGGCATGGACGAACTTTCCGAAGAGGATAAGAGCATGGTGTACCGTGCGCGCAAGATCCAGAAGTTCATGTCGCAGCCCTTCGCTGTGTCCAAGATCTTCACGGGGCTGGAAGGTCGCTACGTCCCGCTGCAGGCGACCATCGAAAGTTTCAAGACCATCCTTTCGGGCGAGGTCGATCACCTTCCCGAAAACGCCTTCTTCAACGTGGGCGACATCGACGAGGCCAAAGCCAAGGCAAAGACCATGCGGCCGGAGGCCTGACCGGAGGGCAGGGGTATGAGCGGATTTTTCCTGGAGATCATCACGCCCGAAAAGACCTTTTACCGCGGCGAAGTGGAGAGCGTCAACATCCCTTCGCTGGGCGGAGCCTGCACGATCATGGCGGGGCACCAGCCCATGGTGTTCGCCACCGAGCCGGGCACCATCCGCATCACGGCGGACGGCGTCACGCGCGAGGCGTTCATGAGCGAGGGGTTCATCGAAGTCCGCCCCGACGAAACGATCGCCTTCGCCCAGGCCGTCGAATGGCCGGAAGACATCAACGAGCGCCGCGCCGCCGAAGCGAAGGAGCGCGCCGAAGAGCAGCTCCGCCGCAACCGCAGCGCCGCCGAATTCAAACTCAACCAGGCCGCCTTAGCGCGCGCGTTCGCGCGCCTGCGCGTCAAAAACCGCAGCGGCCGCGATTCGTAAAAAGCAGATCTGCGCCAAAACGCCGCCTTTGCCGCGGCGTTTTCTGTTTCCGGCGGCCGTCCGGGCGCTTTTTTCCGATGTTTGTTTGACAAACGGCCCGCGCGGCTATATAATAGTACATATCGAAAAACTGACCGAGGAGAGCAAGGATGATCAAACTCATACGCGGCGGCTGTTATTATATGAACGGCGCGCTCGTCAAAGAAAACAGGGCGTTCCTCACGTCCGAGCAGAGAGAGAAGGCCCGCAAAGGCACGATGGCCTACGGGATCCTGCGCGCGCACAACCGCGGCGACGAACAGAACCTGCAGCTGCAGTTCGATGCGATCACCTCGCACGACATCACGTACGTCGGCATCATCCAGACGGCGAAGGCAAGCGGCCTGAAAGAGTTCCCGCTCCCGTACGTGCTGACCAACTGCCACAACTCTCTGTGCGCGGTGGGGGGCACCATTAACGAAGACGACCACGTGTTCGGCCTTTCCGCGGCCAAAAAATACGGCGCCGATTTCGTTCCGCCGCACCTGGCGGTCATCCACCAGTACATGCGCGAGGTCGAAGCCAAAGTCGGCCGCATGATCCTGGGCAGCGACTCGCACACCCGCTACGGCGCGCTGGGCACGCTCGCCGTCGGCGAGGGCGGCCCCGAACTGGTCAAACAGATCCTCAACAAAACGTACGATATTTCCCGCCCCGAGGTCGTCGCTGTGTATCTGCGCGGCAACCTGAAAAAGGGCGTCGGCCCGCAGGACGTCGCCATCGCCCTGTGCGGCGCCGTGTTCAAAAACGGCTTCGTGAAGAACAAGATCCTCGAATTTGTCGGGCCAGGCATCAAAAACCTCTCCATGGATTACCGCAACGGCATCGACGTGATGACGACGGAGACGGCCTGCCTCTCTTCGATCTGGGAAACGGACGAAAAGACGCGCGAATACTACAAGACGCACGGCCGCGAGAAGGACTTCAAAGAACTGCACCCGTCCGACCCCGCGTA
>CALVHP010000141.1 GCA_944328405.1 uncultured Clostridia bacterium
GCGCGATCTGCGCGGGCCCCGTTTTCGTTCGGGAAGAGGAACGCCGCCGCGCGGCGGCGGCTTGTATCGTCCTCTGCGGTCACTTGTCCCGGCGCGAAAACGCCAGCACATACAGCAAAAACCGCAGGAAATACAGCAGCGATACCAGCAGCGAGGCGAAGTACGTCATCGCCGCGGCCGAAAGCACCTTCGAGGCCGCCCGCCGTTCTTCTTTGGTGACGAGCACGCCCGTCTCGGCGAGCATCGCTTTGGCCCTGCGGGAAGCGTTCAGCTCCACGGGCAGGGTCACGAGGGTGAACAGGGTAGAAAGCCCGTACAGGCACACCCCGACGAACACGATGATGTTCCCCACCTCCGCGGTGGCCAGCACCCATTCGAGGATGATCCCGACCACGACCAGCGGCAGGGCCAGCATGGTGCCGATGTTGGTCACGGGTACGAGGATCCCGCGCAGCCGGTACAGAAAATAATCGTCCTTGCGCTGCATCACGTGCCCGACTTCGTGCGCCGCCACGGCCACCGCCGCGACGGAAGTCGAGTCGTACGTGCTTTCCGAAAGGGAAACGGTCAGCGTGCGCGGATTGAAGTTATCGGTCAGCCGCCCCTTGCCGCGCGCCACGCCGATCTCCGTCGCGCCGCCGCGCTCCAACAGCATGCGCGCCGCGTCGCTGGCCGTCCAGTCGGTCGAGGTGCGCATCCGGCTGTATTTGCGGTAGGTGGTGTGCACCTTCGCGCTCGCCCAGGCCGAGATCACGATGCATACCAGCAGGATGAGTCCCGAAACCAGGTATGTCAGATAAATATTGCCGAATAAATAAGGCATCGTTTGTACCTCCGTCGTGTTCAGTATACAGTATGTGCCGGGTCCGGGTCAACTTTTTCCCGCCCCCGGGCGGAAATTTCGTGCGGCGGTCCCGTACCGGCCGTTTTCCGGTCCCGGATCACGGAACGGGCCGCACGTTCTGCACCTTTCCCTCCGCGCAGTCCGCCAGAAAAAAGCGCACGTCGAACAGGTTCGGCGCCCGCCGGTACACCAGCCCCGCGGCGTTGACCGGCCCGTGCGCGAGGTAAAAGACCTCTTTGGGCACCGCCACGTCCTCAAAATCGCCGAGGTACTCCGCCAGCATCGCGCTGCGCCCCCGCAGCCGTTCGGCCAGGTAGGGCGCCGGGTCCGCGCCCGCCGCGATCGCCTGAAAAAAGGCGAACGGCAGCAGTTTTTCGTTCAGTTTCGCCGCGTCGAATCCCGCGCGCGGCAGGGCGGTGCGGCTTAGCAGGGCCAGCGTTTTCCCCTCGGCGCGGTACACGCGCCGCACGGTATGCCCCGCGATGTCCGCCCGCGTCTTCACCGTTTCCAGCGTGTCGCCCGCCGTGTACGAATCCGCCTCTTCGCACAGCGCGCAGGCCAGGTCTTCGCCGTAAAGGCACAGCGTCCTGCCCCGCGGCCCCGCCGCCGTCACGCGCACGAACGTTTCGCCGCCGATGCGCTCTTCGCCCGCTTCGTAGGTTTCGGCGCGGGGCAGGGGATGCAGCTCGAACGCCCCGCCCCGTTCGAGGGCGATCTGCGCCCCGCCGCTCTCGTACACGGTCGCGAGGATGCCGCCCGCCCGCACCTGCGCGCGCGGGCGGATGCCCGCGTCGCGCGGGGTGAACCGCGCCGCGCGCACGTCCGCCCCGCAGTCGTAGCGGTACACGTCGCAGCAGTCGGGCGGCCGCGCAAAAAACGCGTCGTCGAGCACGAACGCGAGGGGCAGAAAGTTCCCGTCGGCGGGCATGAATTCGGCCAGCAGCCGTTCCCCCGGCGGCAGGTCGATGAATTTTTCCGTTTCGCCGCAGTACCCGGCGGGCGCCCCGCCGAGCTTGAGCGCGCACGGCAGCGCGCTCGTAAAATGGATGCGCATGTTGTCTCCTCCCGCGCGGCCGCGCGGTTTTCTGCTTTTTTCCGCGCGCCCGGCAGCGCCTGCGGCCGCGGAAGCGGCCGGGCGCGATTTCGTCCGCCCGGGTCTGCGTTTCGTCAATACCATATGTATAAAACGATATATATATGTCAATACTCGGGCGCAGAACAAGGAGGTACTGCGACCATGGAAAAAATCAACGGTTACGCCGTCGAAGAAGCGGCGGAACTGGTCAGAACGATCGAAGAGGGCAAACATGCGGGCAAGACGCTCACGTCGCTGTTTGCCGGCTACGGCCGCGCCCACGGCCGCGCGAGCGGCAGCGTGCGCAATTATTACTATAAGCTCCTGCACTCGCAGGATCCGCGCGCGCAAGAACTTCTCGCCGGCCGCCGGCTCTCTGCGGCGCGCATCCGCCCCTTTACCGAGGCCGAAACGGACGAGATGCTCAGCCGCATCCTCACCGAGCGCAGCAAAGGCGCGTCCGTCCGCCGCGCCATCTGTTCGGTTTGCGGCGGCGACGAAAAGAAGGCTCTGCGCTACCAGAACAAATACCGCAACCTGCTCAAAAAGCAGCCCGAGCGCATTTCGGCCGCGGCGGCGGGCCTCGGGCTGACGCTCCCGCCCGTCTCCCGCCCTTCGCCTTCCTTTTTGGAACGCCGGCTCGAAAACGAGATCAACGCCCTGTACGACCGCCTCGCCCTCTCCCTGCGCGAAGAAAACGAACGCCTGCGCGAGACGATCCGCAAACTCACCGAAGAGAACGAGCTTCTCCGCCGCGCCTCCCGCGTGAAAAAGGCGATGCTTTCGGCGCCGCGCGCCGAAGCCCGCTGAACGTCGCCGTTTCCGCCGCCGCGCTCCGCCTGCGGCCCCTGTCCCGCGGCCCGGCCGCATAAAACCGCGCCGTCGGGGCATACTTCTTACAGAGGCGGCGCTTCCGGCGCCGCCGCACGGAGGAAAATCGTATGGAAAAATTTATCGCGGGCCTGGCGGTCGGCACGGTGCTCGGCGCCCTCTGGGTCGCCAACAGCAACAAAACGCGCACCCTCGTCCGCCGCGGCCAGGAAGAATTCAAAGAAAAGCTCGACGCGTACATCGACGAAAAGCTCGCCTCGATGGAAAGCGGAGAAAGCGGCGCCGAAAGCGGCGCGGCTGCCTCCAAAAAAAAGTAACCCGCGCCCGGGCCGTAAGGCGAACGGGGCTGTCCGGATTGTCGGACCGCCCCGTTCGCTTTTTTATTACAAACATATTACAATTTTGTGGGACCGTTCCGCATCGTTTGCGCGCCGCGTTGTGGTATAATATTCCTTGCAGGAAAAAAGGAACGCAGGAGGAACCCCTGAACATGCCGTCTACGTTTGCGCATTATCTGTTTGGGAAAACAATGCTCGGGCTTTGCCCCGCCGAAGTGTCCGAGGCCGCGCTCGCCCGCCGCGAGCTGTACGATATCGGCCTGCACGGCCCCGATCTTCTGTTTTATTATAAGCCGCTGGGCACGAACGCGGTCAACCGCATCGGCTTTGCGATGCACGGCAAGCCCGCGCGCGATTTTTTCGTCCCGGCCCGCCGCGTCGCGGCCGAAAGCGCCGACCCCGTCGGCGCCCGCGCCTATCTTTTCGGATTTTTGTGCCATTTTTCTCTCGACGCGGCCTGCCACAGCTACATCGAAAACAAGATCCGCCTTTCGGGCGTGCCCCATACCGTGATCGAAAGCGAATTTGACCGTTTCCTCCTCGAACGGGAGGGGAAAGACCCGCTCTCCGCCCGCCTGACGCGGCACATCGTGCCTTCGGAAGCGAACGCGCGCGTCGTCGCGCCCTTTTTCGGCGTTACCGAAAAGCAGGCCGCCAAGGCGCTGCGCTCGATGATCTTCTACAACGATCTGCTCCGCGCCCCGCACGCGCCCAAACGCGCCCTGGTCAACCTGGTGCTGCGCTTTTCGGGCAATTACCGCGAGATGCACGGCATGATGATCGCCAAACGTCCCGTGCCCGCCTGTGCCGACAGCGACCTGCGCCTCGAAAAACTTTTTGAAAAGGCGCTCCCGCAGTGCGCGCAGCGCATGCGCGAATACGTCGCCTGGCTGGACGAGGCAGGGGAGCTGCCCGCCGCGTTCGACGCCGCGTTCGGCCCCGCGCCCGGCTGGCAGAATATCCCCGTTCTCGGGGTCGAAGAGGAAAAACACTATGAAGTTTAAGCTGACTTCCCTCGAAAAAAAGTGGGTCTGGTACGACGTCGGCAACTCGGCGTTCACCCTGCTCGTCTCCACGCTGATCCCGATCTTCTTTTCGCTGATCGCCGGAGACAGCGAGGCCTCCGCCACCGTCTACCTCGGTTACGCCACCAGCATCGCCACGGCGGTGGTGGCCCTTCTCGGCCCTGTGCTCGGCGCCGCGTCCGATCTGCGCGGCATGCGCCGCAAGATCTTTTCGGCGGCGCTGCTCGTCGGCGCCCTCGGCTGCGCCGTCCTCGGGTTCATCGGCCACTGGGTGTGGTTTCTGGCACTCTTCGTCCTCGCCAAATCCGCCTATTCGATCAGCCTCGTCGTGTACGATTCCATGCTCTGCGACATCACGACGAAAGACCGCATGGACGAAGTTTCTTCCCGCGGCTATGCCTGGGGCTACATCGGCAGCTGCCTCCCGTTTATCCTGTGCGTGGTGGTGTACGTTCTCTATGACCCGTCCATGGTCGGCGTTTTGTCCCTCGCGCCCGCGATGATCATCATTTTCCTGCTCACCGCCGCCTGGTGGGTCGCCTGTTCGTTCCCGCTGTGGAAAAGCTACCGGCAGGCCCGCTTCGTCGAGCCGGGCAGCCACCCCGTCCGCGCGGGGCTGCGCAGCCTGGGCGGCACCTTCCGCGAGATCGGGCGGAAAAAGCACATCCTGTTCTTCCTCATCGCCTTCTTTTTCTTCATCGACGGCGTGTATACCATCATCGACCTCGCCGTCGCCTACGGCACAGACCTCGGCCTCGACAGCGCGATGCTGCTTCTGGCGCTGCTCGTCACGCAGGTCGTCGCCTTCCCCGCGGCCATCCTGCTGGGCATGCTCTCGCGCAAAGTGCGGCCGGAGATCCTCATCCTCGTTTGCATCTCCGCCTATTTCTGCATCACCGTCTACGCCATTTTCCTGAATGCGATCTACGAATTCTGGATCCTGGCCGTCTGCGTCGGCCTCTTCCAGGGCACCATCCAGGCGATGTCGCGCTCTTACTACGCCAAGATCATCCCGCAGGAAAAGACGGGCGAATATTTCGGCGTATACGACATTTTCGGCAAGGGAGCGTCCTTCATGGGCACCTTCCTCGTCGCGCTGGTTGCCGACATCACCGGCCGCGAAAATCTCGGCGTCGGCGCGCTGGCGGTCATGTTCCTGATCGGGCTGGCCCTCTTCCTCGTCGCGGTGCGGTTCCGCCGGCAGGCCGAAGCCGCTCTGCCTGCCGGGGCAGACGGCGCCCTTCTGCCCGCGGAGAGCGATCCGCCCGTGTCTTCGGCGGAAGAGGCCGCTCCCTTCTCTGCGGCCGGATCGCCCGAAAACGTCGGGACGGCCGAAGATCCCGATCCTGAACGCGGCGGCCCGTCCGCCCCGTAAAGCGCGCCCGCAGCGCGCGCTTTCTCCCGCACCGCGGCCTCTCTTCCGCAGCCGCCGTTTGCCGGATTTTTCAGATTTTACAAAAATAAGACAAATCCGAGAAAAAATCGTGACATCTTTGCCGTATAGTAAAGGTGCCGAGGGAAAAGCGCGGCCTGCGCGCCGCTGCCCGAAGCCTTGTCGCCGGCAGCGCGGGGGAAACCGTTTGCCGCGGCGAGAACGCCCGCGCCGAACGTCAGGCATTTTTGCGCGGGCGAATCCGATCGCTTACCCGTAATACCTTTTTTCCTACGAGGCCCGCGGCGCGTTTGCGCCGCGGACTTTCGTTTGTCCGCTTTCCGCCGCGGGCTTTCGTTTCGGCGCCCGGCGGTTTCACCCGGGCGTCCTTTGCGCGCATAGCCGGCGGGCGCGGGGTCCCGCGCCGGAAAACGCTGTCGGAAAAAGTCTTTTCCGCGCGCTTTTTGTGTGTGCGGGCGGCGAAAGTTTTGCTTTCCGCCCGCTTTTTTTCAAAAAACTGTGGACGGCGGCGGGCAAATATGGTATACTGTTTGCAGCTTACGGAGGTCGGGGAATGGAAAAGCGCGTCGTCGCGTTCGACATCGGAGACAAACGCGTGGGCGTGGCGGCGAGCGACCCGTTCAACACGTACGCCCTGCCCGGAGACGTGTTCCTGCGCACCAGGGACGCCGCGGCCGACGCCGCCGCGCTCGCCGCAATCGCGCGCGAAAAGGGCGCGGGCCTCATCGTGTGCGGCCTGCCCCTCAACGCAGACGGCACCGAATCCGTCCAGACCGAGAAAACGCGCCGTTTCGTGCGCCTGCTCGAACAGCACACCGATCTCTCCGTCGTGTTCGAAGACGAGCGCTATACCACCGTCGAGGCCGAGCGCGACCTCATTGCGGGCGGCGTGCGGCGCGACCGCCGCAAACGTTCGGTCGACAGCATCGCCGCTTCCTACATTCTGGAAGGGT
The DNA here is from genome assembly GCA_944328405.1 of uncultured Clostridia bacterium. Lineage (GTDB taxonomy): Bacteria > Bacillota > Clostridia > Christensenellales > Borkfalkiaceae > Borkfalkia. The sequence continues at coordinate 6,460 of CALVHP010000141.1, forward strand.
ATCTGCATAAAATCAATCAGCAAGGAGAAACCGACATGAGCGAAGAGAAAAAGCTGCACGAAGAAGGGTGCGGCTGCGAAGACTGCGCCGACGAGGAAGTGAACGTCGTCGAACTCATTGACGAAGAGGGCAAAAAGCACAAGTGCTACCACCTCGGCACCATCGAGTACAAAAATCGGTGGTTCGCCTTCTTCCAGCCCGTCGACGAAGAGGAGGAGAGCGAGGAAGAGGAAGTCACCATTCTCGAGATCGTCGGCGAAGAGGGGGAAGAGGAACTCGTGCCCGTCGAAGACGAAAAACTGCTCGACGAGGTGTTCGAAGAATTCTGCCGCGTGATGGAAGAGGACGACGACGCCGACGAGGCCGCCTCGCTCGACACCGACTACGAGGAAGGCTGCGGCTGCGGCTGTAAACACCACGACCACAGACACGAAACCAAAGACGAAAACTGAGCCGTGCGCCCCGCGGGGGCGGGCTTCTGCCCGCCCCCCGCGGGGCGTTTGTCTGCCCGTCCGGAAACGCCGCGCGCCCGCCGCGCGAAAAATTTGCCGCTGCGCGCAAAAGAAAATCTGCGCGTTGCATTTTTGCTTGCCTATTTTGTACGGATATGGTAAAATAGACAGGCTGAAATTCACACCTCGGGCGTACCGCAGTTCCGTTCCCGCCAAAATCCAACCACGGGCGGGCCGATGCGGGGCAATGCGCGCGGGGGAGGAGCAAACGGAGGTTTTTTTCTATGGCAGTCATCACCATGAAACAGCTGCTCGAAGCGGGCGTCCACTTCGGGCACCAGACGCGCAAATGGAACCCGAAGATGAAAAAGTACATCTTCGCGGCCCGCAACGACATCCACATCATCGACCTGCAGCTCACCGTAGGCCTGGTGGAAGAGGCGTACAACTTCGTCGTCGAAACGGTCAAAGCCGGCAAGAGCATCCTGTTCGTCGGCACCAAAAAGCAGGCGCAGGAAGCGATCAAGGAAGAGGCGACCCGCTGCGGCCAGTTCTACATCAATTCCCGCTGGCTGGGCGGCACGCTCACCAACTTCAAGACCATCCGCTCCCGCATCGACCGCCTCAACCGCCTCGAAAAGATGGAAGAAAACGGCGAGTTCGACCTTCTTCCCAAAAAGGAAGTGCTGGGCCTGAAAAAGGAAATGGCCAAGCTCGAAGCCAACCTCGGCGGCATCAAAGAGATGAAGACGCTCCCGGGCGCCCTGTTCGTCGTCGACCCGCACAACGAAGACATCGCCGTGCAGGAAGCGCGCAAGCTGCACATCCCCATCATCGCCATCACCGATACCAACTGTGACCCCGACCTCATCGATCACGTGATCCCGGGCAACGACGACGCCATCCGCGCGGTCAAACTGCTCTCGGGCGTGATCGCCAACGCGGTCATCGAAGCCAACCAGGGCGAAGCGTTCGTCGCCGAAGCCCCCGCAGAGGAAGAGGCTGCCGCCGCCGAAGAGGCTGCCGAAGCCCCCGCAGCGGAAGAAGCCGCGGCTCCCGCCGAGGCGCCCGCCGACGCGGAGTGATCCCCGATCTGTCAATTTTTCAGAAAATAAGGAAGGTAGAATTATGGCAATTACCGCAAGTGACGTAAACGCCCTCCGCCAGAAGACGGGCGTGGGCATGATGGATTGCAAAAAGGCCCTCACCGAGGCCAACGGCGACATGGACAAGGCCGTCGAGATCCTCCGCGAAAAGGGCATGGCCACCGCCGCGAAGAAGGCGGGCCGCATCGCCGCCGAAGGCGTCGTCGACAGCTACATCCACATGGGCGGCAAGGTCGGCGTGCTGGTCGAAGTCAACTGCGAGACCGACTTCGTCGCCCGCGGCGACCAGTTCAAGGCGCTCGTGCACGACATCGCCCTGCAGATCGCGGCTTCCAAACCGCTGTACGTGACCAAAGAAGAGGTCCCGCAGGACGTTCTCGACAAAGAGAAAGAGATCCTCAAGATCCAGGCCATGAACGAGGGCAAGCCCGAGGCCATCGCCGAAAAGATGGTCGTCGGCCGCATCAAAAAGTATTACGAAGACTTCTGCCTCATGGAGCAGCCGTTCGTCAAAGATTCTTCCAAGACGATCTCGCAGCTGATCAACGAGGCGATCGCCTCCATCGGCGAAAAGATCACCGTGCGCCGCTTCGTGCGCTACGAGATGGGCGAAGGCATCGAAAAGAAGAAAGACGACCTCGCCGAAGAAGTCGAAAAACAAGTTTCCAAGATGAAAGGTTAACCGACCGCAGGGGCACACAACCAATCGTATTGTGTGCCCTTTTTGCAAGGCGGCGGATCCCTCCGCCGCGCAGGCAGCCGGATTTTTTGAGAAGGGGGCGTCATGAAACAGCTCAAACCGAAATACAAGCGCATCATTCTGAAACTTTCGGGCGAGGCGCTCGCCGGAGACGCGGGCTTCGGCCTGGACGAGACCATCATCGCGGGCGTCGTCGACCAGCTCATCCGCGTGCACGACATGGGCGTGGAAGTGGGCATCGTGCTCGGCGGCGGCAACTTCTGGCGCGGCCGGCAGGGCACCAACATGGACCGCACCACCGCCGACCATATGGGCATGCTCGCCACCGTCATCAATTCTCTGGCCATGCAGGACGCCATCGAGCAAAAGGGCGTTCCCACCCGCGTGCAGACGGCGCTGAACATGGTCTCCGTGGCGGAGCCGTTCATCCTGCGCAAGGCTCTCCGGCACTTTGAGCTGGGGCGCATCGTCATCTTCGCCTGCGGCACGGGCAACCCGTATTGCTCGACGGATACGGGCGCGGCGCTGCGCGCCGCCGAAACCAACGCCGACATCCTTCTGCTCGCCAAAAATGTCGACGGCGTGTACGACAGCGACCCCAAAACCAACCCGAACGCGCAGAAGATCGACAGCATTTCGCACATGGAAGTGATCAACCGCGGCCTCAAAGCCATGGATACGACCGCCATCACCATGTGCATGGACAACGACATTCCCGTGCTCGTGTTCGCGCTCTCCGAAAAGGACGCGATCGTCCGCGCCATCTGCGGCGAAAAGACGGGCACGCTCATCACCAACGAAACCAACGGGAGGGATCAGGTATGATCGACAACGAAAAAGTGGAAGAGCTGATGCTCGTCCTCGAAGAAAAGCTGGAAAAGACGGAGAGCGTCCTGCGCGAAGAATTTGCGAACATCCGCGCCGGCCGCGCGAACCCGCACGTGCTCGACAAAGTGCTCGTCGATTACTACGGCACCATGTCGCCCATCAACCAGGTCGGCAACATCGCCGTCTCCGACGCGAAGTGCCTGGTCATCAGCCCGTGGGATTCGAGCCTTCTGAAAAACATCGAAAAGGCCATCCTCGCTTCCAACATCGGGCTCAACCCCACCAACGACGGCAAGGTCATCCGCCTGGTGTTCCCCGACCTGACCGAAGAGCGCCGCCGCGACCTCGCCAAACAGATCAAAGCTCTGGCGGAAGATTCCAAGGTTGCCGTGCGCAACGTCCGCCGCGACGCGATGGACGGGCTGAAAAAGCTCAAAAACAACAAAGAAATTTCCGAAGACGAATGCGCGTCCTGCGAAAAGGACGTCGAAAAAGCTGTCTCCAAGAGCATCGAAACCATCGATAAGCTCGCCGTCGAAAAAGAAAAGGACATCATGTCCGTATAAACGCCATGAAAGACATCCGCCTTCCCGTGCACATCGGGTTCATCATGGACGGCAACGGCCGCTGGGCGCGCCGCCGCATGCGTCCGCGCGCCTTCGGGCACAAGGCGGGCGTGCAGAACATGATCAAGGTGTGCAATTACGCCTTCGAATTGGGGGTGCGCATCGTCACGGTCTACGCCCTTTCCACCGAAAACCTTTCCCGCCCGCAGGAAGAGCTTGACGAACTGTTCGATCTGTTCCGCAATTATTTCGGCAAAAAGAAGGGGAAACTGCTGGAAATGGACGTCAAACTCAACGTCCTGGGCGATGTTTCCGTCCTGCCCGCCGACGTGCAGCAGTGCATCGCCGAGATCACCGAAGATACCAGGCACTGCACGGCGGGGCTTTTGAACATCTGCATCAACTACGGTTCCCGGCAGGAGATCGTGCGCGCGGTCAACGCGGCCGTCGCCACCGGCCGTTTCGTCGACGAATCGAGCTTCAAAGACTTTCTTTCGACCGGCTCGCTTCCCGATCCGGACCTGATCATCCGCACGGGCGGAGAGATGCGCCTGTCCAACTTTTTGCTGTACCAGGCCGCCTATTCCGAGTTGTATTTTACCGACCGCATGTGGCCCGAATTTTCCCGTCGCGATCTGGAAAAGGCGATCGAAAACTTTTCCGCGCGCGACCGCCGCTACGGCAACGTACGGGGAGACAAAGCATGAAAAAGCGTCTCATCACGGGCACCGTCTACGTCGCGGTGCTCGTCGGGTTTTTCTTTCTCCGCTGGGTCGACGTGCGCCTGTTCGGCATCCTCGTGTATGCCTTTTCGCTGATCGGCACCTTTGAAATGGCTCGCGCGTTTTCGCATGTGCGCACCGACGAAACCGGCGCCGCGGTCCCGCCCGCCATGCCGCTGAGCCTCTCGCAGAAGATCGCGCTCGGCGTGTACACCGTGCTCTTCGTGCCCACCTTTTACGCGGTCGAACACTTTGCCGGCGCGGGGGAGGGCTACCGCGGCCTTCTGATCCTCTCCTTCGTGTACGCCCTGGCGCTTTTGTGCCTGCTCGTGTTCGACCACACCCGCTGCGAACTTCCCGGCACGGGCGCGGCGCTGCTGTGCGCCTTCTATCCCACGGCCATCCTTTCCACCATGCTCATGGCCAACGAATTTGCCGAAGTTTCCACGCTGGCGCTGCTGATGATCTTCGTCATCTCGCCCGTGGCGGATACCTTCGCGTTCGTGGTGGGCAGCATCTTCAAGGGCAAAAAACTTTGCCCGACCATCAGCCCGAAAAAAACGGTCTCCGGCGCCGTGGGCGGCGTCGTGTTCGGCACGGGCGCCGCGGTCCTGCTGTACTGGCTGTACATCCTCACGCACGATTACACCTATGCGGGCGTGGGCAGCGCCTGGGCGGGCGCGCCGTGGCTCGTGTTTGCGCTCATCGGCCTCGTCTGCGCCGTCATGACCGAATTCGGCGATCTGGTCGAAAGCATCATCAAGCGCAAAGTCGGCATCAAGGACATGGGCAACCTGCTCCCCGGCCACGGCGGCATTCTCGACCGCATCGACGGCACGCTGTTTGCGAGCACCTTCGTCTACATCGCGTTTTCGCTGCTGGTGGCATGAATCCGGAACAACGAACGGCAGGGCGCCCGGCCCTGCCGTCGTCTTTTTTTCGGAACATCCCGTCCGGTCCCGCCGGGGATGAGGGATAAGCCTTCGCCCTTGTCCGTATTCGGGAAGAAGCGCGCTGCCCGCCGGGCGATACGCTTGCCGCGCGCCCTTTCCGCCTCGCGTCTGTTTTCGGGCAGCCGCTTCCGTGCCGCCGTGCAGAGCGGGCCGGCGGAAAAATTTTTCCTGAAAAATTCCCGCCGCAAGGTTTGCGGCGGACAAAGTTTACGTACATATAGTAGGGGGTCCCGCTTATGAAAAAGATCGCGCTGATCGGCAGCACCGGTTCGATCGGGCGGCAGACGGTCGCCGTCTGCGCGCGCTATCCCGAGCGTTTCCGCATCGTCGCCATGGCGGCGAACGCGAGCGAAGAGCATTTCGCCGCGCAGGTCCGCTCCGTGCGCCCCGCCTTTGCCGCGCTGCGCACCGGGGGCGGCGTGCCCGACCTGCCGCAGGGCGTTCGCTTTGCGCGCGGAGAAGAGGCCTTTGCCGAGGCCTGCGCCTATGCCGGGGCAGACGTCGCCGTCATCGCAGTCACGGGCTTTGCGGGCCTGAAAGCGGCGCTCCTCGCCATCGGGGCGGGAATGGACATCGCGCTCGCCAACAAAGAGAGCCTCGTCGCGGGCGGCGATCTCGTCATGGCCGCCGCGCGCGAAAAGGGCGTGAACATCTTCCCCGTCGATTCCGAGCATTCCGCCATCTGGCAGTGCCTGCACTTCGACCGCGCCGCGCCCTTTTCCAAACTTATCCTCACCGCCAGCGGCGGAGCCCTGCGCGACGTTCCCCTCGAGCGCCTTCCCTTCGTCACCGCGCAGGACGCGCTCGCCCATCCCAATTGGGACATGGGGGAGAAGATCACCGTCGACTGCGCCACCATGCTCAACAAGGGGTTCGAAGTCATCGAGGCGATGCACCTGTACGGCGCCCGCCTTTCTCAGATCGAAGTGCTCGTCCACCGCGAAAGCATCGTGCATTCCATGGTCAGGTTTGCCGACGGCGCCGTGCTCGCGCAGCTGGGGAGCCCCTCGATGCAGCTGCCCATCCAGCTCGCGCTCACCTGGCCGGAACGGCTGGACTGCGGCGTGCCGCCCGTCGACTTCGCGCGGCTGGGCGCGCTGCATTTTGAAGAGGCGGACGCGCGCCGTTACCCCTGTTTTTCGCTCGCGCTCGCCTGCGCGCAAAAGGGCGGCGGCCTGCCCTGCGTACTCAACGCCGCGGGCGAAGTCGCCGTGTCCGCTTTTTTGCGCGGGCAAATAAAATACCCGCAAATTGCGGACATTATAGAACGGACCCTCGGCGCCTCGCTCGGGGGAGGGACGGAAAGCTACGCCGCGCTCGAAGCGCTCGACGCCGCCGCGCGCGCATACGCGTCCGCTCTGCTCGTCTCATAAAGGGAACTGCATGTCGCTCTGTCTTTTGTCCTTCTCGTCGGTGATGCGCACCGTCGGCGGGGTGCTCCTGGCCCTTCTCATCCTGCTCGTGATGGTCACGGTGCACGAGTTCGGCCATTACCTCGCGGGGAAAATTTTCAAATTCAAGATCAATGAATTTGCCGTCGGGTTCGGCCCGCGCCTGTGCAAGGTCACCAAAAAGAACGGCGAAATTTTTTCGGTGCGCGCCTTTCCGCTCGGCGGGTTCTGCGCCTTCGAGGGGGAAGACGAAGACGCGCCCGACCCCGCGGCCTTCAACAACAAAAAGCCGTGGCAGCGCATCATCGTGCTCTTTGCCGGCGCGTTCATGAACTATCTGCTCGCGCTTCTGCTCATCGTCGTTTCCTTCTTCGCCTGCGGGCAGCTGCTTTTGATGACCTACCGCGTCGAGCCGCCGCAAAACGCCCTGCAAGAGGCGTATTCTCTGCACGACGAAGACGTGATCATCGCCTGCGAGGGAAAAAACATCTACCTCACCGCCGATCTGATGGAAGCGCTCGAAGGCCGCCGGGCGGGGGACCGCGTCAGCTTCACCGTCTCGCGCCGGACGGACGCGGGCCGCGCCATCGTCGAGGCCGCCGTGGTGCTGCGCGCCGACGCCGATTTTGAAAACCTGACCGACAACGCCGCCCTGTGGAAGTGCCTCGGCGTGGCGAGCGAGACCACCGCCGCGGGCGAAACGGCGTACCAGGTGTACTCCGCCTCCTTCCGCGGATTCGGCTTCTTTGAAACGATCGGCCGGTCGTTCGCCTATTCGTTCCGCATCGGCGGCACCATCTTCAAAGTGCTCGGCCAGCTTCTGACCGGCGATCTGGGCCTCTCCGCCTTCGGCGGGCCGGTCACCACCATCCGCCTGACGAGCGAGATCGCCACGCGCGGCGTGCAGCAGTTTTTAGAGATCGCCGCGTTCATCGGCGTCAACCTCGCCGTGTTTAACCTGCTGCCCATCCCCGCGCTCGACGGCTCGAAGATCGTGTTCACCGTCATCGAGTGGATCCGCGGCAAACCGCTCAACCGCAAGGTCGAGGCGATCATCCACGCCGTGGGGTTCGTCCTGCTGTTGGGCTTTGCGGTGCTCGTCGACGTCTTGCAGCTGTTTTAGCGCCGCCGCGGTTTTGGGCGGGGCAAGGGCCATGCGCCCGGCCGCCCGCGCGGCAAGAAAAAATTGCCGGGCCGCCGGTACAGACGGGGAACATAAGCCGCCCCGCGCAAGCTTGCGCGGGGCGGCTTATGCATGCGCTCAACCGTCCGTTGAGCGCAAAAAACAGAAAGGCGGCGGATTTTTCGCGGCGCCTTGCGTAAGATGCGGACCGCCATAAAGAAGAGCCGGACGGTTTTTTTACAGCACTTTTTCGTATTGTTCGTACAGCGCGTCGAGCGCGGCGTGCACCTCGTCCAGCCGCGCGCAGGCCTCGGCAAGTTTTTTGTAATCGGCGGCCACCGCGGGGTCGGCCATGGCGGCGCCGAGTGCCTCCGCCTCCGCTTCCAGTTCGCCGATCTGCGCCTCCAGCCGCTTCGCTTCCTGCTTGCGCTGCGCCTCCTGCGCGCGCTCGGCCTTCGAGCGGTACGAGGCGCTTTTTTCGGCGGCGCGCGCCTGCACTTTCTGCGCCTTTTCGGCGCTTTCCGCCGCCTCGCGGTCGGCGCGCTTGCGGGCCGCGTATTCGTCGTACGTACACGAAAAAACGGTCAGTTTTCCGTCCTCGATCTCGGCGATCTTCTGTGCCGTACGCTCAATGAAATAGCGGTCGTGCGACACGAACAGCAGCGTTCCGTCGAAGGCGGAAAGCGCCCGTTCCAGGCTCTCGCGCGCGGCGAGGTCGAGGTGGTTGGTCGGCTCGTCCAGCAGCAACAGGTTGGCGCGCTGCGCTTCGAGCAGCACCAGCGCCAGCTTGGCGCGTTCCCCGCCCGAAAGGGCGCGCACGGGCTTGTCGATGTCCTCTTCGCGCAGGCCCGCCCGCGCCAGCATGCCGCGCGCCTGAGTCTGGCTCAGGTAGGTATGGGTGTGCCACAGCGAGCCGAGCACCGTCTCGTCGGGGTCGAGGTCGGCGTTTTCCTGGTCGTAGTAGCCGGTTTTCACCCACCGCCCGCGCCGCACCGCGCCGCCCGCGCCGCGCAGCGCGCGCAGCAGGGTGGTCTTGCCCGCGCCGTTTTCGCCGACGATGGCGATCTTTTCGCCCCGCCGCACTTCGAGGCAGGCGTCCGCCACGAGCGTGCGCCCGCCCGTCTCCACGCGCAGGTGTTTCGCTTCGAGCACGAGTTCTTCGCTCCGCTCGCCCGCTTCGAAGGCGAACACGGGCGGCCGCGGCGGGGGCAGGGGCTTTTCCAGCCGTTCCATGCTTTCCAGCTTTTTCACGCGCGACTGGGCGCTTTTGGCGGTGGTGGCGCGCACGATGTTGCGCGCCACGTAATCTTCCAGCGCGGCGATCTCTTCCTGCTGTTTTTCGTATTCGCGCAGGTCGTGTTCGTATTTTTCGGCTTTGAGCACCTTGTATTTGGAATAGTTCCCCCGGAACGCCGTCACCTTCCGCCGTTCGAGTTCCAGCGTCTTTTGCACGATCGAATCGAGGAACCAGCGGTCGTGCGACACGGTGAAGATCGCCCCGCGGTAATTTTTCAGATACTCTTCCAGCCAGAACAGGGTAGAAACGTCGAGGTGGTTGGTCGGCTCGTCCAGAAACAGGATCTCCGGCTCTTCCAGCAGCAGACGGCACAGTTTGAGCCGCGTCTTTTCGCCGCCGCTCATGGTCGAAACGACCTGCCCGTACTTGTCCGCGAACCCCATGCCGTTCAGCACGGTGCGGATCTTCACGTCCAGGTTGTACCCGTCCGCCGCCGCCACGACGCGCTCAAGTTTGTCGCACCGCGCCGAAAGCTCGCGGAAGGCCGCGCTGCCTTCCTGCGTGTCCGCCAGCGCGCGCTCGGCCTCGCGCAGGGCGTCCATCGCGCGGGTGACGGGCGCGAACACGGCGCGCATCTCTTCGTACACCGTGCGGTCGCTTTCCAGCCCGCCCGTCTGTTCGAGCAGGCCCGTTTTCAGCGCGCTCTTGCGCACGATGCGCCCCGCGTCTGGCTCCAGTTCGCCCAGCATCAGGCGCAGAAGGGTGGTCTTTCCTTCCCCGTTCGCGCCGATCAGCCCGATGCGCTCGCCTTCGGAGACCGAAAAGGCCACCTCTTCCAATATCGTCTTGTCGTCGTAGCCGAAGCGTACGTTTTCCAATAAAATCAGCATAATCGTCGAAAAGGTTCCGCAAAATAGCGGCATGAAAAAGAAGATCGTCCGGGAGGACATCGAGGCCCTCGAATCCGCGCTCGGCGCCGCCGCGCCCGCGCAGGTCGCGCCCCTCGTCAAAAAACTGGTCCGCGCCAAGCGCCGCTTTCTGCGGCAGTAGCGCCCGCCCGGCGTTTCCGTTGCGGGATTTGCGCGGCCGTCCGCCGTTTCAGCGGCCGCGCGGGCATAGAGTGCGTCAGAACAGCGTTTCGGTATCCGGCGAAAAATCGGGGATGAACGCCGTATCCGCCGCCGAAAGTTCCTGCACGAACACCCGTTCGAGCCCGCACGCGTCGAGGGCGGCGCGCACCTTTTTGTATTCGCGCGGGGTGATCGGGCGGGAAAGCTCGGGCAGGCCCGCGATGTCTCCGCAGGGCGTGTACTGGCCCATCAGCGAGAAGTACGCGGGCGAGCGCAGCGCGGCGAACCGCCGCACGATCTGCACGCTGTCGTCCGTGCACAGCGGCAGAACGAGGTGGCGCACGATGCACCCGCGCACCATGCGCTCCCCGTCGAATTCCGCTTCCCGCCGGGCCATGAAGGAGACCGCGGGGAAGGCGACGGCAAAATAATCCGCCCGCTCCGTGTAGCGCGCCGCGATCTTGGGCGAACAGAATTTCAGGTCGGGCAGCCACACGTCCACGTATCGCTCGAGGGCGCGCAGGGCGGGCAGTTTTTCGTAGGCGTGGGTGTTGTACACCACGGGGATCTTCGGCCGCCGCAGGCGGAACGCTTCCAGCAGCTGCGGCACGAAGTGCGCGGCTGTCACCAGGTTGATGTTCGCCGCGCCCATGCCTTCCAGCCGTTCAAAGATCTCCGCCAGTTCGCGCGCGGTCACTTCGCGCCCCGCGTTCTCGTGCGAGATCGCGTAATTCTGGCAGAAGACGCAGCGCAGCGAGCACCCCGCAAAAAATACGGTGCCCGAGCCGGCCCCGGCCGAAAGGCAGGGCTCTTCGTAGGGGTGCAGCCCGTATTTGGCGACGCGCGCCGCGGCTCCCGCGCCGCAGCCGCCCGCAGAAACGCGGCGGTCCGCGCCGCACGCCAGGGGACAGAGAGTGCAATGTGCCATACCCGAATTGTACCATATTTGCGCGGCGTTTGCAAAGCATTGACAACGCCGCCGCGAAATTATATAATAAGCACGGACAAACAGCGGAAGGTGAAAGAAAGGTTATGAAACGGTTTTTTACAAGCGAAAGCGTGACGGAAGGGCATCCCGATAAAGTCTGCGACCAGATCGCCGATTCCGTGCTCGACGCGGTGCTCGCCCAGGACGAGAACGCGCGTGCGGCCATCGAGTGCTGCGCCACCACGGGCATGGTGCTGGTAATGGGCGAACTGACGACCGATTGCTACGTCGACATTTCCAGGATCGTCAAAAACACCGTGCGCGACATCGGCTATACCCAGGGGCAGGGGTTCTCGTACAACTCCCTGGCCGTGATCACGGCCATCCACGGGCAGAGCGCCGACATCGCGCTGGGGGTGGACAATTCGCTCGAACACAAGGCGGGCGGCGGCGATTACGATGCCATCGGCGCGGGCGACCAGGGCATGATGTTCGGGTACGCCGTGAACGAGACCGAAGAGCTGATGCCGCTCACGGCGGTGCTCTCGCAGAAGCTGGCGATGCGCTTGGCCGAAGTGCGCAAAAGCGGCCTTCTGCCCTACCTGCGCCCCGACGGAAAGACGCAGGTCACCGTCGAATACGACGGAAAAAAGCCCGTGCGCGTGGATACGGTCGTCGTATCCGCCCAGCACGACGACCGCGTCACGCAGGAGCAGCTCAAACGCGATATCCGCAAACACGTCATCGACGCCGTCATCGACGCGCGCTGGCTGGATAAAAACACCAGATATTACATCAACCCCACGGGCCGGTTCGAGATCGGCGGCCCGGAGGGCGACAGCGGCCTGACCGGCCGCAAGATCATCGTCGACACCTACGGCGGCCGCTGCCCGCACGGCGGCGGGGCGTTTTCGGGCAAAGACAGCACCAAGGTCGACCGCAGCGCGGCGTACATGGCGCGCTACATCTGCAAGAACGTCGTGGCGGCGGGGCTTGCGGACGAGTGCGAATTGCAGCTGGCCTATGCCATCGGCGTGGCGAACCCCGTTTCGCTGTTCGTCGAGACGTTCGGCACCGGGCGGGTATCGGATGAAAAGCTGGCCGCGGTCATCCGCGAAAATTTCGATCTGCGCCCCGCGGCGATCATCGAAAAACTCGGCCTGCGCCGCCCCGTCTTCCGCGAAACGGCGGCGTACGGACACTTCGGCCGCGCGCAGTTCCCGTGGGAACAGACGGATATGGCAGGCGCGCTGAAAAAATATCTCTGAGGCCCGAGGCCCGGCCCTTTCCCCGCGTTTATCGCGGGGTTTTTCTCTCTATTATTCCAATAGCGGAAAAATAGACGAAATATGGCATGCTATAATTCTGAAAAAGAATTATAAGTGTGCTATGAGAACGAGAGTCAAAGGATACGGGACCGGCAACATCATCGGCAGGAACGTAGAAAAACTGCGCCGCGCGCAGGGCATATCGCAGAAAGATTTTATCGCGCGGCTGCAGGTGGACGGAACGGATATCAACCCGAGCAGCTTTTCCAAGCTGGAAGGGCAGACGCGTACCGTCACCGACAAAGAGGTGCTTGCCATCGCGAAAGTGCTGGATGTCCCCATCGAAGCGCTGTTTGAAGAACAGAACTGAACATTATCTCCCGCGGCGCTCCGCGGGAATTTTTGTTCGCGGGATTTTGCGGACATTTCTATAAAAAAAGGATCCTTACGAAAATGTATGGAGAGCGGATACGCGAACTGCGGGAAGAGCGCAATCTGACGCAGGCGCAGCGGGCGGAAGCGCTGGGCGTTTCTCAAAAAAAACGTGAGTAAATACGAGCTGGAGCTGCTGGGCCTGAATACGGAGATCATCGTAAAACTTTGTCGTTTTTTTGCGGTGACGTCCGATTATCTTTTAGGGCTGAGCGATTATTAGAAATGACTGCGCCGCCGCGCGCCTGCGGGCCGCGGCCGCCGAAAACGGAAGGGGGGAGGACCCATGCGCCGGATCGATCTGCCGGAGAGCGCCCGCGCCCTGTGCGAGGGGCTGCTCGGCAAAAACTGCGTCTGCGCCGTGTGCGGGGCGGACGTATTCGAGCGGGAAGAGCATTTCTGCGCGCGCTGCCGCGCGGCGTTCCCGTACAACGCGGGCTTCGTCTGTTCCAAGTGCGGTCGGGCCGTCGGAGACGACTACCCCGTGTGCACGGAGTGCAAGACCGATCTGCCCGCGTACGAGCGCGCCAAGAGCGCTTACCGCTACGAGGGCGAGGCCGTGCGACTGATCCGCGCCTTCAAGACGGGCGCAAGATACCTGGCGGAGGCGCTGGCGGCGGACATGGCGCCCCTGTTGGCGGCGTTCCCCGACGCGCAGCTGCTGCTGCCCGTTCCCATGACGAAGCGCGCCGTGCGCCGGCGCGGCTACAACCAGGCCGTCCTGCTCGCGCGGGAGCTGGGCGGGCGTTCGGGCCTGCCCGTGGCCGAAACGATGCTGCTCAAGACGCGCGAGACGGGCGTACAGAAAACGCTCTCGCGCCGGGAGCGCGCGGAAAACCTGCAGGGGAGCTTCCGTGTGCACGAGCGGGCGCTGTGCCGCGGCAAGGCGATCGTCGTCGTGGACGACGTGATGACGACGGGCGCCACCGCCAACGCCTGCGCGCGGGCGCTGTACGGGGCCGGGGCGGGGAAGGTGTACCTTCTGACGGCGGCGAGCGTGCCGCTGCGGCCGACCGGGGGCGGGCAGAACGCCGAAAAAAGGTGAAAATTGTGAAAACGCGCCGTCTTTGCCGAACTTTTTTGCAAAGCTCGGCGTTTTTCTTTTACTTTTCCCGCAAAATATTGTAAAATGTTAAGGATTGGCTGCAGAACAACAAGACCGTAGTTTCCGCGCGGCGGCGCGCGGGACCGGAACGGAGGGCATTTACGATGGGTTTGATCAATTACCTGTTCAACAGCGACGGCAGAAAGAGCCTGAAAAAGCTGGATAAAACGGCATCGCGGGTCGAGGCGCTCGAAAGCAAGTACGCGCCGATGAGCGACGCAGAGCTGCGCGCGCAGACGGACGTGCTCAAAGGCAGGCTCGCCGCGGGCGAAACGCTGGACGATATCCTCGTCGACGCGTTCGCCGTCGTGCGCGAGGCCGCGTGGCGCGTGCTGCACCTCAAGCATTACCATGTGCAGATCATCGGCGGCATCGCCCTGCACCAGGGCCGCATCGCCGAGATGAAGACGGGCGAAGGCAAGACGCTCGTGGCGACGCTTCCCGCCTACCTCAACGCGCTCGCGGGCAAGGGCGTGCACATCGTCACCGTCAACGACTACCTGGCCCGCCGCGACGCCGACTGGATGGGCAAGGTGCACCGCTTCCTCGGGCTGAGCGTGGGCGTGGTCGTGCCGGGCATGACCGACGCAGAGAAAAAGGTCGCCTACAATTGCGACATCACTTACGCCACCAACAACGAGCTCGGGTTCGACTACCTGCGCGACAACCTGAAAAAGAACCTCAAAGACATGGTGCAGCGCGAGCTCGACTTCGCCATCGTCGACGAGGTCGACTCCATCCTCATCGACGAGGCGCGCACCCCGCTGATCATCTCGGGCCGCGGGGATAAATCGAGCGAGCTGTACGAGCGGGTGGACCGCTTCGTGCGCACCCTCGACGGCGGTTTCGACGACGAGGGCACCCGGGGCGAAGAGGATAAAGACACCAAAAAGAAAAAGAAGAAACAGCGCGAAGAGCAGCCCGCCGAGGAAGAGGGGGAAGAGCCCGAATCCAAATACGGCGACTACGACGACATCGCCAAGGGCTCCAAGTACGGAGACTGGGATTACGTCATCGACCGCAAGGACCGCAGCGTGCAGATTACCGAAAAGGGCGCGGCCAAGGCCGAGCGCTTCTTCGGCATCGACAACCTCGGCGACATCGACAACGCCCAGCTCAACCACCACATCCAGCAGGCGCTCAAGGCGCACAAGCTCTTCCACCGCGACGAGGACTACATCGTCAACGACGGCGAGGTCATCATCGTCGACGAATTCACCGGCCGCCTGATGATCGGCCGCCGCTATTCGGACGGCCTGCACCAGGCCATCGAGGCAAAGGAAGGCGTCAAGATCCGCAACGAGAACAAGACGCACGCCACCATCACCTTCCAGAACTTTTTCCGCCTGTACAAAAAGCTCTCGGGCATGACGGGTACCGCCAAGACGGAGGAAGGGGAGTTCCGCACCATCTACTACCTCGACGTGCTGGAGATCCCGACCAACCGGCCCGTGGTGCGCAAGGACTGGCCCGACGTGGTGTACCCCACGGCAGACGGCAAAAAGCGCGCGTTGCTCAAAGAGATCGAAAAGCGCCACGAGACCGGCCAGCCGCTGCTCATCGGTACGGCGACCGTGGAAAAATCGGAAGAGATCGCCAAGATCCTGCGCAAAAACGGCATCAGATACAACCTGCTCAACGCGAAGAACCACGCCCGCGAGGCCGAGATCGTCGCGCAGGCGGGCCGCCTCGGTGCGGTGACCATCGCCACCAACATGGCCGGCCGCGGCACCGACATCTTGCTCGGCGGTAACCCCGAATACCTCGCCAAAAAACGCATGCGCGAAGAGGGCGTCGAGCACGACATGATCGAGCTGGCAACCTCGTACGCCGAGCTGGAAGGCGAGGCGGAAGAACAGCGCCGGAAATACCGCGCCATGTACGACGAGCTGTACGCCCGGTACAAGGCCGAAACGGACAAAGAAAAGGAAGAAGTCGTCAAGGCCGGCGGCCTGTGCATCGTCGGCACCGAGCGGCACGAATCGCGCCGCATCGACAACCAGCTGCGCGGCCGCGCCGGGCGCCAGGGCGACCCGGGCGAATCGGTGTTCTTTATCTCGCTGGAAGACGACCTGATCAAGCGGTTCGGCGGCGAACGCATGAAGCGCATTTACAGCGCTTTCAGCAAGGACGAAGATTCCTGCCTGCAGTCCAAACTGCTTTCGCGCGGCATCGAAAACGCGCAGCGCGCCATCGAGGGCCGCAACTTCGGCATCCGCAAGACCGTTTTGCAGTACGACGACGTCATGAACAAGCAGCGCGAGGTCATCTATGCCGAGCGCATGAAGGTCCTCAAAGGCGAAGACGTGCACGAACAGGTCGTCAAATACATTCCCGATTTTGTGCGCAAGGTCGTTTCCGAGGCGGTGAACATCGACGAAATGCCCGAAAAGTGGGACGCCGACGCGCTCAACCGCGCCCTCGAAAACAGGCTCCTGCCCCAGGGTAGCAACTTCGTCACGGCCGAAAAACTCGCCAAATGGGACGTCGATTACGCCATTTCACGCATCACCAAGGCGACCGAGAAGGCGTACGCCGAAAAGATCGAGGCGTTCAACAACGAGGCAAAGGAACTGGGTCTCGCCATGCCGGACGGCTCGCCCGCGACCTTTGCGAGCTTCGAGCGGCATATCCTGCTGCAGAACGTCGACGTGAACTGGATCGAACAGATCGACTCGATGGACCAGCTGCGCAAGGGCATCGGCCTGCGCGCCTACGGCAACGTCGACCCCGTCATCTCGTACAAGCAGGAAGGCTTCGAGATGTTCGACGAGATGATCGAGCGCATCCAGAACAACACCATCGCGCTCCTGCTCAAAGCGCGGGTCACGATCAACCGTCCCGCCGCGCCCGCCGCCCCGCAGAACCTGACCGAGAGCCGCGGCGATCTGACCACCAACTCGCCCGACGGCGCGAAAAAACCGCACGTCAACGCC
>CALVHP010000142.1 GCA_944328405.1 uncultured Clostridia bacterium
GAAGTGCATGGAATTGCGGGAACTGCGGTATTTTCTGGCCGTCGCCGAAGAACAGAGCATCACGCGCGCGGCCGAACGGCTGTACATCGCGCAGCCGAGCCTTTCGCGGCAGATGCAGAACCTTGAAAAAGAGGTGGGCAGCCCGCTGCTCGTCCGCGGCGGGCGGAAGATCGGGCTGACCGAAACGGGCAAACTCCTGCGCAAGCGCGCCCAGGAGCTTTTGGAACTGTATGAAAAGACGGAAGCCGAGCTGACCGCCCCGCGCACGGAGGTGAGCGGAGACGTGTACATCGGCGGGGGAGAGTCTTACGCCGTGCGCACGGTGGCCGCCGCGGCCAAAACGGTGCGGGACAGGTTCCCGGGCATCCGCTTTCATTTTTTCAGCGGAGACGCGCCCGCCGTGCTCGAAAAACTGGACAAGGGGTTGCTCGATTTCGGCGTGCTGATCGACGCGCCCGCGCTTTCGGGGTATGACGCGCTGCCGCTGCCCCTGTCCGACCGCTGGGGCGTTTTGATGCGGCGAGACAGCCCTCTCGCCGCGCACGGTTCGATCCGCCCGGAAGACCTGGCGGGGCAGCCGCTCGTCTGTTCGGACCAGTCGGTCGCCAAGGGGCTGGTGGCGGGCTGGCTGGGGATCCCGCCCGAACAGATGTGCGTGGCGGCGACTTACAATCTGCTTTACGTCGCTTCGGAATTGGTGGCGGAAGGGTTCGGGTATGCGGTGGGGCTGGACGGCATCATTGCGACGGACGGGGAGCGGGAACTCTGTTTCCGCCCGCTCGAGCCCGCGCTGGAAACGCGGCTGGACGTGGTATGGAAAAAGCACCAGGTCTTTTCGCCGGCCGCCGCCAAATTTCTGGAGGCGCTGCGCGCCTCGCTTGCGCGCTGAGCCGCATACGGCGCTTTGTTGTTTGCGTGCGGAACGGCAGGCGCCCCGCGTCCGATAAGGAGCGGGGCGCCTGCCGTTTTTTGTGAAATGCCGTTGCAAAAAAATTGCGCACGAACCGTCCGCGGAAGGGGCTGGCAAAGGCGTGCGGTAAAGAGGCGGGCGAAGATGCCCCGGAGGGGCGCGAGGGCGATGCCTTTTTCTCCGGGGCGAAGATCCAAGGGGAGGGCGGCGCGGTCTGCCGCCTTCCGTGCCTTTTTCGGAACGGCGTTTGCCGCGCCGGGGCGGCCGTTTTATGACCGCTGCGCATTGCGGCGGAAGGCCCGGTTTTTCCGCCCGCGCCCGTCCCGGCGGCGCGGTTGTACACGGAAAGATCTGCGCCCGGGTGCGCGGCGCGCCGATGCCGCGCGCGGCGTTTTTTACGGGGCGAGGGGCGACCCTGTGCTCGACAATCGCGCAGAAAAAGGGCGAAATGGAGAAAAAAAGTCCGTCTCTCCGGAAAATTTTTTTGTAAAATTTTAGAAAAAAAACTCCGCGCGCCGCACGAGCCGGAAGCGCGGGGCCCTGGAACGGGGGCGGTTCCGCCGCCGGAGCGGTGCGGGTCGCGTGGCTGCCTTTGCCGAAGCCGTGGTGCCGTTTTCCGCATACGTATGCCTGAAACGGTGACATATATGGCAAAATTGCAAATATTTTGTCTTTTGCTTTTTTGCCGTGCGGACGACAAAAAAAGCGGTCGGGTCCGCCCCGGATGATACTATTCGACAAAAAATAGTGAAAATCAAATTTTTTTTGGCAAATACTTTACAAATTCTAACATATGTAGTATAATAAAGTCGGCTTCCGGATGTGGGTGCGGTATGCGCGGCATGCATGAAGCCGAGGGTGTGACAAAATGGAATCGCGGTGGCAGAAACTTGCGCCGTTCGTGTTTGTTGCGCCCCGTATCGGGCGCTTTTTTGCATTTTCCCGGATTTGCCGGGGATTAAAAAATAGGGAGGATCTGATACAGTATGGAAGTTGTGATCATTGTCATCTGCTCTCTGTTTGCCGCCGCGCTGCTTGTCGCGCTGATCGTCAAAGCGGTTTCGATGGCAAAGCAGATGCGGCGCTACCGTGAGGAGATCGAACAGATTCGCGACAGCGAGAACTATCTGCTCGACATCGTGCAGGACGGCAAGACCGTCCGCATCGAGTGCAAAGACGTGAACAGCGACAACGTGGAAGTTGTCGCCGCGGACGGAAAAGAGGAGGAATAAACCGCGATGGATACTTTTTTCATTGTCATCAGCTGCGTCTTCGTCGTGCTTTTGATCGCGGCACTCGTGCTTTGGTTTATCGATTCGCGCATGGCTTATAAGCGCAAAAAAGTCGTCGCGCAGAAGATCGAAAGCGGCCGCGGCCTTCGCGTCGAAAGCGAAGACCTGTATCTGAAAGTCAGCAACGGGTCCGTCGAAATCTGCGACGAACTCCCTGCGCCCGCCGAAGCCGCTCCCGCCGCAGCCGCGGCGGAGGAAGAAGAGGCGCCCCCCGTCGTGCCCATGGCCGACGAACTCGCCGCCGACGAGGCGTCTGCCGCGTCCATCGCCGAGAAGGAAGAACAGCTCGAAGAACTCGTCAGCCGTTATGGCGAAATCACCGACAACAGCGTCGTGTTCGAGTCGAATAAAGGGCAGAAGCTTACCTTCAAGGATAAATATGCGGCGCTCGATCCCGAATCGCGCGCGTATTACGACGACGTCGTATCGTATATCCTTTCCCACCCCGATTGCCGCAAGAGCGAAGCGTCCGGCGCGGTCACCTTCAAATGCAAGACGGATAAGATCATGCGCGCCGTCATCAAGCGCGGCGTCGTCGTGCTCAATTTCATGCTCGCCAATACCGATCTCAACCGTTTCGTGCGCGAAGAGGGGATCAAAAAGATCAAGATCAGCCCTGTGGTGGTCCGCCTGGAAAGCGCGGCAGACGTCGTTCTGGCCAAGCAGACGGCAGACATCACTCTCGAAAACATCCATGAGGAGCAGGATTACCGCAAAGAACGCAAACGCGAACTTCGCCGCCTGCGCAGGAGCCAGCAGTCGCAGCCCCGTTCCGAATCGGTATGATCCGGGCCGGCGAGTGTCGGCTTCCGCCGCGGCCGGCGCCTTTTTTCAGGCGCAGTGTGACGGCGCCGTGTATTCCGTGAGGAAGGCGTCCGTCGGTTTGTGTCGGAACGGAGAAACCGTCCCCGCGCAGCGGGACGGGAAGGGTCTGCTTTCCGGTTTTTCCGGACCCGCCTTCCGTGTTTCTGTAAAGAAAAACAACTGAAAGAGCAAAACGATCGGCCGTTTCCGGCACATCGTTTCCGGCGGGCCGAACGCCCCCGGGGGCGTTCCCTTTTTGCCCGCAAAAAGGGAACGCGGCAGCAGCGGAATCACAACATAGCAATAACAGAAAATTCGTGATGTATGGGCCGCGTAAGCGGCAAGTCCTCCCGCGAAACCGCGGGCAGTGCGGTTTGCGCGCAGCGCAAATCGATGAGGGGGTTGCAGGACCGCCTTGCGGAAAAGGCGCCCTGAGAGATATAAAAGAAGATATTTTTGGAGGACTTGAAATGGAAAAAAGGTTCAGGCACGAGGGGGGGGGTACCCGCCATAGTAAGCGTACGGGCCGGCTGCGCCGCGCGTTCACGATCACCGAACTCGTCATCGTCATCGCGGTCATCGCCATCCTGGCGGCGGTGCTGATCCCGACCTTTGCCAACGTCATCGAAAATTCCAAAAAATCGCATGACGAGCAGTATGTCAAAGAGATGAACGTCACTCTCAACGCCTACACCATCCGCAACAACGGTCAGGCGCCGGAGGACTACGAAGAACTGATGCTCGCCCTGGCAGAAGACGGCCTGTGCGACGCGTCCAACCCTTTCCTGCTGGCGACCAAACTCAAACAGGACGACGTGTACCTCGTCTGGTACCCGCGTGCGAACAGCGTTTCGCTCATCGACCTTGAAGACGGCCAGTACAACATCACGTTCAGCGCCGAGATCGGCCTGGGCAACGGCGTGCTCGTGCACGACAGCCTCGGCAACACTTCCACGCTGGGTTACGCGCTCTGCTCGACGGGCACCGAAGACGGCGCCTACATCGCCGGCATCTACCGCGATTTTTACATCGAAGCGGGCGGCGACCTGTCCGAGTTCAACAGCAAATTCGGCGAAAGTTATTCGGCGACCAACATCCAGGGCAACGTGGCCAACGTGGCCTGGGGTTCCAGCATCGTCGCCGCGCTGCAAAACCAAAAACTCAGTTACACTTTTTCCAGCGCCATTGCCAACGAACTGACCTCGCAGACGGCGACCGGTTCGAACATCTCCGTGACGGTCCCTTCGACCAGCGGCGACAACGCCGTCTCTTCCACGGTGCAGCAGCAGGTCGTGCGCGCAACGCTTGCAACGCTCGTCACGCTGTCTAACGACACCGCGTCCGCCGCAGATTTCGCCGGCAAAAAAGTCACCTTCGGCCAGGGCGGCGAAAGCCTGAAAGACGTCTCTGTCGACCTTTCCGAAGTGACGATGAGCGCGATCAACCCCATCCACCGCGACAGCGTGAAAAAAGACGCCGCGGCGACCCCCGCCAGTTACTCGGTCGACTTCGGCGGCATGACCCTCGACGGCTACACGCTGGACGAAGCCTTCGTCCCCGCCGGCGCAAGTTGGCAGGACGCAAGCGATAACGACTTCACCGGCGGCGCGTACAACTACGCTTACGGCCTGTTCGGCACCCTTTACAACAAGCCGGGCGCCGAGCCTGTTGTCATCGAAAACCTGCACTTTTCAAACATCAACATCGAACTGGACGGCGACACCTACACCGTCGACGGCGATCCGGCCTCCATCGTGGCAGACTCCGCCGGCATCGTCTGCGGTACGGCGCTGGGCAGCGTCACCTTCCGCAACATCACCATCGACGGCACGCAGGCGAGCGGCGCCAAAGGCTATATCCACGGCTACGACGCCATCGGCGGTAGCGTCGGCCGCTGCTATTCCGAACCTTCCGACACCACGGACGCCAAGGCTTCGATGGTCACCATCGACAACTGCCACATCCGCAACATGCAGATCTGCGGCGTGCGTAAGGTCGGCGGCTTTACGGGCATCTGGGGCAACGACAACTTCCTCACCGTGACCAACTCTTCGCTGACCAACGTCGACGTCATCGGCGACCGCAACATCATCGGCGATAGCGAAGAGGACCGCAAATCGACCATCGCCGGCCTTTTGGCGGGCCACACCAACTGCGGCGGCAACGTCGCCACGCAGAACGGCATCGGCTCTTCGTTCAGCAACGTCGTCATCACCGACTGCACCGTGGTCAACCGTTACGAAGTCCTCGGCCGCGGCGGCGAATACGTCTATTTCTACGGCGGCCCGAGTATCGACATGGCCGGCTCCGGCTGGGATACGACGGGCAGTTACAACACGGGCGTAGCCCAGGCAGAAGTCTCGCTTACGCTCTTCGGCGACATCAGCACCCATTGCCTTGCCTTGACCGACTTTGTCGTGCAGACGACGGCGAACGGCGGCTGGTCGTATACCTACGATTGGGAGTTGAACAACGGTACCGAGGCCGTGGTGTCTGCCTGGCACTCGAACACGCAGTTCACCTACCTGGGCGGCAAGGGCGAAACGACGGACGCCTCTTTGGTGACGTTAGAAGTCGGCACGCGTGAAAAGAACGCCGCCGTCGTCAGCGCCGACGAAAAATTCTCTATCAACTGGAACGCATAAACCCGGTGCACGAGACCTGCCGAAGGGCGACCTCGCGGCCCGCGCGCAAACGGGTGTGGCGTTCGGGCAGGCAGGGGACCCTTCGGCTCCGCCGGGCAAACAGCCCGCGTCGGCCCCGAGGTGCCCATGGCCTATGACCTTTAACGGATCCGCATTCCGCGCCCCGCGGGTGCGATTCTGATACCGAAAATTTTTATAACGGAGGAAAGAAAGGTGTCTAAGCAAAATCATGGCATTAGGGGCAAACTGCGCCGCGCCTTTACGATCACGGAACTCGTCATCGTCATCGCGGTCATCGCCATCCTGGCGGCGGTATTGATCCCGACCTTTGCCAACGTCATCGACAATGCCAAAAAGTCGCATGACGAACAGTATGTAAAAGAGATCAACGTCACCCTTAACAGTTATACCGTGCAGGGCGGAGCGGCTCCGAAAGATTATGAAGAGTTGATGCTCGCGCTGGCGGAAGACGGTTATTGCGACGTATCCAACCCCTTCCTGTTGGCGACCAAACTCAAACAGGACAACGTGTACCTCGTCTGGTACCCGAATGCCAACTATGTTTCCCTCATTGACACGTCCGACGGCCGCTACGTCATTACGTTCAGCCCCGAGATCGGCTTGGGCAACGGCGTCACCGTGTACGATTCGATGGGCGGCGGCGGCACCGAACTCGGCTACGCGCTCTGCTCGACGGGCACGCCCGACGGCCCGTACATCGCCGGCGTCTATTATGACTTTTACATCGCTTCCGGCGGAGACATCACGGCGTTCAACCAGCAGTTCGGCAATAAATACGCTAACGTCGAATCCGAAGTGGAAGACAAAATGTGGGGCAATACCATCATAGCGGCGGTCAACAACCAAAAGCAGGGCTACACCTACTCGGCAAGCATCGCCAAAGACATCGAAGACCAACTCGCCTCGGCGGCGACGAACATCGTGGTCGCCGTTCCTTCGACCAGCGGTTCCGAGGCTGTTAGCGAAACGGTGCAGGCGCAGGTCGTCCGTTCCACGCTGGCGACGCTCGCAACGCTTTCGAACGACAATGCGTCGGCCAGCAAACTCGCCAACAAAAAGGTCTCTTTCGGTGAATCGTCTGACGCTTTGAAAGGCGTCTCCGTCGACCTGAGCGACGTTTCGCTGACGGCCATTGCTTCCGTCCACCGCGACAGCATTACAGACAACCAGTCTCTGCCGTCCAGTTTCTCGGTCGACTTTGCCGGCCTTACCCTCACGGGGTACGAACTGGAAGCGAACTTCTCCCCGAAGGGCGCCGTGTTCCAGACGGAAGACGACAACAACTTCCCCGACGGCGCGTACAACTATTCGTACGGCCTGTTCGGTACGCTGTACGCCAAACAGGGCGAAACGGTCACCATTTCCAACCTCAACATCAAAGACGTCAACATTGACCTGAACGGTCGCGTCATCAACATCGACGGCAAGGAAGGCGTTCCCACCATTACCGACTCTGCCGGTATCGTGGCCGGCTGTGTGCGTGGCAACGCGGTCTTTGAAAACATCACCATCGACGGCAAGCAGGCAGACGGCTCTAACGGCTCGATCCGCGCGTATGACAGCCCCGCCGCCATCGTCGGCCGCGCCTACGGCGTGACTGAAAGCGGCGCAGCCAACAACACGGTCACCATCCGCAACTGCTCCGTCTCGAATCTCGACATCTACGGCCAGCGCCGCGGCGGCGGTCTGTTCGGCATCCACTCGGCGGGTACGTCCGTCGTCGTTTCGGGTGTCACGATGGACAACGTGCACGTGATCGTCGAGCGCAACGTCGAAGGCGACGACGCGGGTGACCGCAGGACTTCGATCGGCGGCCTGATCGGCGGCTATGTGAACAATGCCGACGGCGTTGATTCCCTGTGGGAAAACATCACGATCACCAACAGCACCTGCGTCAACAACTATACGCCGCTGGAAGGCGCCACTTCGACGCCGATCTGGCAGGACGGCGGCGTCTACTATACGAAGAACGGGCAGGAAAACTTTGTTTACAGCAGCGCGAACGGCGGCGCCGCTTCCGGCGAGGCAACAGGCGCTTTGCCGTTGGGCGATGCGAATTTCATAAAACTGCTCGGCCACTTGAATACTACGAAAGAAACGACGTTTACCATCAAAGGCCTTTCCATCGACGGCACTGACATCGAAGATACGGTTTTTGAGAAGACTTCTGTCTCGTATTACGGCACGACCGTCAAATTCGTCAAGGCTGCGGCTTAAAGCGGTATTAAACAAGCGCAAAGTCTTCCGCGCGCCGTATGGCGCGCGGAAGCAGAACAAACCCGATTCTTTTTGTCCGTCGCCTCTTTGCGGCGGGGGTGTGACAAATCGATAAAAATTCTTGGAGAAGAGACTTTATGCTGAAAAAACTCAAAAAGGCATTTACCATTACCGAGCTCGTCATCGTCATCGCGGTCATCGCGATCCTCGCTGCCGTCCTCATCCCCACGTTCTCGAACGTGGTCGAAAACGCGCATAAGAGTTCTGCGTTGCAGACCAGCAAAAACGCGCTCACCGATTATCTGGCGATCGTCGGCACCGACGACGAGCCCGATAACGACAACCCCAGCGGCATCGTTTTCGTCAACGAAGGCTACGTGCATGTGTACCTGAACAGCGCCCTGCACTATGTCGGCGAACTGGACGACCTTGGTTATATTGCATCGAGCGGCACTGTTGATATTGATAAAACAGAAAAAATCGATGAAATAACATTCACCGGCATTACTGACGGGACGACTTTGACGCCGGGTGCCGCTTCTTACCTTCAGATTGAGCCGACGGATGAAACGATCAATCACATCGAGATTTATTTCCAGGATCAGACGACGCCTGCGGCGGCTACCGGTTTGGCGCCAGAAGATGAAGAGACCGTTGTGGAGGGTGTTGCGAAGAAAGCCGAAAGCGTGTACTTCTATTCCGTCGAAGTGAACGAGACCACGTATTACGGTTTCTTTACTCTGGAAGCGGTTAAGGACGCCAAGTACCAGATCGAGTCTTGCGTGTATTCTCGCCTCAGCGGCGTGACGAAGCAGGGCTTTACGGTCTCGTTTACAGCGGGCGCGGGCGCGGAACAGTTTGGCACAACAGACAAACTTTCCGCACCCCGTGCGGCGGGCCGAAAGGCCTTGTTCTTCCGCCGCGCACGGCGCACGCCGCCGCGGAAAAACACAA
>CALVHP010000143.1 GCA_944328405.1 uncultured Clostridia bacterium
CCAGGCGCGCGTTTCCTTTTCTCCGGCGGTGAGGTAGCTTATAAGCCCCAGCAGGGAATAGGACTTTTTGATCAGCCGCGAAAGCCCGCTTTCGGCCAGGCCCAGTTCTTCGAGGAACATCTGCGCCTCTTCGGGCGGCAGCTGCGAAAGCTCTTCTTCGGTCTTGGCGCAGATCACGAGCACCTCGCTCCCTTCGGCGGCGGCAAATTTTTCCACCGCCTGCACGTAGGGCAGTTCCGCGTCCGGCTTGCCCATGTCTTTTTCGGCGATGTTCGCCGCGTAGATCACGGGTTTGGAGGTGAGCAGGAACAGATCGCGCATCCATTCCTTTTCCTCGTCGGAAAGTTCCAGCGTGCGCGCGCACTGCTCCGCGCCCAGGTGGTCGAGAACCTTCTGGTAGAACTCCGCCTCGGCGATGAATTTTTTATCCCCGCCCTTGGCGGCGTTTTTGGCGCGGTCGAGGCGCTTTTGCACCGTTTCCATGTCCGCCAGGATGAGTTCGAGGTTGATGGTGCCGATGTCGCGCACGGGGTCGACGCTGCTTTCGACGTGCGTGATGTTCTCGTCTTCGAAACAGCGCACCACGTGCACGATCGCGTCTACCTCGCGGATGTGCGACAAAAATTTGTTGCCCAGGCCCTCGCCTTTGGACGCGCCCTTGACCAGGCCGGCGATGTCGACAAATTCGATCACCGCCGGGGTGATCTTCTTGCTGTCGTACAGGGCGGCGAGCTTGTCCAGCCGCTCGTCGGGCACGGCCACCACGCCCACGTTCGGCTCGATGGTGCAAAAGGGGTAGTTCGCCGCTTCCGCACCCGCGTGCGTGATCGCGTTGAACAGCGTCGATTTTCCTACGTTGGGCAGACCAACCACTCCGAGTTTCATGTTCCGTCGTTCCTCTTTCCCGGGGAGGCAAAAGGGCGCCGCCCCGCGTATTTTCCCGTCAATTATAATACAAAACCAAAAATAATCAAAATAAAAGGCGGGCAAAAACCGAAAAAGTTGTCAAAACCCGAAAAATATGGTACACTGAAACGAAAAGACCGCATCGAGGGAAGACTATGGATTTCAAAAAGCACATCGCCGCGAACGTGAAAACGGAAGGACTGACCGAACAGGACGTATACGACATGCTCGCCGTTCCGCCCGTTTCCAGCATGGGGAATTTTGCCCTGCCATGCTTTCGCCTAGCGAAAACGCTGCACAAAGCGCCGAACCTGATCGCGCAGGAGATCGCCGGGAGCTATAAAGACTCCGTCGTGCAGGCGGAGGCGCTGGGCGGGTACGTCAACTTTAAGATCGACCCCGTCTGCATGGCGAAGGATACGCTGCAGCGCGTCCTGTCCGAGCGCGAACGGTACGGCTCTTCGGACGAGGGCCGCGGCAAGACGGTGTGCATCGACTATTCTTCCGTCAACATCGCCAAGCCCTTCCACATCGGCCATCTTTCGACGACCGTGCTCGGCAGCGCGCTGTACAAGCTGCATAAATTTCTCGGCTATACGCCCGTCGGCATCAACCATCTGGGCGACTACGGCACGCAGTTCGGCAAGCTCATCTCCGCCTACAAGCGCTGGGGAAAGAAGGAGGACATCGAAAAGGGCGGTCTGCGCGCCCTCAACGCGCTGTACGTGCGCTTCCACGAAGAGGCGGAAAAGGACCCTTCCCTCAACGAAGAGGCGCGCCACTTCTTCAAAAAGATCGAAGAGGGGGACGAGGAGAGCGTGCAGCTGTTCGAATGGTTCAAAGAACTCACTTTGAAGGACGTGGGCAGGATCTATGACCTGTTGGACGTGCATTTCGACAGCTGGGCAGGCGAAAGTTTTTACAACGACAAGATGCAGCCCGTCGTGGACGAGCTGCGCGAAAAAGGGCTGCTCGTCGAGAGCGAAGGGGCGCAGATCGTCGACCTTTCCGCCTACGACATGCCGCCGTGCATCATCCTGCGCTCGGACGGCGCCTCGCTTTACGCCACGCGCGACCTCGCCGCCGCCATCTACCGCAAGGAGACGTACGATTTTTACAAGAGCCTGTACGTGGTCGCCTACCAGCAGAACCTGCACTTCAAACAGTTTTTCAAGGTGCTCGAGCTGATGGGCAAAGAGTGGGCCAAAGACCTCGTGCACGTGGCGTACGGCATGGTGTCTTTGGAAGACGGCTCGATGTCCACCCGCAAGGGCAAGGTCGTCTATCTGGAAGACGTGATCGATCGCTGCGTCGAAAAGGCTCTCGCCGTCATCACCGAAAAGAACCCTTCCCTCGAAAACAAAGAGGAAGTCGCCCAGACGGTGGGCGTGGGCGCGGTCATCTTCGGCGCGCTCTACAACAACAAGATCAAGGACATCACCTTCTCGTACGACAAGGTGCTCAACTTCGAAGGGGAAACCTCCTGCTATGTGCAGTATACCTGCGCCCGCGCGTACAGCGTGCTCGAAAAAGGGGGTACGGTGCGCGATTATTCGGTCGAAGAGGTCTGCCCGCAGGAGTTCGAGGTGGTGAAAAAACTCGCCGAATTCCCCGACGTGCTGCGCGACGCGCTCGAAAAATACGAGCCGAGCTTTATCGCGCGCTATGCCGTCGACCTGGCGCAGCTGTTCAACAAATTTTACTTTGACTGCACCATTTTAGGGGCGGAAGAAAAGACGCGCGCCTTCCGCCTGGCTTTGACCGAATCGGTGCTGATCACCCTGAAAAACGCGCTGGGCCTTTTGGGCATCGGCGTGCCGGAGAAGATGTGAAAAGGTGATTTCGCGCAAATCTCGCAAAAGAGATGCTGCGATTTGCGCGACAGGGAGGGGAAACCCGAACGGATTTCCCCTCTGCGGCGAATTTGTTACGGCTCTCGGTAAAATAATTCGCCGCATTCACCCTTTCTGTGCGCCGCTTTGCGGCGTAAGGGAAAAAGGCAAAAGCGTGGTTTTGCCTTTTTCAGGGGTTATAAAAAGGCTGTTCGCGAAAGAGTGATTTCGCGCGAAAAAATTCTCCGCAATTCTACATTCTTACATTCTTACATTCTGCAAGAGGGTTCGTTTACCGGTATGTTGAAAGCCGTATTATTCGATCTGGACGGGACCGTTCTCGACACGCTGCCCGACCTGCACGCCTGCATGAACGAGGCGCTGGCGCAGTTCGGCTGCCCGCCGATCACTCTGGAGCAGACACGCCGCTACGTCGGCAACGGCGGGCTGCTGTTCGCGACGCGGGCGCTGCCGCCCGAACGCCGCGGCGAGGCGGAGCATTTTTACCGGGACATTTACTGCCCCGTCCACATCCGCTGCAAAAACGAGCGCACGCACCCCTTTGCGGGGGAGGCGGAATGCCTTGCGGCGCTCAGAGCCGCGGGGCTGAGGCTCGGCGTCGTGACCAACAAGTCGCAGGCGGCGGCCGACGTGCTCGCGCGCACGCTGCTGGCGCCCTTCGGCTTTTCCGCGGTGCTGGGCAACCGCGACGGCGTGCCCGTCAAGCCCGACCCCACGCTCACCTTTCTCGCCCTGCGCAGGCTGGGCGTTCGCCCCGAAGAGGCCGCCTTCGTCGGCGACGGGGAGACGGACGTACAGACGGCGAAAAACGCGGGGATGCGCTGCGTGAGCGTGCTGTGGGGGTACCGCCCGCGCGAAGAGCTTGCCGCCGCCGGCGCGCACGTTTTTGCGCATACGTATGCCGAATTGCAGGCGACGCTGCTGGGCATGCTTTGATCTGTGCAGCAAACAAGCCGCCCGAGGGAAGGCGGCTTGTTTCATGTGCGGGATGCGTATGGAGTGACGGGCAGGGGGCTACTTTGCCTCTTCGCCGTGCAGGCGCTGCACCGAGCGCACGAGCGCCGTTTCGGCGCCGTTCCAGGGCTTGTCGGCATTGCGGTAGTCGTGCTTGGCGGCAAACCAGTTCAGATCTTCCAGAAGTTTGTTGACGGCGTCCTTCTGCAGCTTGCTCAGGGTGTAGATGTAGTCCTTCTTTCTGCCGCGGGCAAACTTGGCGTAGCGCAGCAGCCGGCCGTAGTGTTCGAAGCAGAACCCGCCGGTGGCAAGCAGCGTTTCCTTGAATTTCGGCTCGGCGTAAAACATTTCGGCGACCGTTTTGTAATAGCGGACCATGTTCACTTCCACGCCGTCGCAGATGACGCAGGTCTCGCCGCAGTGTTCGAAGATCTCCGCCTGTGCGAGCGCGATCTTCGGGTCGGCGGTCACTTCGAGTTTGCCCTTGAGGGTGGTGATGCGCGTGATGTGCTGCAGCGTCAGCGAAAGTTTGTTCTGCCGCGACAGCATCATCTGCGTATGGTGCGCGCAGAAGCCGCGCTCGTTGACCATGCGGCGCTGGAAATCTTCCATCACCGCGTCGTTGAGGTACTGTTCGACCAGGCGCTTTTCCAGAATGTTGCGGATGCGGCAGAGCGGGCATTCGCAGCCCGGTTTGAATTCCTGCCAGATGAGCATGTTGCCGATGTGGTAATTCATGATCCCTCCCGTCGCGGCGCGCCGCCCGTTTGTTCTTCCATTATAGCCGAAAAATGCCCGAAAGCAAAGCGATTCGCGCAAAAAAGCGTGAAAAAACGTCTGTGCGCCTGCTTTTTCGGCGATTCCGCTTGCCATATGCTGATTTTTCGTGTATAATGCGACGGGAGAATATGCAGCGAGGGGACGCGATGAATTGTTTTTTTATTTACAATCCCGTCAGCGGGCGTGGGAAGGTCGCCAAAAAACTCGGCCTGATCCTCTCCGCGCTGCGTGAAAAGTTCGACGCGGTCGACGCCTATGCGACCAAAGCGCCCGGCGATATGACGCGCGCCGTGCGCGCCGCCGCCGAAACGTACGACGCCATCGTGTTCGCCGGCGGCGACGGCACCGTTAACGAGGTGGTGCAGGGCGTGTGCGAGGCGTCGAAAACGCCCGTGCTCGGCTATATCCCCACGGGCACCGTCAACGACGTGGCCCATTCCCTCGGCATCCCCAAAAGCATCCGCGGCGCCCTGCGCGTCATCTGCACGGGAAAGACGGCCATGCTCGACTGCATGCGCGTGAACGACCGCTTTGCCATGTACGTGGTGGCGGCGGGCGCGTTCACCAGCGCCTCGTACACCACGCCGCAGTCGCAGAAAAAGCGCGTCGGGCGCATCGCGTACGGCATCGAGGGCATCAAAAAGAACCTGAAATTCGACGTGTTCGACGTTTCCGGCTCCGTCGAAGGGAAACCGTACCCCACCACGGAGAGCATCTTCGTCATGCTCATGAACGGCCGTTCGGTGGCGGGCATGCGCCTGAACAAGCGCGGCAGCATGGCCGACGGCAAGATCGAGGCCGCCGTCATTTTGCAGAGCAAAAAGGCGAACGTCTTCCGCCGCATCCGCTCGCTGTTCGCGCTGGCCAATCTCTTTTTGTTCGGCTACCGCGTGCGCGAAAAACAGATCGTGCGCTTCGAAGGCTCGCATTTTGAGATCGAGGCGGACGAGAGCGTCGTGTGGAATTTCGACGGCGAAAAGGGCATTTCCGGCCGCGTGACGGTGGACGTGCTCCCCGCGCGCATCGGGATGATCATCCCGAAGAAGCAGACGCGTATTTAGGCTGTGCCGCATGCCGCGCCGCCTTTGCCGGGCGGCGCGTTTTTTCGGCCGCGTCTGCGGCAAAAAATTTCGGAGAAGTGTGTCATGAGAGAGGAATTACAGCCGTCGGAAGCTCCGGCGGAAGGCGAAGCCGGCGCCGGGACCGCCAAAAAACACGGCGGGTTTACGGGCAAACTCGGCTTTGTGCTGGCCGCGGCGGGGTCGGCGGTCGGGCTGGGCAACCTGTGGCGGTTCCCGTACCTGGCCGCGCAGTACGGCGGCGGCATGTTTTTGCTGTGCTACATCGCCCTGGCGGCCACGTTCGGCTTCTGCCTGCTGATCCTGGAGATCGCCATCGGGCGCAAGACGGGCAAGGGCATCCTCGGCGCGTTCGCCGCGCTCAACAAAAAGTTCAAGTGGCTGGGCTTCGTGTGCCTGATCGTACCCGTCATCATCGTGCCGTATTACAGCGTGATCGGCGGCTGGGTGGTCAAATACATCTGGGCGTTCGCGGTGGGGGACACCGGTTCGTTCGGCGACCCCGCCGCGGCGGACGCCTATTTCGTCGCCTTCCGCAGCGGGACGTGGGAGCCCATCGTGTTCTTCCTCATCTTTGCCGCGGCGACGGTGTTCGTCGTCGTGTTCGGAGTGCAGAAGGGCATCGAACGCGTCAGCAAGATCCTCATGCCGCTGCTGGCGCTGCTGACGGTGTTCCTCGCCGTGTATGCCTGCTGCCAGCCGGGCGCGCTGGAAGGCGTGAAAAAACTGTTCGTGCCCGATTTTGCCGACTTCCGCGCCGAAACGCTGCTCGCCGCGCTGGGGCAGCTGTTCTATTCCATGTCTCTGGCGATGGGCATCATGATCACCTACGGCTCGTATATGAAGAAGGAGGCGAAGATTCAGAGTTCCGGCGTGCAGATCGCCCTGTGCGACTCGCTGTTCGCCGTCTTCGCCACCCTCATCGTCATCCCGTCCATCTTTTCGGTGACGGGCGGCGGCGCTGCGGCCGAGACCGCCATGGGGCAGTCCGGCCCGTCGCTGATGTTCGTCGTTTTGCCGCAGATGTTCAACGGCATGTTCGGCGGCCGCGTCATCGGCGCGGTGTTCTTTGTGCTGGTGCTCTTTGCCGCGCTCACGTCGTCCATATCGCTGGTCGAGGCCATCGTGGCGGTGCTGCGCGAAAACCTGCACATGAAGCGCTGGGCCGCCTGCCTGGCGGTATTTTCCGTCATGCTCGTGCTCGGTATTCTCTCTTCGCTCGGGTTCGGGCCGCTCTCGATGCTTCAGATCGGGGGCAGGACGCTGCTCGACATCTTCGACTATGCCGCCAACAGCATCCTCATGCCCGTCGTCGCCATCGCCACCTGCATCCTCGCCGGATTTTTTACCGACACCGACTCGCTGATGGACGAGATGGAGATGCGCCGCAAGGGGTACAGGATGTATTATAAGATCATGATCCGCTACATCGCGCCCGTGTGCATGGCGGCCATTCTGGTCAGCGGGCTCTTCCTCAGCCTGTAAAAAAGGCGGGCGCCCGGCAAAAACGGGACTGAAAAATGTGCAAAACGCGGCCGTGGGTTTGATTTCGCGGCCGCGATGTGCTATAATGAACGGAAACAAGTTATTTGGAGTGGATACGGTATGTATTGGGCAGACAAGCTGGCGGACGAAGTGATCCGCCGCAATCCGGACAAAGAAGAATATGTGTGCGCGGCGGGCATTTCGCCCTCCGGTTCGGTGCACATCGGCAACTTCCGCGACATCGCCACGAGCTGGTTCGTGTGCCGCGCCCTGCAGAAAAAGGGGAAGAAGGCGAAGCTGCTCTTTTCGTGGGACGAGTTCGACCGCCTGCGCAAGGTGCCGAAAAACGTCGCCGACGCGGTCGGGGACAACTCGTTCGAGAAATACATCGGCTACCCGTACGTGGACATCCCCGATCCCTTCGGCAAGGACGAGAGCTACGCGGCGCACTTTGAAAAGGAGTTCATGGCGGCGGTCGAAAAGTTCGGCATCCACATGGAATACCGCTACCAGGCGAAGGAGTACCGCTCCGGCCGGTACAGCCGGTATGTGATCTTTGCCCTGCAGAACCGCAAAAAGATCTTCGACATCCTCGACAGGCACCGCACGCAGGACGCGACCGAAGAGGAGCGCGAACAGTATGCGCCCGTCTCCATTTTCTGCCCGCACTGCGGCAAGGACAGCACGAAGATCGTCTCCCTTTCGGACGACTGCACCAAAGCGCACTACGTGTGCGACTGCGGGCACGAGGGAGACTTCGACTTCACCAAAGATTTCAACTGCAAACTGCAGTGGAAGGTCGACTGGCCCATGCGCTGGATGGCCGAGGGGGTCGACTTCGAGCCGGGCGGCAAGGACCACGCTTCCAAAAACGGCAGCTACGATACCGCCAAGGACATCTCGCGCGAGGTGTTCGGCTACGAGCCGCCCCTCTTCCAGGGATACGAATTTATCGGCATCAAGGGCAGCGTGGGGAAGATGAGCGGCTCCTCCGGGCTGAACATGACGCCCGATTTTCTGCTCAAACTGTACCCGCCCGAGCTGATTTTGTGGCTGTACGCCAAAACGGAGCCGCTCAAGGCCTTCGACTTCTGCCTGTCGGACGAGATCCTGCGCCAGTATTTCGAATTCGGGAAGATGCTTTCCGCCTACCGCGCCGGCACCGCGGACGAGAATACCAGGCGCATCATCGAAAACAGCCTCGTCGAGGGCAGAGACTTCGTTCCCGTGCCCATGAGCCAGCTGGTGGATCTGGGCAGCGTCGTCAACTTCAACGCCGATATGATGGAACAGCTGTTCGAAAAGATCGGCACGCCCTACAAAAAAGAGGACTTCAAGGAACTGTTTGAAAAGGCGAAGTTCTGGCTGCGCACCTGTTCGCCCGAAAGCGAATACGTCATCCTGGAAAAGCGGAACTGGCCGTATTGGCGCACCATGAACGAGAAAGAGCGCGAATGCGTCCGCCGGCTCAAAGAGTTCATCGGGCAGGGGGGCTACACCCTCGATTCGCTGCAATCGGAGCTGTACGCCATCCCCAAGCAGGTCTTCCCCGAGATCGCCGAGGATAAAAACGCCCTCAAAACGGTGCAGAGCAAGTTCTTCAAGGACGTGTATAACCTCACCCTCGCGCGCGACAAGGGGCCGCGCCTGTACCTGTATCTGTACGCCGTCGACCCGTCCCGCTACCTGAAACTGCTCGATTTTTCGCTGCCCGAGGCGGAAGACCCCGACGCGAAGGAAGAGGAGCTGCCTGCGCCCGCCGCCGAAGAGGCCGCCCCGAAAGAGGACGTGTTCGTCGCCGAGCCGGCGCCCTTCAAAGAGCTGATCTCCCTCGCCGATTTCGGCAAGCTGGACGTGCGCGTGTGCAAGGTGCTTTCGGCCAAGCCCATGCGCAAGACCAACAAGCTGATGAAGATCACCCTGCACGACGGCGCGGGGGAGCGCGTGATCGTGTCGTCCATTGCCGACCAGTACGCGCCCGAACAGCTCGTCGGCAAAAAGATCGTCGTTTTGGTCAACCTCGAACCGCACAAATTCGGCAACGAATATTCGAAAGGGATGCTGCTCGCGTCCGGCCAGGCAGACGGCACCTGCCGCGTGCTTTTCGCCGCCGACGACGCCGAGATCGGCTCGCTCGTGCACTGAAAGGGCGTGGCGTTCCTTTGCGGGCCAAGGCGTTGCGGGCATGAAAAAGGCCTTTCGCAAGTGAATCACCAACTGTATGAGTGGTTGGCAATTGTTAACGAAAGGCCCGTGAACGGAATCCTTGCCACGCCGTTGGATAGCAATGCTCCCCAACAAACGTCCAAAACGTCTCATGGTACAGATTCCGTTTACAGTATATTCCGAAATGCCGGAAATTGCAACAAAAACGGCACAATATCTGCCAATTTTTTGTCCAAAAAGGGGCGCGGTAAAAACCGCGTCCCTTTTT
>CALVHP010000144.1 GCA_944328405.1 uncultured Clostridia bacterium
GAGCCCCCGCGCGGAAGGATCCCGCGGGGGCTCTTTGCATATTGTCCGGTATTTTGGGCGGCGGATCTGCCGCCCGGCCCGGCGCTGCCGTGCGGGCGGCGGGCCTGCGCCGTCACGCGGTCAGGTCAGCGAAGGAATAGGGGATCAGTTCGGCCAGCGCCGCGGGGCTGGTTTGCACCTGGCGGCCGAGTTTGCCCCCGCTGAAGGCGATTTGTGCAAAGTTTTGCGCGCTTTCGTCCACAAAGGTCGTAAAAAACTTCTTCATGCCCACCGGCGAACACCCGCCGTGCACGTACCCCGTCAGGGGCAGCAGCTCTTTCGCCTTGACCATCTCGATGCTCTTTTCGCCCGCGGCTCTGGCCGCTTTTTTCAGGTCCAGTTCGCGGCAGACGGGGATCACGAACACATAATGCGCGCGGCTCGCACCCACCGTCACCAGCGTTTTGAACACCGAGGCGGGGTCCAGCCCCACCAGTTTGGCCACCTCTTCGCCCCGCGTCTCCG
The DNA here is from genome assembly GCA_944328405.1 of uncultured Clostridia bacterium. Classification (GTDB taxonomy): domain Bacteria; phylum Bacillota; class Clostridia; order Christensenellales; family Borkfalkiaceae; genus Borkfalkia. Next base: position 505 of record CALVHP010000144.1, read on the forward strand.
TCGGCGGGTACGAATAGCTCTTGTAGGGCAGCTTTTTGCGGTCGAACATGCGCATCACGTTGGTTTTTTCTTCCATAACAACCTCTCCCGGAGGCCCTGCCGGCCCCGGCTCTTTCATCATAGCACAAGCTTCGCCGCAAGGCAAGCGAAACGCCCTCCGTCTGCGCTTCGGAGGGCGTTTCGCATCGTTTTTCAGCGGCAGCCGGCCGTCTCCTCCATCCGCCGTTCGATCTCGGCGGCCACGGCCGACATCTTCACGTCCATGGCCAGGCACAGCCGGTACAGCGTTTCCAGCGTCGGCTTGCGTTCGCCGCGCTCGCTGGCGCTCAGGTGCGTGCTGCCGATGTCGGCCAGCCCGCTGCGCACCTCCTGCGACATTCCCTTTCTTTTGCGAAAGAAGGCGCTCGCCTGCCCGACGACCTTCGCACTCAAAAATTCTTCCTGCATGCGCGTGGAAAACTCCTTTGTTTGATGGTTTCAGTGTAGCGCAATTGCGTCGGCAAAATGAATACATATGTTGACATATGAATACAAATGTGTTACAATTGGCGGGAAGTTTATCTCCAAAGAGGAACAAGCATGAAAGGCGGAATCGCGGTTTCTGTACTGGTGCCCGTGTACAACACGGCCGATACGCTCGCGCGGTGCCTGCGTTCGCTCGCCGACCAGACGCTGCGCAACATCGAGATCATCTGTGTAGACGACGGGTCGGACGAGCGGACCAAGGCAAAACTTTCCCTGCTGGCCGCCGAGGACCCGCGTATCCGCGTGTTTACGCATGAACAGAACAGGGGTTCAATGGCGGCCCGTAAAACGGGGCTGGAAAACGCGCGCGGCGCGTACGTCATGTTTCTGGACAGCGACGACGAGTTTACTCCCGACGCCTGCGAAAAGGCGTATGCGGCGATCCGCTCGGCCCGGGCCGACGTCGCCTTTTTCGGTACGCGGCCCGTGTATGCCGTCGGTGTATCGGAAGAGGAGAAGCATTTTTTTGACAGGTTTTCCCGTTCGTATTGCGCGCCGCTGTACGGCACAGCGATTTTTGAAAAAATTTTTTCAGCGGATGAGCCAAATCGCATCGGCTGGACGGTCTGGAACAAAATCTACGCGGCTCCGCTCCTGCAAAAGGTGCTCCCGTGGGTCCCCGAAGAGCGCGCCGTGATGTCCGAAGATTTTTTCATCAACTTCATCGCGCTGTACTATGCCCGCAGCAGCGCGGGCATCGAAGACAAGCTCGTCCGCTATTCCTTCGGGGAAGGCATATCCACCTCGCCGGCGTGGAAACCGGGCAAATACCGCGATTACTGCGCCGAAGGATTTGTGTACCGCGCGCTGCAGAAATTTGTCGACGCGAACGGGCTCGGCGGCAGTCTGTACGAAGAATCTTTGTTGCATTGGGCGCGGCAGCGCGCCCGCGTCTGCGCACAGCTGTACAAGACTCAGTGCCCGCCCGGCGAACGCGCTGCCATGCTCGAAGCGTTTTTGCGCGGCTTTTCGCCGGCGCTGGCGGCGTACGGCCTCGCCGCGTGTTTCGAAGGGGAGGCTTATGCGCCCGCCGAAGAGGCGGCGCGGCTGGCAGAAATTTCCTGCGCCCGCCGGGAGATCCGCCGCGTCGGATTCTTCTACCACCGCATCCACAACGGCGGGGTGGAACGCGTGCTTTCCGAGCTGATCCCCCGGTTCATCGCCTGGGGGTATGAAACGGTCCTGTTCGTCGAAGAGACAGACCGCGACGATTATCCCGTGCCGGACGCGTGCGAAGTTGTCCTTCTCCCGCCCTCGCGCGGCGTCGGCGCGGAGGGGTTTTTCGCCCACGCCCGCGCGCTCTGCCGCGAGCTGGAAGAACGCGGCGCAGACGTGCTCCTGTACCAGGCCACCACTTCGCCCTGGTTTTTCTACGATCTGCTCGCGGCCAGGCTCTCGGGCGTGCCGGTCGTCGCCTCTCTGCACGAGCTTGTCTCCCTTCCGCTGCGGTGGAAAAACACCCGTGCGCTGTACGCCGCGCGCCAGTACGCGCTGCGCTGTGCCGACGGCGTGCAGACGCTCGTCCGCAGCGACGAGGCCTATCTGCGCGCGTTCGGCTGCAACGTGCGCACCATTCCCAACCCCGCCCCCGCGCCGGCGGAGGAGATCGCGCGCGGGGAAGAAAAGGCCGTCCTCTGGATCGGGCGGCTGGATCCCGCGCAGAAGCGCCCCGAACAGGCCGTTCTGATCATGGAACAGGTCGTCAAAGCGGTGCCGGACGCCCGCCTGTACCTCGTGGGGCGGGGCGAAGACGCCGCCGTCGAGCGCCGCTGCCGCGCGCTCATCCGCGCGCGCGGCCTGCGCAAACATGTCCGCATGTGCGGGTTCAGCCGCCTGCCGGACGAATATTACCGGAAGGCTTCCGTCCTCCTGATGACATCCGCGTACGAAGTCTGGGGCATGGTTTTGAGTGAAGCGATGGCGCAAGGGCTGCCCATCGTATCGTACGACATGCCCTATCTTGAAATCCTGAAAAACAACGGCGGCTGCGCGATCGTCCCGCAGGAAGACATCGCGGGCGCCGCCGCGGCGATCGTCCGCATTTTGCAGGACGAAGGCCTCCGCACCGGAATGGCGCAGGCCTCGCTGGCCCGGGCGCGGGAGCTGGCCGCTGTTGATCTGCGCGCCGCGTGGGAAGAGCTGTTCCGCTCTCTGGGGCAGATCCGCGCCGGGGCGGAAAGCGGGCAGGATCTGCGCACCGGGCTGGAAACGATGCTCGATTTTTACGAAAAAGGCCGGCAGGAAGGCGCCGCGCCCGCCGCGTTGCCGCCGCGGGTGCCGCTCTTCAGAAAAGCGGCCAAATTCTGGGTCGAGCGCGGCACGTTTGCGCTCGTGCGCAGGGCGATGCTGTACGTTTACAGGAAGCTCCGCCGCTGAAAAAGGGAACGCGGCTTTACAAAACGGGAGCGCGCCTCCGTTCGCGGAGGCGCGCTCCCGTCTGTCATTTCGGGGCCGAGGCACGCCGCGCAGTCAGCTCTGCGCGAGCTTTACGCAGCGGCCCGTTTCGGCGTCCTGGAACATCATCCAATACCCCGCGCCGTCCGGCGAAAAGAGAGATACGGGCACGTACGAGCTGTATTTTCGGAGCGCGTCCGGCGGGTCTTTGCGGGCGGGGGAGGGCACTCCGTAGCAGATGTACTGCGGCCGCTGTCCGCGGCGGACGACGCCCACCACGTAATATTTCCCCTGCGCAAACTCCACGCGCACCCAGCGCGAGTGGGGGATGCTCTGTTCGAGCGCCGTCTCGGCGGGGTGTTTTGCGAACAGCGCGTCCAGCTCGGCCTTCACCGTATCGTAATAGCAAGCTCTCTCATCCTCTCCGAGTTCCTGCGCGCCTGCGAATCGGAATAGGCTTTGATCATGCGCATCTTCTCCAGCGTCCTCTCCGCGCTCCGCCGGCGCAGTTCCTTCGGGGGCGTCTTTTTCGTTTCCATCCTCTTTCTCCCCGGTCCGCGGCCCTTCGTCGGCGTCCGCGAACGCATAATAATTTTCGTCGGCGACCAGTTCGTCGTCATACCCTCCGGGCGGCGGGCCGTCCGCGCCGGGGGCGGGCGAAGCCGTCCGGCCGCTCTCCGCCTTTTCGCGCGCGCCCGCGCGGGAAGGCGCGGCCGCGCTCTTCGGGGCGGGGTTTTCTTCGGCGTCGAGCAGCGCGCACAGGCGCTTGAGGTCGTACGTCTTGTCGCCGCACTTGCCGAAGGCGGCGCAGGTCACGCGGCCGTGCACAAAGCAGACGGCGCAGCCCAGCCCGTCCGCAATGTCCAGCGCGCTGGCGCGGCGCACGGTGGTGCCGGCGGCCGTGGGCACGTCGAAGATCTCGGCGGTGCCGTGCTCGTCGCACACCAGGCAGCGGTACCGCCCCGCCGAAAGTTCGGCAAAACCGATCATCGCCAGGCTCATGGTCACCTTGCCCGCGAACTGTTCGCAGGTCAGCAGGGCGGAAACGGCTTTTCCGTCCGCGGCAAATCCCGGAGAGACCTGTTTCAGGATGCAGAGTTTTTTGACGTAATTCATACTTTCATTATACCTATGCGCGCGGGGTAAAAAATATCCGTATTTGCCGAACGGTGCCGAACTGCGGCGAAAGGCACGGTCCGGGCCGGGCGGCGCGTTTTGCAATTCCGCCCGGAAGCGGCGCAAAAATGTATGGTCAAAAAGTTTACTTTTGGCGCAAAGTAAGGTATAATACAAAGAAAGGGCTAACAACGGGACGCGCCGACCGCGTTCCGCACAAGGAGGATCCATAAAAGGTATGAACGAAAACAAGGCATTGACGAACAACAAAAAAGTGCTTCAATTCATCGACGAAGCGGCTTGCCTGTGCCAGCCGGACAACATCGTATGGATCGACGGCAGCAAACAGCAGCGCGACGAGCTCCGCGCCGAAGCGTGCGCGTCCGGCGAGATGATCAAACTCAACGAGGATCTTCTCCCCGAGTGCTACCTGCACCGCACCGCCGTCAACGACGTGGCGCGCGTGGAGGACCGCACCTTCATCTGCTGCCGCAATAAGGACGACGCCGGCCCCATCAACAACTGGATGGACCCGAAAGAGGCCTACAAAATGGCGGGCGACATCTTCAAAGGTTCCATGCGCGGCCGCACGATGTACGTCATTCCCTACAGCATGGGCATCGTCGGCAGCGAATTCGCCAAGATCGGCATCGAACTGACGGACAGCATCTACGTCGTTCTGAACATGGAGATCATGACGCGCGTCGGCACCGACGTGCTGGAAGCGCTCGGCAAGGACGGCGATTTCGTCAAGGGCCTGCATTCCAAGTGCCAGCTCGACGAGAGCAAACGCTACATCCTGCACTTCCCCGAAGACAATACCATCTGGTCGTGCAACAGCGGCTACGGCGGCAACGTGCTGCTCGGCAAAAAGTGCTTCGCGCTGCGCATCGCCTCGTACCTGGGCAAAAACGAGGGCTGGATGGCCGAGCACATGCTCATTCTGGGCTTTGAAAATCCGAAAGGCGAGGTCAAGTACATCGCGGCGGCGTTCCCGTCGGCGTGCGGCAAGACCAACCTGGCCATGCTCATCCCGCCCGAAGTGTACCGCAAAAAGGGCTATAAGATCTGGTGCGTGGGCGACGACATCGCCTGGATCCGCGTCGGCGCGGACGGCCGGCTGTGGGCGATGAACCCCGAAAACGGCTTCTTCGGCGTGGCGCCCGGCACGAACGAAAAATCCAACCCCAACGCGCTGCACACCACGCAGCAGGGCACCATCTTCACCAACGTGGTGCACAATCTCGAAAACAACACCGTCTGGTGGGAAGGGCTGGACAAAAACCCGCCCAAAAACGCGGTCGACTGGAAGGGCAACCCCTGGACGGAAGAGGACCGCGCCAACGGCGTGAAGGGCGCGCACCCGAACAGCCGCTTCACCGCGCCCGCCAAAAACTGCCCCTGCATCAGCAAAGAGTTCGATAACCCGAAGGGCGTGCCCCTGTCGGCCATCGTGTTCGGCGGCCGCCGCGCCAAAACCGCCCCGCTGGTGTACCAAAGCACGAGCTGGAACAACGGCGTGTTCGTCGGCTCCATCATGGCCAGCGAAACGACCGCCGCCGCGACGGGCGCCGTCGGCGTCGTCCGCCGCGACCCCATGGCGATGCGCCCGTTCTGCGGCTACCACATGGGCGATTACTTCAAACACTGGATCGAAATGGGCAAAAAGGTCAAAAACCAGCCCAAGATCTTCAACGTGAACTGGTTCCGCACCGACGACGAAGGCCATTTCCTCTGGCCCGGCTTCGGCGAGAACATGCGCGTGCTCGAATGGATCCTCGACCGTTGCGAAGACAAAGTCGGCGCGGTCGAAACGCCCATCGGCTACGTCCCTTCCCCCGAAGACATCAACCTCGAAGGCGTCGACGTCTCCAAAGAAGTGCTCGAAGAGATCCTCACCGTCGACAAAGAGACCTGGAAAAAGGAAGCCGACGGCATCGAAGAGTTCTACAAACAGTTCGGCGACCGCCTGCCCGAAGAACTTTCGGCAGAGCTCGCCTCGCTCAAAGCCAAACTCAACGCCTGAGCGGCGTAAAAACGTTCCGGAAGGACGTTTCGAGCACGGCGCCCGCGCATCCCGCGCGGGCGCCGTTTTTCTGCCGTTTGTTTTCCGCAGGCCGGCTTCTCTTCCGCAAAAAATCTGCGGCGTAAAAAATTTATTACAAATTTATTACAAGTTTTACAATTGTATTATACAACTTTTCCGTACAATAAAACAAGAGGCGCGCGCCGGGCAAACGGGCGTCGCCGGGAAAAAAGGTCCCGCCGGGCGCGGGGAGCAAAGGAAAAAAGGCAGGAAAGGAGAGAGGTTCTGCAATGGACGCAATGGATTATGTGCTGGCAGTGGTCGCGCTGCTGGCGGGGCTCGGCGCGTTTTTGTTCGGTTTCAAGGTACTGTCCGACAACATCGAAAAGCTGGCGACCAACGAACTGCGCCGCTGGTTCGACAAGACGGGCAAAAGCCGCCTGGCGGGCGTGGGCATCGGCGCGGGCGTGACGGCGATCATCCAGAGTTCGTCGGCGACGACCGTCATGGTCGTCGGATTCGTGAACGTGGGCCTGATGTCGCTGTTCCAGGCGACCACCGTCATCATGGGCGCGAACATCGGCACCACGATCACCGCGTATTTTTCGGTCATCGCCGATATCCCGTTCATCGAATTCATCACGGTATTCACCTGCGTCGGCATTTTCATGGACATGCTTTGCAAGAAAGATAAGCCCAAGACCATCGGCATGATGCTCGCGGGGCTGGGGCTGGTCTTTCTCGGCCTCGAATACATGAGCATGGCCATGGACGAATTCGCCCAGCAGCCCATCATCACCGACTTTTTGCGCAGCGTAGACAACCGCCTGGTCCTGCTGCTGGCGGGAATCGTCATTACGGGCATCGTGCAGTCTTCCTCGGCGGTCACCACGCTCATCGTGCAGATGGTGGGCGCGGGCATGGTCATCGGCGACCCTACCAACAGCGGCGTGCTCTTTCTGGTGCTGGGCACCAACATCGGCACCTGCGTCACGGCGCTGCTCTCGTCCATCGGCGCCAAGACCAACGCCAAGCGCGCGGCGCTCATCCACCTGATGTTCAACGTGTTCGGCACGGTCATCTTCTCCGTCTTCCTGCTGTGCTGGCCGGGCTTTATGAACGCCACCCTCGGCAAATGGTTTGCCGACAATGCCGGGCTGCAGATCGCGCTGTTCCACACCTTCTTCAACGTGGTGTGCACGTGCATCTTCCTGCCCTTCGCGCAGGTCTTCGTGAAAGTTTCCACCAAGCTCATCCCCGGCCGCAAGGAAAAGGAAGTCCCCGCCGGAGACGACACCCTGCTGGACGACCGCTTCATCAAATCGCCGTCCATCGCCGTGAACCAGGCCAACAAGGCCGCCGCGCACATGGCGGAAATGGCGATGGAGTCTCTCACGGCTGCGTTCGAGGGCTTTGCCGACGGCGACGAAAGCGTCAAAGAAAAGGTGGACGAGATCAACGCGCGCGTTTCCGAACTGGATAAGCGCCTCGTCGAATACCTCATCAAAGTTTCGTCGACCGACCTTTCTTACGCCGACGAAAAGCTCATTTCGGCCATTCACCACGCCGCGGGCGACATCATCCGCATCAGCGAACTGGCCGACAACATCACCAAGTACACCCGCAACTGCCGGCGAGACAACATCGAGTTTTCGCCCGGCGTCCTCAAATCGCTGCGCGCCATGCTCGATAAGATCAAAGTGCTGTACGAAAACACGATGAAGGCCTTCGGCGAAAAGGACATCACCGCCATCAAGGCGGTCGACGCCGCCGAAGACGAGATCGACGCCGCCCGCAAAGAGATGGTCGCCGACCACATCCGCCGCCTCAACGAGGGCAAATGCAAGCCCGAATCGAGCGGGGTGTTCATCAACCTCGTCGGCAATCTGGAGCGAGCCGCCGACCACTTCGTGTACGTGGCGCACGCGTTCGACGCGGCGTAAAGCGCCCGCGCCGCAGCGGACCGAAGGGCCGTATTCCTTCCCCGCGGCGGCAGAAAACAAAAAGAACTTCAAAATCGGAACCCGCCGCCCGCGCAGAATGCGCGGGCGGCGGGTTTTTTCGCCGGCTGCCCGGGCCGGCTGCGGGCGTGCGCCCCATCCCGGGCAGCGCCCATCCGCTCTGTTCGGGCGCATTTTCCTCTCCGTCGTCCCGAGCGCCGCCGAGAGATCTTCGCACAAGGTAAAAAACGGTGCCGGCCCAAAAATCCGCCCGTTTCGGGGAACGTTGAGGGGAACGTTTCCGCCGCAAAAACACAATATTAATTGCAATATATTTCAATAATATATTCAATAATTTTTCAAATTCCATTGACAGAACCGAAAAAGGGTGTATAATGAAACTGTGAAGAAAAGGTGACAAATTCCGCCGCGGGCGCCGTCGGAGCGCCGTATCTGCCCGCGTGCGCGCCAAGAGGAAGACCGCGGCCGCGGGTTGGGTTGCTACGGCAAAACCAACCGAAGGAAGGCCGCATTACAACGGATCGGGCGCAGGGCGCAGCCCTGCGTTTTGATACATTTTATAAAATATGGAGGGAGAAACATGCATGCAAGCAAAAAGGCGTTTTGCCTTGCCGCCGTGCTGCTCGCGCTGACCATGCTGCTGGCCTGTCTTTCCTGGCTGCCTATGGGCGGCGGAAACGGCATGCCCGCCGTGGCCGAAACGGGCGCGGAACCGGCAGCGGCCGAAAACGCCTCACCCGAAGCGAAAGCAGACGCCGCCGACGCATCCGTTCCCACGGCCGTCGCCTCGTACGACTTCACGTCGACGAGTTTTGACGGCAC
>CALVHP010000145.1 GCA_944328405.1 uncultured Clostridia bacterium
CGGAAACCGGAACAGCAAAACGGAGGGGGAAGCCGCGGCTTTCCCCCTCCGTTTTATTTCGTTTTCCGACCGACAGGACATTGCTTCAGCGGACGGACAGAACGGGCCGGCGCCCGCTTATTCCGCATCGGCCAGCCGCGCGATGGCGGCGGGGATCGAGGCGATGACGTCAGAGGCGACGACGCTGTACTCGTTGCCCTGCGCTGCGGCGGCGATGCGGCCCGCACGGCCCAAAAGATAGGACGCCCCCGCGCCCGCCGGCACAGGAGAAAAGCCGCGCGCCGCGATGGCTGCGGCGACGCCGGACAGCACGTCTCCGCTGCCGCCCTTGGCAAGGGCGGGCGTGCCCGATGCGGTGTACAGGGTGCGCGTGCCGTCCGTCACCAGCGAAACATGCCCCTTCAGCAGCACCGCGACGCCGTATTCCGCCGCGAACGCCTTCGCGAGGTCTGCGCCGTTTTCAAGCACTTCGGAGAGGCTTTTGCCGCACAGGCGGGAAAATTCTTTGGGGTGCGGCGTGAGGAGTACGCCGCACCGATGCCCCCGCAGCGCGTCCGCGCCGTATTCCGCGAGGGAATTGAGGGCGTCGGCATCGAGGATGAGCGTGCCGCCGTATTCCGAGAGCAAAAACCGGGCGATCCGGCAGACCTCGCGCGAGGGGCCGCAGCCCATGCCGAAGGCGATGCTCTCCGCCTTCAGCAAGGTGCGCAGGAACGCCTCGTCATAGGCGAAGGCACCCTTGGCGGAAGGCGCGGCCGTCAGGATCGCTTCGGGGAACTTCCCCGCTGCGAGCGGAAAAAGCTCTGCGGGGACCGCGAGCTGCGTATAGCCGCACCCGCTGCGCAGAGCCGCCGCGCACGCGAGGAGCGGCGCGCCCGAATAGGCGGCGCTGCCCGCGAGGATGACCGCTTTGCCGAAACTGCCTTTGTGGGTATTCTTCTTGCGAGGCGGGAAGAGCGAGGCGGCGTCTTCCCCTTCCCACAGAACAGAATCCGCCGGCTGCCCGAGAGAGATGCCGATATCCCTGCGCACGATTTTGCCGCATACGTCCGCCCCGTTTCCGAGCAGCAGCCCCCTCTTGAGTTCACCGATGGCGACGGTGAGGCCGGCGCGGACGCAGAGATCGCCGGCGCCGCTGTCGCCGTTGAGGCCGCTGGGGATGTCGGCGGAAAGGACGAACGCGCCGGCCGCGTTGATGCGGGCGATCGCCTCCGCCGCGGCGCCTTCGGGCGCGCCGCGGAATCCCGTGCCGAACACGGCGTCGAGGATGAGGTCGAACTTTTCTTCCGGGAAAGAGGAATACACCTTTCCCCTGTATTTTTCGCGCTGGGCGGCGCAGTCGGGGGAAAGTTTTTCCGCGAAGGAATACACCGCCGTTGCAAAGCCGCGCTCCGACAGCAGGCGGGCGGCGCACCAGCCGTCGCCGCCGTTGTTCCCGCCGCCGCACACGGCGAGCACGCTTCTGCCGCCGGACGCGCGGAGCCGTTTTTCCGCCTCGTCCGCGATCGCGGCGCCCGCGCGTTCCATCAGCACCGCGGACGGCACGCCGAGCTCTTCGATGGTATATCGATCCGCCGCGCGCATCTGCGCGCAGGTCAGAACCTTCTGCATACGCCCTCCCCGCCGCGCTGACCGCGCGGCTTTTTGCCCGGCCGGGACTTTCCGCCTTCGCCGGGCGGCTTATTCTTCCTCTTCTTCCCAGAGCGCGGAAAGCGCCCCTTTCGCCGTATCGTAATCGAACCCCTTCGAAAGCAGATGACGGTAGGCCTTTGTCCGGTTTTCGCGGGTACGTTCGCGGTTTTTCATGTACTTTCCGAGCACTTCGCGGGCGGCGTCCGCCTCCCCTTCGCGCCCTTCGAGCGCCCCTTCGATCTCCTCTTTGGGCACGCCGCGGCGGTACAGCTCGGCGGCGATGAGCCGCGCGCCCTTGTTTTTGCCCGCCGTGCGCACGTACTGCGCGCAGTATTCCGCGTCGTCCACAAACCCGTAGCCGCGCAGTTTTTCGAGCACATAATCGCACACGGCGTCGACGTAACCCTTCTTTTGCAGAAAATCGCGCATCTGCTTTTCCGTCTTCATGGTGACGGAAAGGTGCGTCATCGCCTTGTCGAGCGCCTGCGCCTTCTCGTTTTCGAGCTGGATCTCGTCCAGCCGGGCGAGATCGATGTGCTCGCCCGCCTTCAGGCGGCAGCGCAGCACCGTTTCCAGTTTCAGCCCGCAGTAAAAACGGCCGTCGACGTACACGTTGCAGCGCTCCTTGTCTTTGGCCTGCGGCGTGATCGCCGTGATCTCCGGCATACCTTCCCTCCTTCGGCCCGCCGCTTTGAACGGCCCCGCGCGGCAGCTCCCGCAGAGAGGCGCTCCGCGCCGAACCGGCGGCGTTCCCGGTAAAAAATTCCGCGCCGGAAGGGCGCGGAAAAAAACGTTACGATTCGGCCACGCAAAAGGCCATGCGAGCCGCCAGCGACGGCGGAAAGAGCCGTTCCAGCGCTTCCCCGACTGCGCGCAGGTACGCGTCGCCGCGGTATTCGAAGACCAGCCGCGGAGGGTCGCGCTGCAGGTCGAAGTGGAAGGCGGGAGCCATGTCTCCGTCGGGGGCGCAGCGCTTGATCCCCTTGCCGACCATGCCGCACAGCCAGACGTAATCGTCGCTGTCTTCGTCGCCTTCGGCCAGGATGTCGAGATAGAGGTCTGCGCGGCTTTCGAACTCGCGCCAGAACGCCAAGACCTGCTTTTCTTTGACTTTTTTGATCTTTTTTGTGCCGCCGAACAGACTCACAGTTTTACGACCCACCCGAATTTATCTTCCAGGCGCCCGGTCTGGATGCCCGTGATCGTGTCGTACAGCCATTTGGTGATCTCGCCCATTTCGCCGCCGTTCACGGTATAGTCGACGCCCTTGTATTCCATCATGCCCACCGGGGAGATGACCGCCGCCGTGCCCGTGCCGAACGCCTCGTTCAGCTTGCCGTTCTTCTGCGCTTCCAGCACCTCGTCGATGGAAACACGGCGCTCGGTGACCTTATACCCGTGCGCCCGCAGCAATTCGATGGAGCTCTTGCGCGTGATGCCGGGCAGGATGGAGCCGACCAGAGCGGGGGTGACCACTTCTCCGTCGAGGACGAAGAACATGTTCATCGAGCCAACCTCTTCGACGTATTTCTTTTCGTTGGCGTCCAGCCACAGCACCTGGTCGAAGCCCTTCTTTTCCGCCTCTTCGCCCGCCTTGAGGGATACGGCGTAGTTGGCGATGCACTTGGATTCGCCCGTGCCGCCGACGGTGGCGCGGGTGTAGTAGTCCTCCACCAAGAGGCGCGTGGGCGCCAGGCCGTGCGCGTAATAGCTGCCCACCGGCGAGAGGATGATGAAGAACAGATATTCGGTCGCCGCGTGCACGCCGAGCTGTACGTTGGTGGCGATGATGGAAGGGCGGATGTACAGCGCCGTGCCGGGCGCGGTGGGGATCCAGTCCTTTTCCAGCTTCAGCAGCTCAAACAGCCCTTCGAGGGCGACTTTTTCGTCGATGAGCGGGATGCACATGCGCTCGGCGGAACGGTTCATGCGCTTGAAGTTCTCTTCGGGGCGGAACACGCGGATCTCGCCCTTCTCGTTTCTGAAGGCTTTCAATCCCTCAAAAATGCCCTGCGCATAGTGGAAAACGGTGGTGGCGAGGTCGAACGCGACCGGGCCGTACGGCTCGATGACGGGCTCGCCCCACTTGCCGTCCTTATACTTCATCGTCAGCATGTGATCGGTGAAGATCTTGCCGAACCCGAGTTTGCTCTGGTCGGCGGGTTTCTCTTTCAATTTTTCCGCTCGAATGATTTTCATAAAACCACACTTCCTTCTGTTTGCGGCGCATAAAGCGCCAAAATTGCCGAAAACCTTGCTTTTTCAGGATTCAGGAAAAGTATACCACATCCGCCCGCAAATGTAAACGATTTGCAAAACGGAAAGTTTCGATAAACTTCATCGAAAATATCGATGGCGCGCCCTTCCGGTCACTTCCCGGGTTCGAAAGGGAACAGGTAGGTCTCCCCTTCCCGGATGGCCACGCGCCCGGCCATATGGTCGGAAAGCGCCGCGCAGAACTGCGCCGACTGCGCCGCTTCGACGGCGGCCGTCACGGCCACGCGGTCGGAATAGGCAACGTCTTTCACCGCGGCGCCGCCCGCGGCGAAAAACTTTTTCAGCGCGTCGAAATGCTCGTACCCGACGGTGCAGACCAGCGTGCGGCACAGCCGGTATTCGCGGATGTCCGCCCCCGCCAGCGCCTCGGCCGCCGTGCCCGCATAGGCGCGCACCAGCCCGCCCGCGCCCAGCTTGATCCCGCCGAAATAGCGGGTGACGACCACGGCCGTTTCGAACAGTTTTTTGCTTTTGAGCACGTCCAGGATGGGCATGCCCGCCGTGCCCTGCGGCTCGCCGTCGTCCGAAAAACGCATGACGTTGCCCGTCTGATCGGCCACGAAGGCGTAGCAGTTGTGCGTGGCCAAAGAGTGCCGCGCGCGTACTTCGGCGATGAAGGCGCGCGCCTCTTCTTCGCTTCCGGCATGCGCGCAGTGGGCGATGAAGCGCGATCGCTCGATGACCTTTTCGTAGCTGCAGGGCGAACAGACGCTCAGAAAATTCATTTCAGCAGGACGCGGATATGAACTTTCTTCCCCTTGTGCAGGACGAATTCGCCTTTCTCCCGCGCCGCGGCGGGGATGGCTCCGTTCACGTCGGAGATCTTTTCCTCGTCGACCTTCACGCCGCCGCCCTCGATGAGCCGCCGCGCCTCGCTCTTGGACTTGGCCGCGCCCGCCGCGACCAGCGCGTCCGCCACCGTGGCCGTATCGGCGGGGATCTTTGCCGCAGGCATGTTCTCCGCATCGCCGCCGAACGCCGCCTTCGCTTGCGCCTGCGCCGCGTCCGCCTTCGCCTGCCCGTGCACCATCTTCGTCAGCTCGTAGGCGAGCGTCTCCTTCGCCGCGTTGATGCGCTCGTCGGTGTAGCGGCACAGTTCGGCGATCTGCTCCAGCGGCAGGAAGGTGAGGAGCTTCAAGCACTTTTCGACGTCCGCGTCGTCCACGTTTCTCCAATACTGGTAGAATTCGTAAGGGCTCGTCTTGTTCTCGTCCAGCCATACGGCGCCCTTCGCCGTTTTTCCCATTTTCCGGCCGTCCGAGGTGGTGAGAAGCGTGAACGTCATCGCGAACGCGGGCTGCTGTTCCTTGCGGCGGATGAGGTCCGCGCCCGCAAGGATGTTGCTCCACTGGTCGTCGCCGCCCAGTTCCAGCTTGCAGCCGTATTTTTTGTACAGTACGAGGAAGTCGTACGCCTGCATGAGCATGTAATTGAATTCAAAGAAGGAGAGCCCCCGCTCGTAGCGCGATTTGAAGCACTCCGCCGAAAGCATCTTGTTGACCGAGAAATGCACGCCGATCTCGCGCAGGAAGTCGATGTAATTGAGGTTCAGCAGCCAGTCGGCATTGTTGACCATGATGGCGCCGTTTTCGCCCTCGAAATCGATGAACTTCGCCATCTGCCGGCGGAAGCACTCGCAGTGGTAATCGACCGTTTCGCGCGTCATCATCAGGCGCATGTCGGTGCGGCCGGAAGGGTCGCCGATCATGCCGGTGCCGCCGCCGATGAGCACGATGGGCCTGTGCCCCGCGTCCTGCATGTGCTTCATGGCGATCAGCTGCATGAAGTGCCCCACGTGCAGCGAATCGGCCGTGGGGTCGAAACCGATGTAAAAGGGAACGCTTTCGCTGCCGAGCAGCTTGTACAGTTCCTCTTCGAAGACCGTCTGTTTGATAAATCCCCTCTCGCGAAGGGTGTCCATTACATTTTTTGCCATTGAACTTCTCCGTTTTTCCGCACAGCTCCGCGCGGCGGCGCACGGCCGGCAATGCCCGGCGGAAACTGTCGATTGCCTTCAATTTTA
>CALVHP010000146.1 GCA_944328405.1 uncultured Clostridia bacterium
AGATCATCGACCGCTTCAAAGACAAGCTGACCGTGATCGTCTATCTGCAGGAGCTCAGCGAGCCGACCGCCGGGCGCGTCATCGACATCCTCAGCGGCGCCATCTATGCCCTCGGCGGCGGCGTGGCGCAGTTGCAGAAGGACATGTACATCTTTAATCCGGACGGCGTCGACGCGCAGTAGCGCACGCGGCCGTTTGCCGATCGCACCCGCGCGAGAGGAACGGCTGCCTTTGTCGCGCAGCAGGGACGAAACCCGGTTTACCCCCGTTCCCTGAGGGAACGGAACGGATAATACAACCCAAACCGGAAGGGCGGCGGACCTATGGGTCCGCCGCCCTTTCCGTGCGCGCCGATCGTCGGCCCGCCGCCGCGCCCGCCTTCGAAAGACCGGGCAGGGCGCCCGCCCTCCGGCATTGCAAGGCCCGCCGCGGGGATTCCCCCGCGGCGGGCCTTGCCGGGTCGTTTGCTTTCTGTATTTTATACTGTCCCGAGGCGCCAAATTTGTACCGCCCGGCAGAATCGAACCGCCGGCAGCATCAACCCGGCAGCATCAACCCGGCAGCATCGACGCAACCGGGCCGACTTTCCAGACGGCGGCGAAACGATACCGCCCGGCGTTTTGCCGCGGCGGCCGGCTGTTTCTCTTCTTTCTGCCTCGCGCCGCAGCTCTGCCGCCCTTGCCCCGCGCGGACATCTCCCCACCGATAAACGAAGCGGACGCGCCCGCACTCTCCGGCGCCGGCGTTTTGCCGCGGCGCGGGGCGCCCCGCTTTCTCCGTTGCGCAGATCGCGCCGCCTGCCGGTGCAGGCCGCTCAGTCCGCCGCTCCCGCAGCGGGCTCCTCTTCGCGCCGTTCGGCCGGGGCGAGCTTGATGCAGACGAGCACGTCGTCGGCGCGGATGTCCGTCGCGCCGTACGGGATCACGGTGCCGCCGCCACGCTTGATCATGGCGACGAGCGTGCCTTCGGGCAGGCCCAGATCGCGCACGCGCTTGCCTTCCCACGGGTGGTTTTTGCCGATGTATTCTTCGAACATGCCGAAATTGTCGCGGTTTTCGAACTCGGGCGCGGCCGTCACGAGCAGATCGCCCGGGTGCACCACCGTCTGCCCGTTGGGCACGACCGTTTCGCTGCCGCGGATGATCAGCACCACCAGAAATTCGCGCGGGAGCACGCAATTGCGCAGCGGCTTGCCCGCCCAGGGATGGTTTTCCCCTACCACGACCTTCACAAAGCGCACGTCCGTCTCGTCCTGGTAGTCGGTGAAGGTGCGCAGAACGTTGTCGTTGTCGCCGAGCATGTTCATCTTTTTGGAGACCAGCGGCAGCAGCGAGCCCTGCAGGGCGATGGAGACGATGACGATGCAGAAGATGATGCTGAACAGGTCGTACGGGAGCGCGGTTTCGCCCAGGACGCTGATGGCATAGATGGCGAACACGACGGACGCGACCCCGCGCAGGCCCGCCCAGGAGATGACGACGACCTGGTTGGGCCTGGCGCGGAAAGGCGCCAAAAGCCCCGTGACCGCGATCGGGCGGGCGATGAGCGTCATGAACACGAAGATGAGCAGCGCCGGCACGAGCACTTCGGGCTGGATGAGCCATTCGGGGGTGGCGAGCAGGCCCAGCAGGAAAAAGATGAGCATCTGCGCCACGTTGGTCAGCGCGTCGAAAAAGCGCACGCAGTCGCGCTTCTGCGAGATGCGCGCGTTGCCGAGCATGATGCCGCAGATGTACACCGCCAGGTACCCGTTGCCGGCCAGGAAGGACACGTTCGTGATCTCGCCCATCACCGAAGGCAGAGCGTAGGTGACCAGCGCGACGGCGACCACGAAGATGGTGCCGCCCTGCCCCATGTTGAAGGAAAACTTTTTGAGGATGAAAATGCCGAGGAAGCCGAACCCGACGCCGAACAGTGCGCCGAAGCCGACCTGTGCGAACAGCATGCCGACGATCTCGCCCGCGCCCATCGCACCCGCGCCCGAAACGCCGTATTGGGCGGCCAGGATGGCCGTGAACACGACGGTGAGCATGTACGAAGTCGGGTCGTTCGAGCCCGATTCCATTTCCAGCAGCGAAGAGGTATGGTATTTGAGGTTCAGCCGGCGCGAACGCAGGATGTTGAACACCGAGGCGGCGTCCGTCGAGCAGATGACCGACCCGATGAGCAAGCTCTCGATCCAGCCGATGCCGCCCTCGAAAAAGGGCAGGATCTGAAAGATCGCCCATACGCCGACGCCGACCAGCCCGGCCGTGAGCGCCGTGCCCGCGAAGGACAGCAGCAGCGCCCGCCCCGCAACGGGGCGCGCCTCTTTGAAGTTGGTGCCGAACCCGCCGTAGAAGATGACGAACACCAGGCAGATGGAGCAGACGATGTTGCCCAGGCCGTAATCGGTAAAGTTGCCCAGCCCGCCCGCGCGGAAGATCAGCCCGAACACGATGCCCAGCCCGATGAACAGCAGCAGAGACGGCACCTTGAGCTTGTCGGTGATGCGGTTGATGAAGATGCAGAGCGCGATGATCACGCCCACCATCAGCAGCATGTATACGTATTCCACGGGCCGCCTCCTTTTTGTTCCGTTTTTTCGGGGAACGGTCCCCCGTTTTGCGCCCCGCACGGGGCCTGCCTGCGCCGCTCAGCCGCGGTACATGCGCAGTTTGTCTTTGACCACGTCGACGACGAAGGGAAGGTCGTCGTACAGTTCGCCGTCCACCTGCACGGTGAGCGGCTGTTCGGGCACGACTTCCACGTGCTCGCACCGTTCGAAGCGGGTGAACTTTTCTTCGAGGATGCGGCCCTTCATCAGCTTGATGAAGGCGGGAATGACGCGCGATTTTTTCACGTCGTCCACCGCGACCAGGTCGAGCAGGCCGTCGCCCAGCACCGCCGCCGGGCACATGCGGATGCCCCCGCCGATGCGGTAGCCGTTGCCCACGCAGGCGATGAGCGCGTCGTAGCGCTCCTCTTTGCCGTTGAACCGCGCCGTGAGTTTGTAATTTTTGAACTTGATGAGGGAAACGATCAGGCTCAGCAGGTAACCCGTCTTCCCGGAAAACAGGCGGTTGCGGCGGCAGCGGCGCAGGATCTCCACGTCGATGCCCGTTCCCACGGCGTTGATGCCGCGCACGCCGCGGGGCATCTGCATGAATTCGGTGAACTGCGGCTCGCCGTCCACGATCAGGTCGACGGCCTGTTCGGGTTTTTCGGGGATCTTCGCCGCGGCGGCAAAATCGTTGCCCGTTCCCGCGGGGATCAACCCGAGGGCGCAGCGTTCAAAATTGGAAAAGCCGTTGAGCACCTCGTGCAGCGTTCCGTCGCCGCCGATGGCCACCAGGTCTCCGCCCTCTTCGCACAGGTCGTGCGCCAGCAGCGTCGCCTGGCCTTCCTTTTCGGTCTCGAACACGCGCACCTGCTTGCCGCGCTCGGCAAACCGCGCGAGCGCCCGCGCGCAGATCCTGTCCTTCTTCCCCCGCCCCGATTTCGGATTGACGATGATATTGTACATGGCTTCACCCTCTCTCACGCCGCGCCGGCGCGCGGCTTTTTTTCTTCTGCGCGCCCGGAAAGGACCCGCTTTCCGCACACCCGAAAAGGATCTTGTTGTATTATTATATAATAAACGCCGCCGATTTGCAATTTATTTGAACTTCTGCTATAATAGTTTTCACAAATAGAGGCATGAACCGCCGCTTATCGCGGCGGAACGCAAAGGCTTTGGCAATGAAACCTGAATTTTCCGAAAAACTGCACACTCTGGCGCGGCGCGCGCCCTTCCCCCTCTACGCGGTGGGCGGAGCCGTGCGCGACGCGCTCGCGGGCCTGCCCGCGTCCGACGACATCGACCTGTGCGCCCCGGCGGACGCCGAACAGTTCTCGGCGCTGGCCGAGCGCTGCGGGCTGACCGTCAACGGCGTCTACAAAAACACGGGCACCGTCAACCTCAGCGACGGCGCGCACAAGCTCGAATTCACCTCCTTCCGCACCGACACCTACCGCCGCGGCGAACACGCACCCGCATCCATCGCCTTCACCGACGACATCGAAGAGGACGCGCAGCGGCGCGATTTCTGCTGCAACGCGGTGTACTGCGAGATCCGCACGGGGAAGATCGTCGATCCCCTCGGCGGCGAAGCGGACATCCGCGGCCGCGTGATGCGCACCACCCGCCCCGCCGACGAAGTGTTTTCGGAAGACGGCCTGCGCCTGATGCGGCTGGCGCGGCAGGCGGCGCAGCTCGGCTTTACGCCGACCATCGAATGCCTGCTCGGCGCGCGCTTCAACGCCGCGCTCATCGCCCGCATCTCGGCCGAGCGCGTCTATACGGAACTGCAGCTGATCCTGCACGCCGACGAAAAGTACGGCCGCGAATACGCCCACTACGAGGGGCTGAAATACCTCGAAGGGACGGACGTGCTGCGCTACATCCTGCCCGAACTGGCCGAAGGCAAGGGCCTGCCCCAGCGCGCCGACTTCCACGCGTACGACGTGCTCGAACACTCCTTCCGCACCTGCCGGTACGCCGACCCGCGCGTGCGCCTTTCGGCGCTGCTGCACGACGTGGGCAAGCCCGCCGTGTACAGACAGACGGGCAAATACCACGGCCACGACGCCGCGGGCGAGGCCATCGCGCGCGCCGTGCTCGAACGGCTCAAAGCGCCCAAAAAGGTGACCGACACCGTCTGCCGCCTGACCGCGCTGCACATGTACGACCTCGACGGCAAGGCGCGCGAGAGCAAGGTGCGGGCCTTCCTCGTGCGCAACGTCGACGTGTACGAACTGCTTGCCCTGCTCAAACAGGCCGACTATTCGGGCTGCAAGGACGACCTTGCGCGCTGCCCCACGCTGACCAAGTGGGACGGCATCCTCGCCGCCATGCGCGCGGAGGGGGTGCCCTTCACCCTGCGCGAGCTGGCCGTGCGCGGAAACGACCTCGCGGGGCTGGTCCCGGCGCAAAAAACGGGCGACGTATTGCAGAAACTGCTGCTGTTCTGCGCGCAGGACGGGCGGCGCAACGAGCGCGGAAGGCTGCTGAAAGAGGCGGCGCGGCTCGCCGCGGAGGTCTGACATGGCCGAGATCTTTGCGATCGTGGCGGCGGTGCTCGCCGCGGCGGCGCTGGTGGTGGGGCTTCTGACGCTGCAGTCGGTGCGTTCCGGCCGCGCGCAGAACGGCGCCGGAGGGCAGCCGGGCGCGGCGGGCGACGCGGCGCGGCTGGAACGGCTGGAACGGCTGGCGGAGCGCACCGCCTACATTTCCGAACAGAGCGCGCACGCCGTGCGCGATTACCTCGATTTCCTCTCCAAACAGCAGGGCGGCGCCCTGGCGGGCCTGGCCGAAAAGATGGAGGCGCTGGCCGACGCGACCGAGCGCCGCCTGGCGGAGATCCAGCGCGTCGTGACGGGCGAGATCAAGTACATGACCGAGCAGAACGCGCACAACCTCGAACAGATCCGCCAGACGGTGGACGAAAAGCTCTCCGCCACCCTCGAAAGCCGGCTCAACAAGAGCTATTCGATCATCAACGAACGGCTGGAAGCGGTGTACAAGGGCATCGGCGAAGTGCAGCAGCTCGCCGGCAGCGTGGCGGACATCAAAAAGGTGTTCTCCAACGTGAAGCTGCGCGGCACCTGGGGCGAGATGCAGCTTTCCGCCCTGCTCGAACAGATGCTTTCCCCGCAGCAGTACCGCGCCAACGTGCGCGTCGACCCCCTGTCGAACGACGTGGTCGAATTCGCCGTGCTGCTCCCCTCGGCCGACGGCGAGACCATCCTGCTGCCCGTCGACAGCAAATTCCCCGTCGAAGAATACGAGAGGCTGTGCGAGAGTTCGGAAAAGGGAGACTGGGCAAGCACCGAGCTCGCCAAAAAGAACCTCGAGCGCGCCGTGCGCGTCCAGGCGGAGAGCATCGCAAAAAAATACATCCTGCCGCCCGCGACGACGGACTTCGCCGTCCTCTATCTCCCTTCCGAAGCGCTGTATGCGGAAGTTCTGAAAATGGCGGGGCTTGCAGACTTTCTGCACAAGCGACGCATCATTTTGAGCGGCCCTTCCAACTTCGCGGCGCTCTTGTCGCTCCTTCAGACGGGCTTCCGCACCGCCGCCATCGAAAAGCGTTCGGGCGAGCTCGTGCGCACCCTCGAACAGTTCCGCATGGAATTTACCCGCTTTGCGGAGGGGCGCGACAGGGCAAAGCGCAAGCTGCAGGAAGCGCAGGACAGCGTGGAAAGCGCCGCCAAGCGCACCGACGTCATCGGGCGGCAGCTCGACCGCGTCCAGATCTCGGACGGGAAGCAAACACACGACAACGATCAAGGAGGACAGGCATGAAGATCGAAAAACTGACGCGGGAAACGCTGCCCCAAGACATCTCGCTTCTCTATGACGAGAGCATCTTTCCCCCGCCCGTGAAGGTACAGGGCGGCGAAAAGCGGGCGCTCGGGAACATGCTGCTCATCACGAGCGGCGGAAGATACAAGCTCTTTACCGAAGGCTGCGATTATGTGCGCGTGCTCGAAGGGAAGGGGCACGTCAAATGGGCGCGCGGGGAATACCCCTTCTCGGAAGGGGACATCCTGCGGCTGGACGGCGTGAAGGAATATGAACTCAACGGGAAAGGGAGATACGTCATCGTGCGCAAATGAGGGCGCACCGCGTAAATTTCGGGGGAAATTTCGGCGAAAATGCGCCGTAAAACATTTGACTTCATACAAACAATCGTGTAAAATAGACCCATTGAAAACCTT
>CALVHP010000147.1 GCA_944328405.1 uncultured Clostridia bacterium
GATCGACTATCTGCAAGACCTGAAAGGCATTGCGGCCCGCTGCAAAGACGGAGCCTCTTTCAAGGCGGAAATGCAGAAAAAGTATCCGGGATACAGCGGCGAAAACTACCTCGACATGACGGCGGGCTTCTTCTTTGCCTGACCGCGGCCGGAACGGAAAATTTTGACCGGGGCGGCCGGGCGCAGGCAGCACGCCTGCGCTCCGTCGGCGCCGCAAAGGATGCGATATGGAACGCGTGATGCGGTTTTTTCAGACCCCCTGCAATTCTGCGCCACCGTCGGGCGGGACGGCAGCCCCGGCGCGCGGTCCTTCCGGATGATGTACGCCGAAGGGAACGACCTGTACTACTGCACGGGCGCGAAAAAAGAGGTGTATGCCGAGCTTCCGGCCGGCCCTCGCCCGGAGCGCCTCGACAAACGAGCGCCGGGTGCGCATGCGCGGGCGGGCGGAATGGGCGGAAGGCCGCGCGGCGAAAGAGCGCGTGCCGGCGGCGAGCGCGCCGGTGCGCTCCATTTATAAAAGCGCGGACAACCCCGACCTGAAGGCGTTCCGCGTGGCGGACGCCGAGGCGGTGTCCGCCGATTTTTCGGGCGCGGCGACGGTGCGCCCGCACAAAGCGAACCAACCATGAGGCCGCCGGGCGGCCGGAGGAGAAAGCACATGAACAGGGAACAGGCGGAGCGCATCGAACTGGCCCGGGAACGGCTGGCCGGGGCGGACCGCGTAATCATCGGCGGGGGCGCGGGGCTCTCTGCGGCGGCCGGGCTGACCTATTCCGGCGAACGCTTTACCCAAAATTTTGCCGACTTCATCCGAAAATACGGCATGACGGACATGTACTCGGCGGGGTTTTACCCTTTCAGGACGCAGGAAGAAAAGTGGGCGTACTGGTCGCGCCACATCGTGTGCAACCGCTGGGATCCGCCCGCCCTGCCGCTGTACCGCGCCCTGCAGGCGTTTGCCGCGGGGCGGGACTGTTTCGTGGTGACGACCAACGTCGACGCGCAGTTTGAAAAGGCGGGATTCGCGCCCGAAAGGGTGTTTGCGGTGCAGGGAGACTACGGCAAACTGCAGTGCGCCCGGGGCTGCCACGACGCGCTGTACGACGACGAGGCGCTCGTGCGGGAGATGGCCGCGGCGCAGAAGGACTGCCGCATCCCCTCCTCTCTCGTGCCCAAATGCCCCGTGTGCGGCGGCGAGATGGAAGTGAACATCCGCAAGGACGCGTTCTTCGTGCAGGATCCCGCCTGGTACGGCGCCGCCGCGCGGTGCGACGACTTTTTCGGCCGCGCCGCGAAGGGCAAAACCGTGCTGCTCGAGCTGGGCGTGGGGTTCAACACGCCGACCATCATCCGCTTCCCCTTCGAGCGCATGGCATACCGCTGTCCGGGCGTTACGCTCATCCGCCTGAACATGAGCGAGCCGGAAGGCGCGCCCGAAAACGCGGAAAAGACCCTTTCCTTCCCCGAAGACATGGCCGGGATCCTCCCGGCGCTGCTCGCCTGACCCCGCGCGCCGGCGGCAGACATCGCAGCCGGGCGGCGCGAAAAAACGCACAGACATCCGCCCCGCCGCCGCGCAAAACGCTGCGCGGCGGCTTTTCTGCGCCCGAAAAGCCGTCCGCAGGCAACGTAAAAACCGCCCTTTAACAAAATTTTAACATTTTTTTGTTGTTTCGGAAAAGAGAATGGAGTACAATAAAGGCAAAAACAGAGAGAGCGGAGGGAACGGACGTGGTAAAGATCCTGGTGGCGGAAGACGACAAGGCGCTGTGCGACCTCGTATGCGCGATGCTGCGCAGCAACGGGTTCGAGGCGGTGGCGTGCGCGGACGGGGCGGAGGCGCTGCGGGCGGCGGAAGACCAGTCCTTCGACCTGATCATCAGCGACGTCATGATGCCGCGGATGGACGGGTTCGAACTGGCGCGGGCCATCCGCGAGACGGACAAACACGTCCCCATCCTGTTCATGACCGCCCTCGACGACAAGCCCGCCAAGCAGCGCGGGTTTACGGTCGGCGCGGACGATTATGTCGTCAAACCCTTCGACGCGGACATCCTGCTGCTGCGCGTGCGCTCGCTGCTGCGGCGCGCCAACATCGAACAGAGCCGCGAGCTGGTGGCGGGCAACCTGCGCATGGACCAGGACGAGCACACCGCCTACGTCGACGGCGAAGAGCTGCCGCTGACCGTGCGCGAATTCGACCTGCTGTTCAAACTGCTCTCCTACCCCAAGCGCACCTTCACGCGGACGCAGCTGATGGACGAGTTCTGGGATTACGATTCTTCGGCCACCTCGCGCACGGTGGACGTGTATATGTCCAAACTGCGCGAAAAGACGGCCGCCTGCAACGGGTTCGAGATCGTGACCGTGCACGGGCTGGGCTACAAGGCGGTGCTGAAATGAAGGGCCGCCGCTCGCACTTTTTTTCCCTGCTCGGGCCCGCCATTCTCTTTCTGACCATCGCCGTGGTCATCATGATCGCCGTGCTGGTCTACGCCGCCGCGGACGAGGCCTTCGGCGGGAACGACGCCCTGATCGCGGCCGTGATGCTCACCGTCATCGTATTTTTCGCCCTGCTGTGCATCGCGATCGACGCCGTGCGCCGCAAAATTACCGTCAACGGCCCCGTCGAGCGCATCCTCGACGCGACCGAACGCATCGCCGCGGGCGATTTTTCCGTCCGGCTGGAAACGCTGCACCCCTACGGGCGGTACAACGAGTTCGACGCCATCATCGACAACCTCAACAGCATGGCCGCGGAGCTTGCCAAGACGGAAGTGCTGCGCACGGATTTCATCTCCAACGTGTCGCACGAGCTGAAAACGCCGCTCGCGATCATCCAGAACTACTCGGCCGCCCTGCAGGACGGCGCCCTCGACGCCGAAACGCGCCGCCGCTACGCCGCGGTGCTGGCCGCCACGGCGAAACGGCTGTCCGACCTCGTTTCCAACATCCTCAAACTCAACAAGCTGGAAAACCAGGAGATCCGCGCCGAGCGCACGCCCGTGCGGCTGGACGAAATGCTGGCGCAGGCGGTGCTGCAATACGAGGACCGCATCGAAGAAAAGGGGCTGCTCGTCGAGTGCGACCTGGACGAGGTTTCCATCCTTTCCGACCCGAATTATCTCGAGATCGTGTGGAACAACCTGCTCTCCAACGCCGTCAAATTCACGGAGGCGGGCGGGCGCGTCGCCGTCTCGCTCAAACGGGAGAACGGGAACGCCGTCGTGACGGTGCGGGACAGCGGCTGCGGCATCCCCAAAGAGACGGGCGCGCGCATCTTCGATAAATTTTACCAGGGAGACACCTCGCACGCACAGGAAGGCAACGGGCTGGGGCTGGCGCTGGTCAAAAAGGTGATCGACGTGCTCGGCGGCGAGATCTCGGTGGAGAGCGAAGTCGGCAAGGGCAGCGCCTTCACCGTAAAGCTGCGCGGAGGGGACGCATGAACCGGTTCGGCAGACTGCTGCGCCTTCTCAAAGATCCTCCCCCCTGCCTTGCCGGCGCCGCGTGGGGCCTGGCCGCGCTGTTCGTGGCGGGGGCGTTCGTGCTGATCGGCTTCGGGTATACGGCGTGGCCCGTTTACGTCGTGTACGGCGGGGCGGCGCTCTTCCTCGGCTATGCGGTCTACACGGCCGTGCGGTTGGCGCCCCGCGTCAAAGCGGGATTTCTGGCACGGGCGAAGAAGCACCCCTTCTTCCACAACATGCTCACCAACTACGGGTTCCGCACGGTCGTCTTTACGGTGCTGTCGTTTACCGTGAACATCGGGTTCGCCGTGTTCAACGGGGTGCTCGGCATCCTCGCCTCGTCCGTCTGGTACGGCATCCTCGCCTGCTACTATCTCTGCCTGAGCGCGCTGCGCGGAGGCATTCTGCTCGGGAGTTACAGGGCCGGAAAGCGCGCCGAAGGAGACCGGCGCCGCCTCGACGAATACAAGCTGCGGCTGTACCGCCTGTGCGGCGTCGCGCTGTTCGTGCTGGAACTGGCGCTCGCCGCCGCCGTGACGCTGATGGTCCTCTCGCGGCGGCCGGGCGAGTACACCGAGATCATGGCCATCGCCGCGGCCGCGTATACCTTTTACAAGATCATTTTCGCCATCGTCAACGTGTGCAAGGTGCGGCGGCTGCAGGATCCCGTGCTGCAGTGCTTCCGCAACATCAACCTGACCGACGCGGCGGTCTCGCTGCTGTCGCTGCAGGTCACGCTGGTGGCGGTGTTTTCGGAAGGCGCGGATCCCGCGATGAGCGCGCTCAACGCCGTGACGGGGTTTACCGTGTGCGCGCTGACCATCGTGATGGGGATCCTGATGATCGCACGTTCGAGCGCGAAGCTCAAGCGCTTCCGCGAGGAGAAAGCCGATGAACGGACCGAATGACAAATTTGAATACACCTACGCCGCGCCCACCGAGCGCGAGCGCCGCGAGATCGAGAGTATCCGCAAGGCCTACCTGCCCGACGAGGCGGGAGAAAAACTCCGCCGCCTGCGCAAGCTCAACGCGCGGGTCCGGAACACCGCCATGTGCGTTTCGCTCACGCTCGGGGTCGCCGGGGTCCTTTTGTTCGGGGCGGGGATGAGCCTGACCCTATCCTTCGGCAGCTACGCGGCGGGCATCGCTCTGGCGGCGCTCGGCATCGTGCCCATCGCGCTGGCTTACCCCGTCTTCAACCGGCTGCTGCGGCGCGGAAAAAAGAAGTACGGGGCGGAAATTCTGCGCCTTTCGGAAGAATTGCTGCATGGCCGCAAGTGACGGCCAAAGGGCGTTTTTGCCCATGAAAAACAGCCGGTTTTCCCCCGGCTGTTTTTTGTCCGAAAAGGGCGCAGCCCCTGCTCAGCGCCTTCTGTTTCGCCCCTGCCGCAACCGAAAGGCGTGCCTGCCGACGCCGCACTTTCTTCTACTCATCGCATTCGCCTGTTTGCGGAGCTCCGCCAAAACCCCTGAAAGGGTTTTTCCCGGGGACCCCAAAAAGGCTCGCAGAACTTTTTGGGGAGAGGAGGCGCAGGCAGAAAGGCAAAGCGTTTGCACCCGCGGCAAACGCCTGCGAAATTTGCCTTGCGCCGACGAGGCGGAGCTTCGCGGGCTTTCGCCCGCTCGCGCGAACCTGCGCGCGGAACGGCTTTGCGTCGGGCTCCCGCCCCGATCGGTCGGTTGTGGGAATCCGCCGAAACCCCTAAAAGGGGTCCCCTCGGCGGAGCTTCGCGGGCTTTCCGCCCGCTCGCGCGAACCTGCGCGCGGAACGGCTTTGCGTCGGGCAGACGCTCCTTCCGCGCGCAGGTTCGTCCTGTACGCCGCTGCCAAAACACCCCCGAAGGCTGACCTTCGGGGGTGTTTTGGTAGCGGCGGTGGGACTCGAACCTACGACCTATCGGGTATGAACCGATCGCTATAACCAACTAAGCTACGCCGCCATATTGTTCGGCACGGCCCGAACGGAACCGTGCCTGCTGTGTGGTGACCCCATCGGGACTCGAACCCGAGTTACCGCCGTGAAAGGGCGATGTCTTAACCGCTTGACCATGGGGCCGTATAAAAGACCGCAAACGCGGCCGCTTTTCCCCTTTCAGGGCTCCCGAAAATCGCAGGGCGCAGCCCGAGATTTTTGGGAAAAGGAGTTGCCGGCGTTAAAGCAAACAGCTTGCACAACGTGCGAGCTGTTGCGCAATTCGCCGCTCCCTAACAGGGCTCCCAAAAAGTATCGAAGAACTTTTTGGGAAAAAGGAGCCGCCGGCATCAGAGCAACTGGGTTTGCCCGCAGGGCGAACCCCTGCGATATATGCCGTGCGGCGACGTGGTTGCGGGGGCAGGATTCGAACCTGCGACCTTCGGGTTATGAGCCCGACGAGCTACCGAACTGCTCCACCCCGCGATGTGGCCGTTTCCACAGAAACGCTATGTTATTTTATATGATTGCGCGCCTTTTGTCAACTGTTTTTGCGGCATTTCCGAAATTTGTCGCGCAAGGGCCCTTCTTTTTTCTCCGACAGACGCGCGCGCGGCGCACGCGCAAAATAAAATACTTGACACGTTCTTCGTTTTTGTTATAAAATAATGCGAAACACACGATCGCCCGTACCGCCCGCGGCAAATTTTTCCGGCGGGGCGCAAGGCGGGCAAGGAGCAGACGTTATGAAACTGAGCGGCGCGGATATTCTGGTCCGCTGTCTGAAAGAGCAGGGCGTGGACACGCTGTTCGGCTACCCCGGCGGGACCGTGCTCGACATTTACGACGCCATCTACCGCGACGGCACCCTGCGCCACATCCTTACGGCGCACGAACAGGGCGCCGCGCACGCCGCCGACGGCTATGCGCGCGCCACGGGCAGGACGGGCGTGGTCATCGCCACGAGCGGGCCGGGCGCGACCAACCTGGTGACCGGCATCGCCACGGCGTACATGGATTCTTCTCCCCTCGTGGCGATCACGGGCAACGTGACCGTCGCCAATCTGGGGCGCGACAGCTTCCAGGAAGTGGACATCGCCGGCATCACCATGCCCGTCACAAAACACAACTACATCGTCAAAGACATCCGCGAACTCGCCCCCACCATCCGCGAGGCCTTTTACATCGCCAACGCCGGGCGCAAGGGGCCGGTGCTCGTCGATATCCCCAAAAACATCCAGACCGAGCTGTGCGAATACGAAGAGAAGAAGGCCGAGCGCCACGCGCCCCGGCGCGTGGAAGAGAGCGCGCTCGAGGCCGTGCGCGCCGCGCTGGCCAAGGCGAAACGCCCGCTGATCATCGCCGGCGGCGGCTGCATCGGTTCCGGCGCGTCCGAGAACCTGCTGCGCTTTGCGAAGATTCTGCTGGCGCCCGTCAGCGCGACGCTGATGGGGCTGGGGGCCTACCCCGCCTCGGACGAGCAGTTCCTCGGGCTGATCGGCATGCACGGCACAGACGCTTCGGCCAAGGCCTTCCGCCGCGCCGACGCCGTCATCGCCTGCGGCATGCGCTTTTCGGACCGCGTGGCGGGCGACCGCGTGAAATTCCGCGCCGGCAAGACCGTCATCCAGTTCGACATCGACGCCGCCGAGATCGACAAGAACGTGCCCGTCGACATCGCCGTGATGGCGGACATCGACGAGATCCTCAAAGCCCTGCTGCCCACCCTGAAACAGGCCGACCGCAAAGACTGGCTCAAAGAGACGGCCGCCTACAAAGAGTACGAGGCGGCGAACTTCGATTCTTCCCTGCCCACGTATAAGATCCTCTCCGCGCTGCGCTCCTTTACGGACGCCGACACCCCCGTGGTGACGGACGTGGGGCAGCACCAGATGTGGGCGGCGCAATACTGCAGGATCGAGCGGCCGCGCCGGTTCATTTCCAGCGGCGGGCTGGGCACGATGGGCTTCGGCCTGGGCGCGGCGATCGGCGCGTGCGCGGGCACGGGGCGGCAGACGGTGCTCGTGACGGGCGACGGCTGCTTCCACATGAATCTGAACGAACTGTGCACCGCCGTTTCGCAGAAACTGCCCCTCGTGATCCTGCTGATGGACAACAACGCGCTGGGCATGGTGCGCCAGTGGCAGACGCTGTTCTACGGCAAACGCTATTCGCAGACCACCCTCGACCGCCGGACCGATTATGTGCGGCTGGCCGAGGCGTTCGGCGCGAAGGGCATGACCATCGCGGGCGAGGCGGACATCCTGCCCGTGCTGAAAGCCGCCTTCGCGGAGCCGGGCCCGGTGCTCGTGGACTGCAAGATCGGCATCGACGACAAGGTCCTGCCCATGATCGCGCCGGGGAAATCCTTCGACGAGATCATGACCAAACTGCAATGAGGAGGAACGCTGTATGAAAAAGTACACCATCACGGCGCTGGTCGCCAACAAGAGCGGCGTTCTGACCCGCGTATCGGGGCTGTTTGCGCGCCGCGGCTTCAACATCGAGAGCCTGTGCGTGTGCGCCACCGAAAACGAAAACCTCTCGCGCATGACCATCGTGCTCGACGGAGACGACGCCACCCTCGCCCAGCTGACCAAACAGCTCGACAAGCTCATCGACGTGAAAAAGATCACCCTGGCCAACGAACACGATTCGATCTACCGCGAGCTGCTGCTCGTCAAGGTTTCCGCGCCCGCCGAAAAGCGGTCGGAACTCATCGAGATCAAGGACGTGTACAAGGCGAAGATCGTCGACCTTTCGCCCGAAACGCTCATTCTGGAGATCACGGGCGAGCCGAACAAGCTGGACGGGTTCATCCAAGTGATCGAGCCGTACGGCATCCTCGAAATGGCGCGCACCGGCCTGACCGCGCTCTCGCGCGGGGATCAGTGCCTGAACGACCTCGTCGACTACAACGAGATGATCTGACGCCCCCAAGGCAGCCCTCCCGGTCCCTTTTCCGGCGTCTTTGCCCCAATTTTGAATTTTTATGAACGGCGGTATACAGCTATGAACAACATCTTTTCGGAAGGAACGGCCATGTCTTCCCAGCGTTCGCTGATGCGCGCGCTCGGGTGGACGGACAGCGAAATGAAAAAGCCCATCGTCGGGATCGTCTGCGCGCAGAGCGAGATCATCCCTGGGCACATGTACCTCGACAAGATCGCCGAAGCGGTCAAAGAAGGCGTGATCGCCGCGGGCGGAAAGCCCGTCGTGGTGCCTTCCATCGGCGTGTGCGACGGCATCGCCATGGGACACGCGGGCATGCGCTATTCGCTGCCCTCGCGCGAGATCATCGCCGACAGCGCCGAGATCCTGGCGCGGGCGCACGCCTTTTCGGGCCTCGTGTTCGTGGGCAACTGCGACAAGATCGTGCCCGGCATGCTGCTGGCGGCGGTGCGGCTGAACCTGCCCGCGGCCTTCGTTTCGGGCGGGCCGATGCTCGCGGGGAAGATGCACGGCAAGCGCCTCTCCCTCTCCTCCATGTTCGAGGCGGTGGGCGCCTACAACGCGGGCCGCATCGACGCGGAAGAACTGCACGAATACGAGTGCTCTTCCTGCCCGACCTGCGGCAGCTGCTCGGGCATGTTCACGGCCAACAGCCTCAACTGCCTGACCGAGGCGCTGGGCATTGCTTTGCCCGGCAACGGCACCGTCCCCATGGTGTACAGCCGCCGCCTGATGCTCGCCAAGGAGACGGGC
>CALVHP010000148.1 GCA_944328405.1 uncultured Clostridia bacterium
GGTGTCGCTGCCGACCGAACGCAGCACGATGCGCATGGATTTGGTGTTCGCAGGCGCCGTCACCGAGCCGCTGAAAGACGCAAAGTCGTCGCCCGCGGCCACGTCGAAGGTCGTTTCGGTGCCGATCACGGCGCCGTCTTCATCGAGGAACTGCACGACAAATTCTGCGGAAGAGTCTACCCCACCCCTCGAAATTCGTGCCAGGCCGCTCAGAGTGTATTCGTACCCTTCGTAGACCCCGGTGATGGTCTGCGACGCTTCCGACGTGCCGATCAGCCGATAGACGGAATTGGAACCGGTGTAATCGGTGGCGACGATGCCCGAACGGATATCGGACTCTGCGCCGAGCGTCCACGCCGCGGCGTTGCCGGAAAAGTCGCTGTTGGAGACGATCTCGACCGCGTTTTCGTCGAGGACGATGGGCTCGGTCGGGTAGAAGTTGGCCCCGGCGACTCTGTCTTCGAGGTATTCTTCTTTGGCTTCCTGCACGCCGTCTTCGGCGGTCTCGTTGTACGGGGTATAGGCGACCCAGTCGACGAGCATGTCCGAAGTTTCATATTCGGGAACGCCCGCCCAGTTCACGGGCTGCCATACGCCGATCCACAGCTGGCCTTCGTAGGTCGGGATGTGGGTGTTGATGGTGGTGGTGAGCACGTCGTCGATGTAATATTTGACGTATCCGTCCTTCACGCTCCACTCAAAGGCATAGGTATGCCATTTGCCGTCGTTCTGGGCCGAAAGGCCGACATCGGCGAGGTCGATGGTCTCGGTCGTGTACTGCCCGGAACCCGTGCCCTGCCAGTTGGTGTTGAGGACGCTGTCGAACCCGGGGGTGCCGGAGGCGTTGTAGCCGCCGGGGAACTCGATGTCGATCTCGTGGTTGACGGATTCGCTCTCGTAATAGAACGTCCAGATCGCCGAGCACATGCCGATGCGGGGCGAGATCTTCGCCGCCACTTCGAAGCGGCCGGGGCCGAGCGCTTCTTTGGTCACGATGGCGGCGCCCGTGTTGCGTTCGCTCACGTTGGGATAGTACATGCCCTTGGACGAGAGCACGAGGATGCCGTCTGCGGTGTAGTTGACGTTGCCCGCCGTGGTGCCGTTGAATTCTTCGGCACCCCAGTTGCGGGTAACGATGTCCCACTTACCGTCGGGCGAGATGCCGTTTTCAAAATCGTCGTACAGGCTGCCGTCCGTCGGCGCGGGGATGCGCGTGGCGTCGGCCGGTTCGACGGGATCGCCCGGCTCTTCCGTCCCGGCAACAGCCGTGGCCGTGAAGTCTGCGTCCGGACGGGCAAACTGCACCGTGAGCGATTCGGGCATGAACGTATACCCTTCCTTCACGGGCGTGAGCGTCACATTGCCGGTATACTCTCCCAGCGAATAGGCGCCGTTCGCGTCGGTGGTGGCAGCGGACCGGCCGTCGATCATAATCGACACGCCCTCCAGCCCGGCGCCGTTGCACTTGACCGTGCCGCCGACGGTGCCCGCCGTGTCCTCTCCGCCGCCGGCGCAGGCCACAAGGCCGAACGCCAGAAGCGCGGCGAGGAGCAGCGTGATGAGTTTTTTCATACACTTCCTCCTTGTAATTTATCCTTTCAACCCGCCCGCGACCGTGTTTTCCATGATGGTTTTCTGGAAGCAGATGAACACGACGAGGATGGGAATCAGTGCAATGATCATCGTAGCGAACATTTCGGGGTAAGCAGACTGCCCGCGCAGTTCGCTGAGGAGCAGGTTCACGCCGACCGCCAGCGTGGGCGTGTTCGGCAGATAGATGGACGGCGTAACGTAGTCGTTCCACAGCCCGATCGCGTGGATGACGCCGACCGCGATGAGCGCGGGCTTGGCCATCGGCAGCATGATCTTGAAGAAGATGCCGAAATCGGTGCAGCCGTCGATGAGCGCCGCCTCGGCGTATTCCCACGAAAGGTTTTTGAAAAAACCGTACAGGATCAGGAAGTTGAAGCCGAAGCCGCCCGCATACAGGATGAGCACGCCGATGAACGAGTTGGTCAGGTGCAGCGTCTGCATGATGTTGTACTGCGCCGGGAGCGTGCCCGCGACGGGCACCGCCATGACGAACACGGCGAGCGCGTACAGCGCGTTGCGGCCGAAAAATTTGTATTTCGCGATGACGTACGCCGCGATCGAGGACATCAGCAGGCTGAGCACCGTGCCGCAGAGCGTGATGACGATGCTGATGCCGAACATGCCGAACAGCGACACGTTGTGCACGCTGTAATTGAACAGCACGTTCGTGTAATTTTCAATGTGGAAACTCTGCGGAAACGCCCAGATGTTCCGGAAATATTCCTGGTTGGACTTGACCGAGTTGAAGAGCATCCAAACGAACGGGAACACCAGCGTGATCGCGTAGATCAGGAACACGGCGAACACGACCCACAGCGCCCAGTCTTTGGTGAGTTTGCGGCGGGGTTTTTGCAGCTTGCCTGCGTCGATGACGCGCGCTTCGGCGGCGTCCGCCGCACGCGCCTCTCCCCTTTCCGCCGGCAGAGTATCGGATCTGATCATCGTATCTTCCATGATTTTTCCTCCTCAATACTCCACGTCCGCATAAACTTTCCCCAGCGCCCACTTGATCACGAGGATGATGGGCACGCCGATGACCGAAAGGGCCAGGCCGAATGCGGAATAGTACGGCAGGTTGCGGCCGTTGAGCACCCCGTTGTAGATCATCAGGGCGATCGTGAGTGTGTCGGAATTGCCCGGGGTGAGCATCAGGGGCTGCATCATGACCGTGAACACCGAGGTGCAGCCGAGCACGAACGTGGTCGTGATGGTCGGCCAGACCAGCGGAATGGCGATCTGGAACAGCTCGCGCGTCTTGCTGACCCCTTCCAGCTTGGAATACTCCATGATCTCGATCGGGATGCGGCCGATCGCGCCCGAAATGAGCACGATGTTCGTGCCGAGGCCCGCCCAGATGCAGTATGCGAAGATCATGATCTGGTTGTTCGGGTACTGGCCGAACCAGGACGGAATGTTCTGCACGCCCAACGCCCGCAGAATGGGGTTCACAAAACCGAGCGTCGCGTCGAACGAGAAGGAAAAGGCCATCGTGAGAACGGCGACGGGAATGATGGACGGCAGGAAGAAAATGACGCGGAACGCCGCCGAACCGGGCACCTTTTTATACAGAAAATACGAAAACAGGATGGAAAGCGGCAGGCTGATAAAGCAGGTGATCGGCAGATACAGCACCGAGTTGATGACGGTGCGCTGCGTGACCTGCGAGGTCCCGCCGATCTCCTGAAAGACGCGGATAAAGTTGTCGAAACCGTTGAAGATGTATTTCCCCGTCAGCCAGTCGAATTCCTGAAAAGACATGATGATCGTATTCACGTTGACCAGGAACCAGAAGATGAACAGCTGGACCAACGGAAAGGCGAGCATCACGCAGATGAAGATCGTCTTTTGCTTTTTCCGGTTCAGGCCGTGCCCGCGCGGCGGCTTTGCAGCCGCCGCGCTTTCATCCGAAAAGGCGGTCTCTTCCACCGGGACGGCGCTTTCTGTCATTTTGCTCATTCGAACCATTTGCTCCAATTGCCGGCAATCGTTTCGTAATTGCTCTGGTACATCGCGTCGATATCCGTCGAGGGATCGGCCACGAGAGAGGCGTAATGCTGCACGCCTTCGACCGGCCAGTCAAGGCTCAGGTATCCCTGCAGGATGGGCAGCGCCGAAGAGAGAAGGTCGAACTTCTGGCTGTTGGCGTTGATCTCGTACACGCTCTTCATGAAGTCCGTCGCGTCGTCGTCGAGGGTGACGTTGCTGTAATCGGCGGCCAGCTGCACGCCGTACGTCTCTTCGGTGAAGAGTTTGAGGTTGTCGTCGCGGAACATGAACTGCAGGAACTGTTTGGCCGTATCCTTGTGTTTGGAATCTTCGGGGATGAGGATGCTGTCGCCCGAGTTGGTCGACCCGACCGAGTAGTTGACGCGGATGGGTTTGTCGTCTGCGCCCGTCTTGGCGCCGTCGAGGAAGGGCGTGGGCATCAGGTCCATCACGCAGGTCGATTCGTCGTAGTTGCCCATCATGCCCGATTCGAGCCACTGCGCGCAGGGGATCATGGCGGCGCGGCCGGTCACGAACTCCATCTGCGCGGCGGTGTACTGTTTGCCGGCGCAGTCTTCCATGCTGTATTCGGGATGATCGGCGATCAGGTTCTTCCAGGCTTTGAGCGCTTCCTTCTGTTCGGGATGCGTTTCGGGGTTGAACACTTCCGCCGAGCCGAGCTGGGTGTATTCTTCGATCGCGTCGACGCCGGCGAGCTGCGCCCACCAGTCGAACACGACGTAATCCCAGTAATACGTTTCGCTGCTCCACACGAAGGGCTTGACCTCTCCGTCGGTATCGGCGAGGATCTTTTCGCAAAGCTCCATCAGGCCGACGTCCCCCACCGCGGGGTCGCAGTCGGGATTGTTCGGGTTGGAGTACACGGTCGGAACGCTCCAGCCGTTGTCCTCAAACATCTTTTTGTTGTACACGAGGCCGCCCGTGCCGTTCGTCCACGGAACTTTATAATAATGTCCGTTGAACTGCGCGGCGCTGCGGAACTGGGGCAGGACCTTGCTGCCGAAGGTGACGCCTTCGCTCACCTCCATTTCGTACAGGTCGTCCAGCGGTTCCAGGTAGCCCTGCGCCGCGTACAGCTCCCACGTGATGCCGTGGCTGAAAAAGATATCGTCGTCGCTGCCGTTCTGCAGGCGGTTCGGGATCTCCGACTGCAGGTTCGGGTTGGCCTCGACTTCAACGACCAGGCCCGTCTCATCTTCAAATTTGCGCGCAAGCGCGTTGATCCACCGCTGCCCGTACTCTTTGTGTACGACCGAGATCTTCAGGTCCCACTCGGTCGTAGAGCAGGCCGAGAAAGCCAACCCGACGCCCAGCGCCATGACGAGGGCCATGATCAGGACCAGCGACCGCAAAAATTTTGCCTTCATTACCACTTTCCTCCGATGTTTAGAGTTTTATTTTTAACAAAGTTAATTAATTGATTCAAATTATAATACGCAACCGCCCGTTTGTCAAGACTTTTTCGACAAATTTCACAAAATATTTTTTCCCGTCCCCTATTGACAGAACGGGAGAAGTGTGCTATACTGTTTTTTAATTAACAAAGTTAATTTAATAAAGAAATACAAAGGAAGGGCTTTTTTCCATGAAAAAGATCGCGATCCTGCTTGCCGGCGTGCTGCTCGCGCTGGGACTGGCGATGTTTGCCGGATGCGGCGACAATGCGGGCGACGAGTTCGATCCCGACGCCGGCCTCGACACGGAAAACGTATTCTTCGACGACTTTACGGAAGGCGTGCGTTCGGAATACTGGAACATCGGCAACTCCAAATGGGGAACGGACAACGGCGGCGTGCTGCCGCAGAACGTGAAGTATACCGAAGACGGCATCCTGATTTTGCAATGCAACGGCGACAACTATACCGGGGATCTGCGCGGCCACGGAAACGACCACGGAAGAAGGACGGGCGCACAGATCATCTCGCGCGAATACTTCGGGCCCGGGCGGTTCGAAGTGCGCATGAAATGCCTGCCCCGCTTCGGCTCCACCACCGCCTTCTGGACCTATTACTATACGGGGGAAAACAATTACGAGATCGACATCGAGCTCAACGTGGAGCAGGATTTTACGGCCGTATGGAACACCAACTGGCTCACGCTCGAACAGTCTGACCACTATGTGACCAATACGCCCGTCGTCAACAACGACGGCGAATGGCACGTTTACAAATTTGAATGGCACACCGACCCCGCGCGCATCGACTATTACATCGACGATGTTCTGACGCACACGTCGCAGGTCTACGTGCCCGACGTGGCGATGCCCATCAACATCGGCAACTGGTTCCCCGCCGGGTGGGCCGGTTCGCCCGATTTCGAGACCGATTACACCTTTGTCGACTGGTTCCGCTATACCCCCTACCTGAACAACGACTACACGCCGCACGCCAAAGACGGCGCTTCGGACGAGAGCCTGTACCCGCAGAGCCCCGTCGAACTGCCGGTGGCAAACCTGATCTCCAACGCGCAGATGGAGAGCACGGCCGAGATCCCCGTGAGCACTTCGCAGCCCGGCAAAAACGCCTGGAGGCAGAGCATGAACGGCGACGTTTCCTTCGCCGAAGGCCAGGGCATCGGCGGCTCGACCGCCATCGAACTCAAAGACGGGCACAGCGTTTACCAGTATATCTCGGGCATGCACGAGTCCTTCGAACTCAACCTCAGCGGATACGCCAAGACCCTTTCGGGAACCGGGCGCATCGTGATCGAATGCATGCCGCTGTACACGCAGACGCTGGCGGAATACACCATCGAATTTTCCGGCTGCGCCGACTTCACCCGGCTGGACAAGACGTTTACCCTGCCCGAGGGCACGCAGCGGCTGCGCGTCAGCCTCGAAGCGGACGACGGCAGCGACATCCTCTTCGACGACCTGTTCTGCAACCTGACCAAAAAGATCCCGCAATCCTCCTGACAGGCGCGGACAGCCAAAAAGCGACCGAAATATTCGGTCGCTTTTTCTTTTCTCCGTTTGCAGAACTTTGTCCCCGCCGGAAATCCCTTTACTTTTTATGCGCTTTTTTCCACGCTTTGATCTCGCGCAGGCGCGCGGCGAAGCGGCTTTCCGTCCCCTCTTCCGTGGGGACGTAGTATTCTTTTCCCTGCAGGTTGTCGGGCAGGCACTGCATGTTCGTCAGCTTTTCTTCGGCGTCGTGCGCGTACTGGTAATCCTTTCCGTAATCGAGTTCCTGCATCAGGCGGGTGGGCGCGTTGCGCAACGCGAGGGGCACGGGCTCCGCCAGCTGCGAAAGCGCGTCTCTGCGCGCGCGGCCGTAGGCGACGTACAGCGCGTTGGATTTGGGCGCCAGCGAGAGGTACACCACGGCCTCCGTCAGGTGCACGGTGCATTCGGGCATGCCGATCATATGGCAGGCCTGAAAGGCGGCGACGGCGATCTCCAGCGCGCGCGGATCGGCCAGGCCCACGTCTTCGCTGGCGAATCGCGTGACGCGCCGCGCGATGTAGAGCGGGTCTTCGCCCGCCTCGAGCATGCGCGCCAGCCAGTACACGGCGGCGTCGGGATCGGAATTGCGCATCGACTTGTGCAGGGCGGAAATGAGGTTGTAGTGTTCCTCCCCTTTCTTGTCGTACAGCAACGATTTTTTGGACGTGCACTGTTCGACCGTTTCGGCCGTGACGACCGTCTTCGCGCCCTCGAGGCGGCCGTTGAGCACGGCCATTTCCAGCGTGGAGAGCGCGGTGCGCGCGTCGCCGTTGGCGAAGCGGGCAATCGCGTCGATCAGATCGTCGGAGATCTCCACCTCCTGGTTGCCGAACCCGCGCTCGTCGCGCAGGGCGTGGCGCAGCAGCCCGCCGATCTCTTCGGGGCTGAGGGCGTGCAGCACGAACACCTTGCAGCGCGACAGGAGCGCGCCGTTCACTTCAAAGGACGGGTTTTCGGTCGTGGCGCCGATGAGGATGATGCTTCCCTTTTCGACGAAGGGCAGGAAGGCGTCCTGCTGGGCCTTGTTGAAGCGGTGGATCTCGTCGACGAACAGGATGGTCTTCCCGCCGAACCGGCGGCTTTTTTCCGCCTGCTCCATGACCTGCCGGATCTCTTTGATGCCGCTCGTCACCGCCGAAAAATCGATGAAATCCGCCTTCGTGCGGTTGGCGATGATGCGCGCCAGGGTGGTTTTGCCCACGCCGGGCGGCCCCCAGAAGATCATGGACCCGACGCAGTCGCTCTCGATCAGGCGGCGCAGCACCTTGCCTTCGCCGAGCAGATGTTTCTGCCCGCAGTATTCTTCCAGCGTGCGCGGCCGCAGGCGCGCCGCCAGCGGCTGGCTCTTTTCATTGTCGAAAAAGGTATCCTGCACGTACATCGCACGGCCTCCCCAGGCTCGTCGTCCGCCCCGGACGGGGCGTTTTTTTCATTATAGCCCCGCAGCGGGCGACCTGTCAACCCCGCGGCGGACAAAAAAGCGCCCATGCGGGCGCTTTTTTGTATCGTTGCGCGATCCGCGCCGCAAGCAACGGCGGGGCGCCCTCGTTTTTCAGCGGAGCATCATATCCTGCAGCGTCGAATAGGTCGAAAGCCATACCGCGCCGGACAGCGGCGGCGGAACTTCCCGCCCCATGGTCGAAAATTCTGCCCGGCAGCGGCCGCCGAACTTTTCGCTGACCAGCCGCAGCAGTTCCTCCCCCCACACTTTCGCCGAGCCGCCCAGAACGACCCGGCCGATATCCATAAAGCGCAGTACGCCGCCCAGCCATTCCAGCATGGCGCCGAACGCGGCATCTCTTTCAAGAACGCCGAAACCGCCCCCCGCCGCCTGCGCGCGCAGAGCCAGCAGTCCCGGAAAATTCTGCGCGCTGTCGTAGCCCTGCATCCAGCGATCGCCGTCGTAAATGCTGCCGTTCAGCAGGAAGGAAGCACACAGATACTCGTCCAGATTGAGGAGAACGGCGTTCCTGCAATTGTTTTTGAGCACGCCGTACTTGCTTTCCGCAACCATCGCGTAATCGACGTTCCGCCGCACGACATTGCGGATGCCGGGGAACCGCTCCGAAAACGAGAGGGAAACTTCCCGGCAGCTTTCGCAAAAGTCCATGCCGTAAAACCGCGCCGTGGGGAGCCCGATGTAGATGTATTTCAAGACCCGGCCTTTCAGGCGCGGGTGCTCTTTGAGCGTCCCGATGTATTCCTGCACGTCTGCCAGCAACGCGGACAGAGAGGAAAAATCGTTTTCGGCCGTGCGCTTGTTGACCTGAAAGCCGCGCATGTCGACGTAGTAAATGTCGATGCTCTTCTGCGTCAGGATCACGGCGCAGGTCATGGCGCAGTCCGCATTGATCTCGTATACTTTGGGCGGACGGCCCGAACCCGTGCCCTTCCCCTCGCTGCAAAGGACGATGTTTTTCTGCATCAGTTCATGCATGACTTTCGCCAATGCCGTATGGCTGAGCATGAGGCGCTCGGCAAGCTGGGGCATCGTTGCCTCCTGCTGCAACAGGATGTCGACCACGGCGCTCTTGTTGTCTTCCCGGATGTTGATTTGTTTCTTTCCGTATATTGCCATATTCAATAGTATAATGCGGTCGGAAAAATTTGTCAATTTGTTCGCTCGCCGCGGCTGTCCCATTTCACCACTTTCTGTTCCCGCCGCGCGGCTTCGGCAGCGATGACGAGCCGATGCCCTTCGATCGAATCGTCGATGGAAGTGCAGGAAACAGATGGCTCTTCCCCCGCCACGCGCGCGACGAAATCGGCCGCCAGGCGCAGATCGCCGCCCGAATGCGCGCCCGAAGTATCTTCGGTGATCTCGACGGTCTCTTCGCGGCAGTCGGCGCGGTCGGCGTCGTAACGCCGCACGACGAAGCGGTTGGATTCGAGAAACCCTTCGATCTCGCCCCGTTCGCAGACGACGTGGATCTCCCGCCCCGGGCGCGAGGTGCCGCCCGTCATA
Source organism: uncultured Clostridia bacterium (assembly GCA_944328405.1). GTDB lineage: Bacteria > Bacillota > Clostridia > Christensenellales > Borkfalkiaceae > Borkfalkia. The sequence goes on from CALVHP010000148.1 coordinate 9,510, forward strand.
TCCAGCGTGGCGGTGACCCCGCCCTCGAACCGCACCAGCACGGACTGATGGTCGACCAGATCGCGGTCCTCATACGCGCAGGCGCCGTGCGGGTTGGTGGTTTTGAGAAGCTGCTCTTTTTCCGCGCGGGTCACCTGGTCCCAATCCTTGCCGGGCACGTTCGCCCAGACGAGGAAGGGAAAGCGGTCGTTCTCCAGATAGAGTTTTCTGGCCGAATACGGGCAGGAAGGCTCGGCGGCACAGTCGACGAGGCAGCGCGTGCCCGCGTTTTTCGGCTTGTTCGCCGCACAGAATACCGAGCGTTCGCCGAAGGACGCGACCGCTTCCGCGCGGAGGCCGCCCGTCAGCCAGACGATCAGGTCCAGATCGTGGCAGCACTTGGCCATGAGCATGCCCGAGCCGCACGCGCTCTCGCTGTTCCACTTGCCCCGCACGTACGAAGAGAGCATGTGCGGGATATACACGTTTTCGGAACAGTACATGTGGACGATCTTCCCCAGCGAGCCGCCCGCGAGCAGCTGTTTGATCTCCACGTAAAAAGGCGCGTAACGCAAAACGTGGCAGATCATCAGCACGCGGCCGGTGCGTTTGGCGGCCGCCTGCAATTGCAGCAGTTCGGCCTCGTCGCTCGTGATCGGCTTTTCGAGCAGTACGTCGTACCCTTTTTCGAGCAGGGGCAGCGTCGTTTTGACGTGCAGGCTGTCCATCGTGGCGTTGATGACCGCGTCGCACATCTTTTCGCGCGCGTAGAACGCGGCGGGATCGGCAAAGCAGTTTTCTTCGCGCAGGCCGTACAGCGTTTTTGCCTTTTGCAGCCGCACGGGGTCGGGATCGATGCAGGCGACGATCTCCATCCGGTCGGGCGCTTTTTTCGCGTACGACGCATAGATCTGCCCGCGATCGCCGAAGCCCATGACGGCGACGGTAATTTTTTTCATGGCGTTTCTCTCCTAAAACAAAGGGGGAGGGTGCCCCTCCCCCGTATTTTTCCGCTCCCGCCCGGGATGCGGGCGGGACGCAGCGTCAGCTCCTTCTCTTGCGCAGCAGCGCCGCAACCGCGGTGACCAGCGCGCCGCCGCCGAGGATGCCGGGGCCGGCGACGATGCTACCCGAGCAGCCGCCGCAGCCGTCGCTGCCGGGATCCGTTCCGGGATCGGTGCCCGGGTCGGTGCCGGGATCCGTTCCGGGATCGGTGCCGGGATCCTCTTCGCCGAGGTCGACGTATTCGGTCGAACCGATCTTCGTGACGAGCAGTTCGTTGTTCGCCGTGCCCGCATAGCCGCAGCCGGTGATCGTGATGTACACGCCGTCTTTGAACATGTCGGCATTGAAGGCGGGATCCGTGATGGCGATCTCCAGGCCGTTGACCAGCACGGAGAGCGTTCCGTCGGCATTGGCGACGAGTTCGACGGTATAATCGCTCACCGAATAATCGAGTTCTTCGGCCATGAAGTCGAAGAGATCCTCGTCTTCCAGCGAAAGCATCATGTTGTTGACGATATCCGTTTCCGTCCGGCCGTTGACGGGTTTGACCTGTGTCACGCCCTGGTTGGACAGCCAGAAGTCCACGCGCACGCCGTCGACGTCGCCCTTGGTCATGGCGCCCTCCACGGGGTAGAAACCGATCTGCATCTGGAAGGAACCGATGGTGTTGCGCAGGCCGTAGATGAGGTTGAAGCGGATCTCGCTGTTCTCGCCGAGGGTCATCTTCTCTTTGAAGGAAACGGCGTTGTCGGTCTCGGGATACACGTCGGGCTTGACGCTGACGTACAAGCCTTCGTCGTAGAGCTGCACTTTGCTCTCGGTGCCGCGGTAGACGAAGTTGGCGTAATACGAATCCGCCAGTTTGCCTTCGATCGCCGTCATGCGCTCTTCGAGCGCGGTCTGCTGCGCCTCGGCCAGGTCGGCAAAGAAATTGTCGGCCTTATACGCGTCCCATCCGTCGACGGACGCCTTGACGGAGAGATAGCCGTCGGACGAGCTGAATTCGGCCGCGGTGGCCGTTTCCAGCAGGGCCAGCTTGGCGTCGTATACGTCGTTCATCGCGTTTTTGAAGAAGGTCAGCCCCTTCATCGCCGCGACGGCTTCGTCGATCTGTCCGCGGAAATTGTCGTTGAGGTCGTCGTAGAGGGTCCAGTCGATGGCATTGTAGGCCTCGACGGCGGCGGTCTTGGTGGCGTCGTCAAACTGATCGTACGCCTTGACCGCGGCGACAAAGGCGTCTACCTTCCCCCGCAGCTCGGCATAGATTGCGTCGCCGTTGAGTTCGGTGATCTTGGCGCGCGCTTCGGCAACATCGGCTTTCTGTTCTTCGCTGCCGTACTGCGCGAGCAGCTTGCCGTACGCCTGGTCTTCGCCGAATACGTTCAGCGCGACGGCGGCGTCGACCTTGTCCTGGTCAGAGCCGTCGCCCGCGGCTGCGACCGCGTCGACAAACGCCGTGACCTGCGCGTCCATGGCGGCCTTGTAGCCCGCCTGCGGGGTCTGCCCGTTTACGGAAGCGAGGGTGAAATCGACGTGGCCCGTTTTCTGCCCTTGATTCGGGTTGTAGCAATTGAAACTCAGATAGGCTTTATCACTGTAATTGGGCCGCTCCGAATTTGTAAAATCTTCAAAAATCCCGGAAAAACCGTTTTCCGTCGATATCGTGGTTTCAGCGAAATCGGCCGTCGTGGCTCCCGTATACGAAATGGCAAGCGAAGTATCGGTAAAGCGCAAAGTAACGGTTTCGGCCTGCCATGCATCTCCTTCCAAAGGCACCCCGACGGGATTCCAGAAGTAGCCGTCCGCCATGGAGGCGTCGTTTCTGTAAACAATCAATGCAAAAGTGTAATTAGCGCCTTCAAGCATAACGCGGAACACGACATGCACGCCGCCGCCATCCGTCAGCGTTCCCGTCGGATGCGTCTGCATGGCGACGGTGAAGCACGCTTCCGCCGAAATGCTCAGATTTTTGAGCGTGACCGCCACGCCGTCGGCAACGGTATAGCGGGACGCCTCTCCCAGCCCGTTGGAGTTGGCGCGGCCGCCGAACCCGACCGAGGGCGTGAGGCTGCCCTGCACCGTTCCGTCGGACATCAGCATCATCGAATCGTCCGCCCCTAACGAGATCAACTCATAGGTCGGGTCGGCCATGACGGCCGTCGGGCCATCCGTTCCTTCGTCGGCCGCAGCGGCCGGGCGCGGCATGAAAAACAGCACCTGCGCGAGCGCCGCCAATAACAGCGCCGCCGCGGCGATCAGGGCCAAAGCCCTTGTCTTGATTTTGCTCATAAATTTTCCTCCTGCTGATTTTTCAAACTCCCTTTCAGGGAGAGATTTCCGATCGTTGCGGATACATCCCACGCGCCGGGCACTTCCCAGCCCAGGTTCATGCCCGTGATGACGCAGTCGGAAAGCTGCGTGTTCAGCATAAACCCGTTTTCGGCCGCCGTCTGCAGCGCCTCGGAGATATACGGCAGAATGTCGATCTCCACGCTGTATTCCCGCCCGACTTCAAAGGCGCCCGGCCCGAGCGTCGACTCGGCCCCCAGGCAGTAGATGTAATTGCCGAGATTGCCGCCCGCCGTATCCTGCAGATAGGAAAGGGGCGCGGAATCGTAGCGGGTATCGAGATAGCTCAGCCCGAACCACAGAAAACTGCTGTACCCCGGCGAGCTTTCGTTGCGATTGACCACATAAAAGTATTGCAGGAACTGCGCGGGGAGAGTATCGGCGGCGGCGCCCGTTTCGATCGCTCCCTTTTCCGCTTTGGTCACCGAAAAGTCGAGGGTCGCCACGAGCGAATCGAACTCGCTGAGGCGGTACTGCGTGAAATCGTCGAAGGACTGTTCGATGAGCAGATGCGCCCACATGACGCGGCTTTCTTCGCTCGTGTCGTACTCTTTGGTCGCGTCCAGCGCGAGCGTCAGTTCGTTTTCGGCGCGGTCGAGGGTGACCGTTTTGGAACGGTCGGCCAGGATCATCGCCTGCGTGGTGACCGAATTTTGCAGCGGCTCGTTCAGGTTGTAGCGGCTCCCCCACTGGCCGATGCGCCAAACGGGATCGCGGCGGCCGAACTTGATCTGCGTCTTTACGGATGAGCCGTCCGTCGCCGAGTTCAGGCCCATGACGCCGAAGCCGTCCTGAAAGGTGTTGTCGGCAATGGCCTCGACGCGCTCGTCTTCCGGCTGCGGGTCGGGCTCTTCCTCTTTGGGAGGGTCCTCCGTTCCCCCGTCCGGATCGGTGACGCCCGGCGGTTCCGTGCCGCCTCCCTGCGGGGGCGGATCGCCGCACGCCGCGAAGGAAAGGCACAGCATAAGGGCCAGCAGCAGCGCCAGCAGGGCGCTCAAAGATCTTTTCATTGCGCCTCCTTCAGGGTGTAGGACACGCCCATATCGTAAATTGTGGTGGAAATATCCCACACGTCGAACATCTCATACCCGATGTTCATGCCGGTGATGGAGCAGTCTTCCACCGTGCTGTTGGTCATGAACCCGGCCTCGTGCGCGGCGGCAAGTCCCTGTTCGACGGCCGCGATCAGGTCCATTTCAAAGCCCGTGCGCTCGCCCACTTTGACGCGCTCGTTGCCGATGCATTCGACCGCCCCGAGGGTGTAGATGTAATTCCCCGCGTTGCCGCCCGCAAAATCCTGCTGCTCGTTGTGGGGCGCGTACAGCTGCGTCGGGTCGTAGAGGTTGAAGCCGAACCAGAGGAATTCGCCGTAGCCGGCGCTCTCTTCATTGGTGTTCTGCACATAGACGAACCAGGCGAACTGCGCCTGCAGGCCCGGCCGCTCCGCCCCGAAATCGGCGGCGTGGTGTTCGGACTTGTTGATCACGAAATCGAGATAGACGGTCATCGTTTCGCAGTCTGCGATCGGTACGGGAACGGTGTTTTTGGGCTCGACGAGCAGGTGCGGCCAGTACACCCCGAGCGACGAGGCGTTCTGCACGCGGTCAAATTCTTTCCCGGCGTTGAGCGCCAGCGTGATCGCGCCCGTCGCGCGGTCCACCGAGACCGACTTGGACGTATCCGCGATGGAAAACGTCTCTTCGTTGAGCACGTAGTCGCTCTGGTCCAGATTGTAATCCGAATACCACTGCGCCACGCTCCATGCCGGATCGCTCCGCCCGAAACGGATGGACTTTTTCACGCCGCGTTCGGCCTGCGAAACATTCCCTTCGGAGTCGTACCCGGTGCCGAGGATATCGAAGCCCGTCGCAAAATCGCTGTCGGCAAATACCTCGTGCACGGCCGGCTGCTCCTCGTTCCCGCCGGAGGGGTCTCCGCCCGGCGGCGGGTCTTCCCTGCCCGTTCCGCAGCCGGCCACAGCCATCGCCACGGCGGCGCACAGCAGGAATGCAAGAAGGGCCCGCATTCGCTTTTTCATTCTTTTTCCTCCTTCTTTTCGATCATGATCTTCGGGTTTTCGACGCTGATGCGGCAGCGGAACGTGCCCGTGATCTCAAAGCCCATGTTCGTACTGCTCACCACGAGATCTTCCGCGCGGCTCCCCTGCATAAAGCCGTGGCTCTGCGCGCAGGCGAGGATGCGGCCGATGTGCGGATACAGATCGATGTACAGGTTCACGCCGTCGCCGCCCCACAGGGGCTTTTCGAGGAAATCGCGCCCGGCAAAGCTGTAGATGAACTCGCCGTCGGGCAGCGCTTTGTCCTGCTGGGTGAACAGCGGCGCAAAGTCGTAGCGGCTGTCGAAGGGGCAGAGCACCACCCAGATGAACGAGCCGTACGAGGGCGAGTCGGGGTTCGCGTCCTTGAACGTGACCACCCACACAAACTGCGCGGCGTGGTATTGCTTTTCCTGCCCCTGCATGTAGCTCTTGAATTCGAGCAGGCGGAACCGCGCGCTGCATTCGATCTTTTTCAGGTCGCGGACGCGGTTGTTTTCGGTGATCTCCTGTTCGATGAGCAGGTGCGGCCACGGCTCGCTCTCCGTGCGCTGCGTCTTGTATTCCTTTTCGGCATTCAGTTCAAACACGAGTTCGCGGTTGCCGATCACGGTCAGGCTCTTGCTCACGTCGCAGATGTTGTAGCGGTCTTTGCTGACCGTAAAATCGCCGTCGATGAGGTTGTACTTTGAGTTCCACTGGCAAAGGTACCAGCGCGGCTCTTTTTCGTTGAGCCGGAAACTTCGGATGGAGCCGTGCCCGTCGCGGAGGCTGTTCAGCCCCTTCAGCATAAAGCCGTTGCGGAACCCGTCGTCCGCCAACAATTCCGTAGCCATTCTTCTTCGTCTTGTCCTTTCCTTAAAATTACATTTTGAATGCGCCGCTCGTCATGCCGCTGATAAACTGTTTGGAAGTAAACGCAAACAGGATGAGGATGGGCAGACTTACGATCACGCTGCCCGCCAGCGGCGCGGCGTAATACAGTTCGACCTTATAATAATCGGTCGTGAACGCGTTGAGCATGACGGGGATGGTGTATTTGTCCGTCTCGTTGCCGAGCATGATCATCGGCCAGAGATAGTCGTTCCAGCTGGTCATGAAGTTCATCAGCACCAGCGTGAGCAGGATGGGCACGCTCAGCGGCAGGCAGACGTGGAAAAACTGTTTGGCCGTGCCGGCGCCGTCCAGTTCTGCCGCGTCGAACAGGTCGGACGGGATGCCGTCGAAAAACCCGCGCAGCAGCAGGATGCCGAAGGGCACCAGCCCCGCCGCCTGCGGCATGATCACGCCGAAAAAGCTGCCGTACAGCCCGAACGTATCCGCCACCATCACGTATTTGGTGGTCAGCGTCAGCACGCCCGGGATCATCATCAGCGCCAGGAACCCCGAATAGACTAGGTTTTTGCCGCGGAAACGGAAGCGCGCAAAGGCGTACGCCCCCACCGAGCTGAGCACGAGCGTGATCAGCGCCTCTGCGCCGCTCACGAAAAAGGAGTTCAGGATGCTGCCGCCGATGCGCTCCCACGCCGTCGCATAGTTTTCCCAATGCAGCGGAAAGGTGAGCGACAAGGGCGATTCCACTTCCTGCATGAAGTCCTTGAAGCTCTTGACGATCATCAGCCAGAACGGGAACAGCACCAGGAACAGCAGCACGAGCAGGCACGCCGCCAGCACGATCTGCGCCGCGAGGACCTTTTTGTTTTTGATGCTCTTCATAGGCCGTTCTCCGCCCGGACTTTGTCGGAAATCTTATTGGATATGGTGCTGAGCGTGAGCGTGATGACGAACAGCACCACGCCGATGGAGGCCGCATACCCGTACCGCGGCGAACCGAAGGTGTAGTAATAGAGCAGATATCCGGGCACCGTGCTCGCCGGGTCGACCGCCGTGAGCCCGAGAATGAGCTGCAGGTCGTATACCTGTACGCCGTTGATCAGCCCGATGATGATGAAATATCTGATCTGGCTGACGAGCAGGGGCAGGTCGATGGAAAACACGCGCCGGAAGGCGGTCAGCCCTTCCAGCTCTCCAGCCTCGTACACCGATTCGGGGATCGCCTGCAGGCCGGAGAGGTAGATCAGGAAGCTGACCCCGCCCACCCACGGGAAATTGGTGAGCGCCATACTCAGGATCACCCTGCCCTTGTCGAAGTACCAGCCGCTCGGCTCGGCGCCGAACAGGGCGCCGATGGCGTTGAACAGGCCTTCCGCCGAGCCGGCGAGGATGACGTTTTTCCACAGCAGTACCGTGACCATGCCCGGAACCAGCGCAGGCAACAGGAAGAGATAGCGGTACACCTTTTCCAGCCGGCGCAGGCGCAGGTTGAAGAGAAGTTCCGCCAGCAGCAGCGTCATCACGTTGCTCGTCACCAGCGAACAGGCCACGAGGATGAGCATGTTGCCGAAGGCCTGCCCGAACAGTTCGCTTCGGAACAGCTCGATGTAGTTGCCGAACCAGATCCAGCGGCTGGTGGTCGGCGACCAGTCCATGAACGAGCGAACGATCGCGGCCGCCGCCGGGTATACGCAGAAAACGCACACGGCGGCGATGGGCGCGGCCAGCCACAGCCATGCGTA
>CALVHP010000149.1 GCA_944328405.1 uncultured Clostridia bacterium
CGCCTCGCGCTCGCGAACCCGGACCGAAGGCGTCGGAGGCCTTTATGGTATCCAATTCCACCACGGGCACATTGTTTATTTTATTGATTATTTCGGCCTTGCTAGTTTGCCGGGTCGTCCGTATCCCTGCCAACATCTTCTGTGTCCGCCGGGGATCCGCCGAAACCCCTTTTAGGGGTCCCCTCGGCGGAGCGTCGCTTCGCTCGCGCGAACCCGGACCGAAGGCGTCGGAGGCCTTTATGGTATCCAATTCCACCACGGGCACATTGTTTATTTTATTGGTTATTTCGGCCTTGCTCGTTTGCCGGGTCGTCGGGCACAGATTTTTTATGATCGCGGCCGCCTGCTCCTGCGGCCTGCGAACAGCATTATAACAAATAAATTCGAAAAAAGAAAGCGCTTTCGGCCGTCCGCCGCGAATTTTTCGCAAAAACCTGCATCGCATGCGCCAAAGCCCTCTCCGCCGCCGCAAAAAATTTATCCACAGTTGTGCACACGGCAGAGCGGCGGCCCACATTTTTTGTACCGAAAACGGCAGAACAATCTACACTTTCGACGTGTTTCGCGCAAAATCGCCCTTCTTTTTACAAATTGTATACATTTTTACCGAAATCTACACAATTTTATCCACAAATTCCGCGCACTTGTGGAAACGCCTCCGGCCCCTTTCCCGCCCTATGCCCGGCCTTCGCCGCAGGAGAGGAGCGCCTCGGCCAGCGCGTTCCCCTGGCGGTACGAACAGTAGCTGACGATCTCGGGAACGGTAAAATCGAGCGGGCGGATAACTTCGAGCCGCCCCGCGGCGATCTCTTCCGCCGCCATCTTGCGCGGGAGAAAACTGTACCCCAGCCCGTCGAGCAGATACTGCGCCACCTTGCCGCTGTTGTCGATCTCGAAGCGGAAAGCGTGCCGCGGCGGAAAGAGCGTGCGCACGAACTCGCCCGCGTCGCCGAAGGCGAAGTTGCACATCAGGTACTCGCATTCCGCCAGTTCTTCCTTGCGGATGCCGCCCCGGAACTCGTTGCGCGCGGGCGAACACAGCAGCACGAGCGAATCGGTCGAAAAGCGGCGGTATTCGAACCCCGCGCGCTTGAGCGGCAGGTACGAAAAGGCGACGTCGATGATGTTGTCCTGCAGCATCTGCAGAAGGTCGAGCGAATGCCCCAGCACCAGATTGACCGCCACGTCGCGCCGCGTGCGGAAAAACCGCGCGATCTGCGGGTACAGGTCGCTTTCGTACACGGCGTTGATCGCCCCGACGCGCAGCTGCTGTTCGTAGCGCGCCGACGCGTTCACCTCGCGGATAAAACTCTCTTCCAGATCGTGGATGCGCAGGGCGTAACTTAAAAACAGCTTGCCCTCGTCGGTCAGCTCTACGCCGCCCTGGCGGCGGGCGAACAGCTTTTTGCCCGTTTCCGCCTCCAGTTCGGCGATGCGGTTGGTCACCGTCGACTGCGCCACGTACAGCCGCTCGGCCGTCCGCGTGAAGTTTTTGAGTTTGGAAAGCATGATGAATGTCCGGATCGCCTCGCTGTTCACGGCATCCTCCCTTGTACCTCGTTCCCCGCACCGGCAGACAGCCCGCGCAGAGCGCGCCTGTGCGCGCCTATCTATCGGAAAAACGAATTTCAACTATTAAAAGAATCTATTTTATAAATTGTTTACAAAGTATAGCATATATGCTATAATGCTGTCAACGAAAAAACAAAACTTTCGACAGCAATCTGCCATAAGGAGAGTAGGATTATCATGGGAATGACAATGTCGCAAAAGATCCTCGCTTACCATGCCGGGCTGGACAACGTGAAGGCGGGCCAGCTCATCAACGCCGAACTGGACATGGTGCTGGGCAACGACATCACGACGCCCGTCGCCGTGAAAGAGTTTGAAAAGGCGGGCTTCCCCTGCCTGCGCTGCCCCGAGCGCGTGAGCATGGTCATGGATCACTTTACGCCCAACAAGGACATCAAGGCGGCCGAACAGGTCAAGACGGTGCGCAACTTCGCCAAAAAATACGGCGTGGAAAACTTTTTCGACGTGGGCCGCATGGGCATCGAGCACGCGCTGCTGCCCGAACAGGGCCTGGTCGGCGCGGGCGACCTGGTGATCGGCGCGGACAGCCACACCTGCACCTACGGGGCGCTGGGCGCCTTTTCGACGGGCGTAGGCTCGACGGACATGGCCGCCGGCATGATGAGCGGGCAGTGCTGGTTCAAGGTGCCTTCCGCGATCAAGTTCGTGCTGAAAAACAAGCCTGCCAAGTACATCTGCGGAAAGGACGTGATCCTGCACATCATCGGGCAGATCGGCGTGGACGGCGCGCTGTACAAATCGATGGAGTTCACGGGCGACGGGGTGCAGTACCTTTCCATCGACGACCGCTTCACCATCTGCAACATGGCCATCGAAGCGGGCGCGAAGAACGGCATCTTCCCCGTAGACGACGTGACGCGCGAATACCTGAACGGCCGCTTCAAGCGCGAGATCCGCGCCTTCGAGGCCGACCCCGACGCCGAATACGAGCGGGTGATCGAGGTGGATATGAGCAGACTCGAGCCCACCGTTTCCTTCCCCCACCTGCCCGAAAACACGAAAACGCCCGCCGAATGGGGGGATGTGAAGATCGACCAGGTCGTGATCGGCTCGTGCACCAACGGGCACATTTCCGACCTGCGCATCGCGGCGGACATTCTGCGCGGCAAAAAGGTGGCCAAGGGGGTGCGCTGCATCGTGATCCCCGCGACCAACACCATCTGGAAGCAGGCGATGCACGAGGGCCTGTTCGACGTGTTCATCGACGCGGGCGCGGTGGTCTCTACCCCGACCTGCGGGCCCTGCCTGGGCGGGCACATGGGCATCCTCGCCGCGGGCGAACGCGCCGTGGCCACGACCAACCGCAACTTCGTCGGCCGCATGGGCCACGTCGACAGCGAGGTCTACCTCGCCTCCCCGTATGTGGCGGCGGCGAGCGCGGTGGCGGGCAAAATTGCCACGCCGGACGAGATTTGAATAATTGAAGCGAGGTGACTAAAAAATGCAAGTACGCGGAACTGTTTTCAGATACAAGAGCGACGTCGATACGGACGTCATCATCCCTGCGCGCTACCTGAACACCACTTCGGAAGCGGAGCTGGCCTCTCACTGCATGGAAGACATCGACAAGGAGTTCGTGAAGAAGGTGAAAAAGGGCGACATCATCGTGGCGGAAGACAACTTCGGCTGCGGCTCTTCGCGCGAGCATGCGCCCATCGCCATCAAGGCGAGCGGCATCTCGCTGGTCATCGCCAATTCCTTCGCGCGCATCTTCTACCGCAATTCCATCAACATCGGGCTGCCCATCCTCGAATGCCCCGAGGCGGTCAAGAACATCAAGGCGGGCGACGTCGTCTCCTGCGACCTTTCCAAAGGCGAGATCGTGAACGAGACCACGGGGCAGAAATTCCGGGCCGAACCCTTCCCCGAATTTATTCAGAACATCATCGACAAGGGCGGGCTGATCGCCTCGATCAAGGCGCGGGGCTGACGGCGCATGCAACGGCCGAAAAAACACACCCTGCGCGCCGAGCGGAACATGGTCTGCGCGCTGTGCGCGGCGATCTTTCTGGTGTTCGCGGGCGCGGCGCTCGCAGGCTGGCTGGCGGCGCCCGTCCCCGTCGGCGCGGTGCTCACCGGCGTGGCGGCGTTCGTGCTCGTGTTTACGGGCATCCTGTCCGTCTCGTGGGTGCGCTATGCCCGGCGCTTTTATGCGCTGGCGCATTCTTCCGACTGCCCCGCCGCCGCGGTGGGCGAACGCCTTTCCGTGACGTTTTACGGCGCCTCCGCCGAAAA
>CALVHP010000150.1 GCA_944328405.1 uncultured Clostridia bacterium
TCAGTGGCACCCGCCGCACGTTTTGCAGTTGCCGCTGCACTTGCCGCTGCGCTTGCCGGTGGCCGAAAACATTTCGCCGTTCCAGTCGCGGACGGCGGCGCCGCCGCAGTCCGGGCAGCGCACGGGGTCGTCGAAGCGCTTCACCAGTTCTTCGAATTTCTTTCCGCAGCTTTCGCATTTGTACTGTAAAATGGGCATACGTTTACCTCTTTTCGTTTGTTTTTTCCGCCGTTTCCGCGGTTTTCGCGCCGGCGGCTTCGGCCGGTGCGGTGCCGGTTCCGGCCGCGTCGTAGCGTTCGGCCCCGGTGAAATCGCGCTTGAACGTATCCAGCAGCAGCGACTTTTTGCTGAATACGTGCGCCAGGTAATGGATGACGAAGGCGAGCGCGCCGCAGGTGCCGCAGATCATGTCTTCCATCGTGTCGTTCACGCTGCGGAAGATCGTTCCGTCCGTCGATTCGATGGGGTAGCCCTGCGCCACGCCGTCGAACAGCAGGTCGGTCACGAATTCGAAGATCTCCCAAAGCCCCGCCACAGCGACCGAAACGGCAAAGCAGGCGATCACGGTCAGCGCCGGGTTGAGCGAGCGCACGTCGGCCAGCTTGCACACGAGGAACAGCCCGAAAAAGCTCACCAGGTAGCCCGAGGCGGTGTGCATCGCCAGGTCGTACCACCACACTTTCGCATAGCCGCCCATCACCGTTCCCAGAAAGGAGGCGAGGAAGGCGAACACGCAGAACACCCAGAGCACGAGGTCGCTCACCTTGTCGCGGAAAAGCAGGCGGCAGGCGACGGGCACGAGCCAGAGCGCGGCGTTCCCGATCAGTTTTTCGGGGTGCGCGTTCGCTCCGTCGCGGATGCAGCGCACGATCAGCAGGGCGATCATCACCGCGAACATCGCGGCGCAGAAGAGATACAGCAGGACGCGCCGCAGGGGCGCCTTCGTTTTTTGCACGGGTCCGGTCATTTCGTTTCTGTTCATTTCGGTCCTCCGGTATACAGGATAAGCGGGTCTTCTGTTGTTTATAACGCAGAACCGAAAAATTTTCGGAAATATTTTGTTAAATCAACATTGATTTCGCCCGCCTGAGCCGGGCGGGGAACATTCTGCCTCGCGGATAAGAAGAATTATAGCAGACGCGCGCGCAAAAAGCAAGCGACCGCGGGTCGGCGCGGCGGAACGGGGAGGAGTCATGCGGCTGTTTGAAGAACTCGTGCGCGAACTCGGCGACGAAGAGATCGCCTTCGGCGGCGCCAAGATCGTGCTGCTCGCGGGGCGGGGCGCCTATTTCGAAAACGTGAAGAGCATCTTTTCGCTGGGGAAGGACGGCGCGGTGCTGCTCACGCGCGGCGGAAAAGTCAGCGTCGAAGGGGAGGGGCTGGCCGTGGCGCGTTACGGCGGCGGCGACCTTCTGCTGCGCGGCCGGGTGCTGCGCGTCGAACTCGAATACGGGGCCCGCCGATGACGCCGCTGTTTTGCTCGGTGCTCGAGATCGGCGGCGTATCCCCCCTGCGCGCCCTCGACAGGCTCGCTAAAGGGGGCGTGCCCGTCTACGACGTGCAGAAAGTGTCGCCGACCTGTCTGAAAATCCGCATAAAATCCAAAGACAGGAAAAAAATTTTTGCAATTTTCCGCGGTTCGTGTTATACTGTAAAAAAAGAGCGGGCGGCGCGCCTTTCCCGCCTGCCCGCCGCCGTGCGCAGGCGGCCGGGGTTCGCGGCGGGGCTGGTTTTGTTCCTGCTCCTGGCGGCGGCGTGCAACCGGTTCGTTCTGCGCATCGACGTGCAGGGCAGCGGCGCCTATCTTCGGGACCGCGCCGTGCAGCTGCTGGCGGACGCGGGCGTGCGCGTCTTCGCGCCGTACGGGGAAGAAAACGCCGAAGCCGCACGCTCGGCGCTGCTGACCCTGCCGGGCGTGGTGTTCGCCTCGGTGGAAAAAAACGGCTGCTGCGTCACCGTCACCCTCGAACAGATCGAAGACGCGCCGGCGCCCGCCTACGAACGCTCGCTGTATTCGCCCGCCGCCGGGGTGGTGGAAACGCTCACCGTGCTGCGCGGCACCGCCCTCGTGGCGGAGGGCGACGCGGTCGCGGCGGGGCAGGAGCTGGTCGGCGGCTGGTTCGAAACGGAAGGGGGCGAACGCCGCGAAACGTTTGCCTCGGCGCGCTGCTCGCTGCTGTGCACGCGCGTGTACGAATACGCCTTCGCCGAACGGAGCGAAGAGTCGGAGCGCCGCGCGCTCGCGGCGGCGCGCCTGTCCGCCGGCGGCGAGGCCGTGGCGCAGAAAATTTCCGCCCGCGGCAGCGGCGGAGAAACGATCTATACCGTGGAGCTGACCGTGCGCGTCCGCTGCTCGGTCAATCTGTAAACTGACAAGGAAACAGCGAATGGAACGAACGAAAACGACGATCGATGCGGGCAGCCTCGACGATCTGCAAAAGCTGCTAGGCACCTTCGACGAAAACCTGAATACCGTCATCCGCGAACTGGGGGTGGAGGCCTCCGTCGACGGCGTGCGGCTGAAGATCGCGGGGGAAGAAGAGGCCGTGTCCTGCGCGGTGCGCGTGCTCGAAGGCATCCTGCGCCTGGTGCGCGCGGGCGAGCCGGTCGATAAGAGCCGCATCGTGTACTGCATCGAACTCGCGCGCGAGGGCAACCTCGAAAACATCGAACAGGTGCTCAGCGACGTGGTCGCGTTCACCTTCCGCGGCAAACAGATCAAGTGCAAGACGGTCGGGCAGAAAAAGTATGCCGACGCGATCAAGCGCAACACCGTGGTGTTCGGCGTGGGCCCCGCGGGCACGGGCAAGACCTACCTGGCGGTGTGCCTGGCCGTGAGCGCCTACAAGGGCAAAGAGGTGGAAAAGATCATCCTCACCCGTCCCGCGGTGGAGGCGGGCGAAAAGCTCGGCTTCCTGCCCGGCGACCTGCAGACCAAGGTCGACCCCTACCTGCGCCCGCTCTACGACGCGCTGCAGGAGATGTTCGGGATGGAGACCTACCTCAAACTCATGGAAAAGGGCGTCATCGAAGTGGCGCCGCTCGCCTACATGCGCGGCCGCACCCTTTCCAACGCCTTCGTCATCCTCGACGAGGCGCAGAACACCACCGTTGAACAGATGAAGATGTTCCTCACCCGCCTCGGCGACGGCAGCAAGATGGTCGTCAACGGAGACGTGACGCAGATCGACCTGCCCGAAGGCAAGCGCAGCGGCCTCAAACACGCCGTTTCCATCCTCAAAAACATCGAGGGGATCGAAACGGTCACGCTGACCGCCAAAGACGTCGTGCGCAACCCGCTGGTGATGAGCATCGTGCGCGCCTACGACCAGGCGCCCGCCCATGCGGCGCCCAAGGAGGACAAAAAGAGACGATGAACAACGACGTTACCGAAGTGAAGATGCCGGACAAGTCTTCCTACGCCAAGAGCGTATTCATCTTTTTGTTCCATTACCTCGTGCTGCTCGCGCTGAGCGCGCTGTTCATGTGGCTCAACGCCATCGAACTGGGCGACGGCAGCTCGGTCGCGGGGTACGTGCGCGAAAATTTTACCTCCGTCGTCTCGCTGCTGGCGAGCATGTTCGTGCTGTGCGTCATCGTCTATTTCTATTACTTTTTTGAACGGAAAGAGGTGCTTGCCGACGCCAAGACCCTCTGGCTGATCTTTATCCTGCTCGAAACGGGCCTGGTCATCTGCTACTTTTTCGGATACTTTTTCAACATCTATTCCCGCCCGGTGGCGATGCTGGCGCTGCTGGCGCTCGTGCTGCTGGGCCGGCGCGACGCGATCTTCCTCAACGTGATCTTCGGCCTGCTGCTCTACTCGGTCGACTATTTTTCCAACTTTACCGAGATCAACCTGTACGAGAGCGCGCTGGTGTCTACGCCGCTGATCGTCTTTTCTTCGGGCATGGTCGCCATCTTCGTGGGCAGCAAGGTCAAAACGCGCCTGCGTTCCATCCTCACGGGGTTCGCCATCTGCCTGCCCATCGTCGTGCTCATCGCCTGCCTCGAATACGCCCGCGGCGGCGATATCTGGTACCTCCTGCTTTACGGGCTGGAAGCGGGCATCGTTTCGGCGGTGCTGTTCATGGCCTTCCTGCCCATGTTCGAGGTGCTGTTCAACTGCGTCACCGACTACCGCCTGCGCGAGCTGTCCGACCACGACGCGCCCCTCATGCGCGAGCTGAAAGAGCGCGCCCCGGGCACCTTCAACCATTCCATCGTCGTGGCGTACCTGGCCGAGGCGTGCGCCATCGCCCTGGGCGAAAACGCCGCCCTGGCGCGCGCCGCCGCCTATTACCACGACGTGGGCAAGCTCCGCCAGCCCGAATACTTTGCCGAAAACCAGGCGGGGTACAACCCGCACAACGAGCTTTCGCCCGAGCTTTCGGTCGACATCATCCGCTCGCACGCCAAAGACGGCAGCGAACTCATCCGTTCCAAGCGCCTGCCCAAGGTGCTCGCCGACGTGGCGATCCAGCACCACGGCACGCTGCCCATCAAGTTTTTCTACGCCAAGGCGCTGAAGATGACGGACGGCGAGGTCGACATCGAAGATTTCTCCTATCCCGGGCCCAAGCCGCAGACCAAGATCGCCGCCATCGTGATGATCTCCGACGCGAGCGAGGCCATTTCGCGCACGCTGCCCGACCGCACGCCCGAAAAGGTGGAAAACGCCGTGCGCGAGATCATCGAAGAGCGCATGGACCTCGACCAGTTCACCGAATGCGACATCACCATGCGCGACCTTTCCACCATCAAAGAGGCGATCGTCAGCTGCCTGACGGGGGTCTACCACAGCCGCGTGCAGTACCCCAAACTCAAACTCGGACACAAGGAAGAGGAGGCGGAAAAAGAACATGACTGACCTTTGGATCGACTGTGACGAAGAGGAACTGGATATCGGCCGCCTCGCCCGCTGCGCGGGGGAGGGGATCGAGAGCGACGCCGCCCTGTCCTGCGAGATCGTCTTTACCGACCGCGAGGGGATCCGCGCGCTCAACGCCAAAGAGCGCGGCAAAGACGCCGTGACCGACGTGCTCAGCTTCCCGTCCATGGAGCTTGCGCCCGGCGCGCCCCTGCGCAGGGCGGAACATCCCTTCGACCTCGACGAAGAGGGCAAGCTGTTCCTGGGCAGCATCGTCATCTGCCGCGAACAGGCGCGCGAACAGGCCAAAGACTACGGCCATTCCTTCCGCCGCGAGATCCATTACCTTGCGGTGCACGGGCTGTGCCACCTGTTGGGCTACGACCACGAGACGGAAGAAGACCGCGCCGCCATGCGCGCCCGCGAGGAGGGCATCCTCGCCGCCATGGGCATCGGGAGGAACGCCCAATGAAGGCCGGCTTCGTCGCCGTCGTCGGGCGGGCCAACGCCGGCAAAAGCACGCTGGTCAACGCGCTGGTGGGGGAAAAGGTCGCCATCGTCTCCCCCAAACCGCAGACCACGCGCGACCGCATCCTCGGCGTGTACAACGGCGAAGGCGTGCAGATCGCCTATGTCGACACCCCCGGCATCTACAAATCCAGGACCGAACTTTCCGACCGCATGATGCGCACCGCCGAAAACTCGGCCAAGGACGTCGACCTCATCCTGTTCGTGCACGACGGCCACAAGGGCGTTTCCGACGCGGACCTCGCCCTCATGCGGCGCTACCGCTCCTTCGGCGTCCCCATGCTCGTCGCCTATACCAAGACGGACATCATGCCCGAAGAAAACATCCCCGCCGACGCGGCGCGGCTGTTCGAAGAGGGGATCGACTGCGACGTGGTGCCCGTTTCGGCGCGCAGGGGCAAAAACCTGCGCAAACTGGTCGCCGCCATCACCGAAAAACTGCCCGAAGGCGAGCCGCTCTTCCCCGAAGACGTCCTTTCGGACAAGTCTGAAAAGTTCATGATCGGCGAGATCATGCGCGAAAAGATCCTGCTGCGCTACGACAAGGAGATCCCGCACGGCGTGGCCATCCTCGTCAACACCTTCCGCAAACGCGAAGAGGGGAATTTGTACGATGTCGACCTCGACATCATCTGCGAAAAGGCCAACCACAAGGCCATCCTCATCGGCAGGCAGGGCCGCGCGCTCAAAGAGACGCTCGCCGACGCCCGCCGCGGCATGGAGGCGTTTTTGGGCGCCAAGGTGTTCCTGACCGCCTACGTCAAGGTCAAAGACGACTGGCGCGACAAGGCCAACCTTCTCCGCGAATACGGTTACGACGATCCGCAGGGCTGACCGCCCTTCCCCGATCGGCAAAAAGCCAAACGAAAGGCGCCCGGGCGGGCGCCTTTTTTGTATGCCGCGGTCGCTTTTTTGTGAAACGTGCGCGCTTTTTTCGCGCGGCCGCGGCGTTTTAAGGCGCGGCGGGGCCTTTTGCGCAGGGCGGCAAACCGGCGGGGCGGACAAAAAAAGAGCAGGCCGCGGCGTGCCGCGGCCTGCAAGAGCAATGGTGTGAGCGTCATTCGGGTTTGGCGCCGGCGGAGGACGTTTCTTCCGTTTCCGGTTCCTTGCGTTCGACGGGCGTATTGCAATAGGGGCACTTTGCAATGTTGCCCGTATCGATGTATTTGGCGCCGCACTCGGGGCAGGTCATCATATGTTCGTCCGACGATTTTGCCGCGCGGTTGTATCTGTTGACGACCGCCATGAAAGCAGAAGAGGAGAACACAAACATGCCGACGACGATGACGATGGCAATGTCGATGAACACGAACGAATTGTACGCCATGCTGTAGATCCAGGGGTTCTGGTCGCCCGCGTATTCCGCAAAGGCGAACACGCCCGAAAAGATGTGCGCGAGGAAGCGCAGCACCGAGGCGACGATGCCGCCGAGGGCAAAGGCGAGCTGCGGTTTTCCGCGGAAGGCCTGCACGTTACGGAACATTCCCGCCAGCCCGATGGCCGCAAAGGCGACGGGGTAATCGAGCAGGAACTGCGCGGGGTGGATGAGCCAGGGATCCTGGATGGCTTGTAGGATGCCGTAGATCAGCCCGGCGAACACGCCTTTGCGCACGCCGAACATGTAGGAATAGATCATCAGCGGCAGAAGGCTCGCCAGGGTGATCGAGCCGCCCTGCGGCATCTCCCACAGCTTGATGTACGAGAGGGCGAAGCTCATCGCGATGCACACCGCGGCATAGGAGATCGTGCGCGTATCGAAGCCTTTTTTATCTTTTCGTCCCAGGAAAAACGTCAAAAGCGCGATCGCGACGATCAGGCCCGCGGCGCACAGGTACAGGCCGAAATCGCTGACCGATTCCTGCGAAACGCCGTTGTTGAGGGCTGCGTCGCCCGAGGCAAAATAGACGCAGAGGCATACGAACAGGGCGATGACGGAAGCCGCACAGGCGCTTAACGCGGCGATCAGCGTGATCTTGAAAGTCTTCTTCGAGTAAAATCCGGCAACATAACTCGCGGCAAGCCCGAGCACGATGACGGCCGCCGTCACGACGGTCGGCCACAGGACGATGTCGAACACGTAGCCGTTTTCGCTCATGTCGAAAAATTCGAGCCCGAGCATGGCGACGATGACCACGACCGCCAGCCCCGCCGCGAACGCGATCGCGTATTTGACATACGTGCGCAGGAAAACGGGCTTTTTGAGTCGGACAAAGATCCCTACCGCCAGAAGAATGACGAGCGCGGCGACGATCAGCCACAAAAAGATGCCCGAAAGGGCGTCTTTGGCGTACGAAGTCCACACATCGTCGTAGATGTACTGGGTATACGTTCCGCCTTCGCCGTCGGGCACTTCCTGCGTTCCCGCATAGGAAGCGAGAAGATTGAGAAACATAAAACCTCCTTTGTGTCCGCCGACGTCGCCCGTCAGGCAAGAAAAAAACGGCGCGCCCCGGAAAAAGGGCGTGCCGATACTGCGACTTTGCAACTTCCGTTCAAGGATTATCTTGTCCGGTTCAAAGGGTATAATCTCAGCTTTTTACGGCACCCCCGGCGGATATACAATTGTATTTGCCGCAACGGCCGGCGGATCGCCTCCCGCTGCGAACAGAAAAATTATAGTGCATACGGGGCAAAATGTCAATCGTATGCGTTGAAATCGTGAAAAAAATATGGTACAATATGCCTTGCCGCGCCGGCCGCAGGCCGCGCGCCCCAAGGAGGGATCGCCATGTCTTACAATTTTTACGCGTTTCTGGACCGGATGAAGTACATCCGCCGCTGGTCGCTGATGCGCTCCTCGCGCGAGGAGAACATCATGGAGCATTCGCACCAGGTCGCGCTGTTCGCGCACGCGCTCGCCGTCATCGATACCGAGCTGTACGGGGGAACGCCCGACGTCGCCAAAACGGTGCTCTACGCCCTCTACCACGAGTGCGGCGAGGTGATGACGGGCGACCTTCCCACCCCCATCAAATACTTCAACGAGCGCATCCTCGGGGCGTACAAGCAGCTCGAAGAGCGCGCGGCGGACAAGCTGCTGGCCACCCTTCCGCCGGAGCTTTCGGCGGCGCTCACGCCCTGCGTGAAGGCGGACGCCGACAGCTACGAATACAAGCTCGTCAAGGCGGCGGATAAGCTCTCCGCCTACGTCAAGTGCCTCGAAGAGCTCAAAAGCGGCAACACCGAGTTCAAAAAAGCCAAAGAGAGCATCGAACGCGAGCTGCAGGCGCGCGACCTGCCCTGCCTGCATTATTTTATGGAAAACTTTATCCCCGCCTTTTCGCTCACCCTGGACGAAATGGAAAACCTGTAAAGCGGAAGGGGAACGGCCCGTTCCGCATCGCGGCGCGGGCGGCGTGGGGGCGTGCATACCCGCTCCGCCGCGCGTTCCTCGGCGCGCTTCCCGTTCTTAATCTTGAATAATTATAGAAACAAAAAAACGGCGCCCCGCTGCCAGGAAAGCAGCCGGGGCGCCTCTTTGTTCCGTTACCGGTCAAAAAATCATTCGGTCAGCGCGCGGATGGCGTCGGCATAGATGTCGAGCAGTTTCTGCACGTTTTCGAGGGAGATGTACTCGTCCTTCTGGTGGATGGTGGATGGCTCTCCGGGGAACTGCGGGCCGAACCCCGCGCCGTTTTTCAGCGCCCGCGCATAGGTGCCGCCGCCGATGGCGATCGGCTCGCAGCGCCCGCCCGTGTGCCGTTCGTACACCCGCCGCAGGGCGGAAACGAGCGGCCCGTTCCTGTCGCTGAACAGCGGCTCCTGGCAGTGCTCGATCTCGTACGGCGCGCCGAAGGTATCCAAGCGGGACAGCACGGCCTCCCGCGGCAGGGTCGCCGGCCAACGGATGTCGACGGTGACGCACAGCTGCCCGTCGCGGTATTCGGCCACGTCGGGAGACATCGTCAAAGAGCCCGTCTCGTCGCGCAGCGCCGTCAGGCCCGCCTCGTCGCGGAAGAGCTTGTTCACGACGGCGTCGACGCGCGCGTCCTCTTCGGCGAAGTACGAAAGCAGGGGCAGCAGCGCGTTCCGGCCCTCCTGCGGGGTCGAGGCGTGGGCAGATCTTCCTTCGGCGACCAGCTTTCCGTCCTCGGCCGTCAGGCCGTATTTTTTCGCGCGGGCGGCGTCGAATGGCCCGCCCTCGGCCATGGCGCGGTCGCACACCATGTTGGCGCGCTCGCCGCCGTACAGCGCCGAAAAGGGCGCGTCCGGCAGGGCAAAGCGCAGGCAGACGTGCAGGATGCCCTTTTCCGCATAGATGACGGGGAAATCCGCGTCGGGCGAAAAGCCGCTTTCGGGCATGCGCGCGACCCGGTTGTAGTGGGCGATGCACTCCCAGCCGCTCTCTTCGTTGCAGCCGACGATCAGCCGGATCGTCCTGCGCGGCGCGAACCCCGCGTCTTTGAGCGCTTTGAGGCAGTACAGGCAGACGATCGCCGGCCCCTTGTCGTCCATCGTGCCGCGGCCGTACAGCTTCCCGTCCGCGATCTCTCCCGCAAAGGGCGGGTGCGTCCAGCCGTCGCCGGCGGGCACTACGTCGAGGTGGGCGAGGATGGCAAACGCCTCGCCTTCGCCCCACACCGCCTCGCCGACGTAGTTGTCGTAGTTGTGCGTTTCAAAGCCCATGCTTTCGGCCAGGCGCAGAAAATGGGCCAGGCAGTCCGCCGCGCCCTTGCCGAAGGGCATGCCGGGCAGGGGAGCCGCCTGCGAGCTGTCAAAGCGCACGCTTTCGGCAATGCTTTTGATGCAGTCCTGTAAATAACGTTTTGTGTCCATAGATTTTAGAATGCAGAATACAGAGTGCAGAATTGCGGAAAAACTTTATAAATCAACTGTGGGCGAAAATCGTACTTTTTTGCAAGCGTACCCGTTCGCAAAATGCAGAATGTAAAATGTAGAATGTAAAATTGCGGAGAGCGGGCACGCTCTTTTTTGTCATCCGGAAGAAGAGTGAAGACTCTATCACGTCATCCTGAGCGGAGCCGCATGCAAGGCGGCGCAGTCGAAGGATCTCTTTTCCCCACTTTCCGTCAACCAGCGCTGAGATTCCTCGGCTGCGCTCGGAATGACGGGAAGCAAGGTCGCCAGGATAACGGCACGAATTTGAATGTAAAATGTAGAATGTAGAGTGTAGAATTGCGGAGAATTTTTTCGTAAATCCAAAAAATCACTTGCGCGTGGCAAAATCACACTTTTGCCTAAGCGCACTCCAGTTGCCGTAAACGTACGGTTTTTGCGAAAGAGTGAATGCGGCGCGCGTATTAATCTTAGAAGACCCACGGAAATTTCTTGCATCTCTTTTGCAAGAA
>CALVHP010000151.1 GCA_944328405.1 uncultured Clostridia bacterium
CCGGCCGCACGCCGCTTCGGCGGAGAATACTTAAACAGGGGGTTTGAGATGGAAGAGCAAGTTGTGGCCGCCGAACAACCGGTCACAGAACAAGCCGTCGCCGTCGAACCGCCCAGAAAACGCAGGGTCAACCGCGCCGTATTGGCCGAAAACCTGTGGGGCTGGTTCTTCGTCATCTTCCTCGTCATCGGGACCACGGTGTTCATCTACTTCGCGCTCGTGCTGTCGATCTGGATGTCCTTCACCGATTATTCCGCCGACGGGCGCACGCTTTGGGACGCGTTGGGGAGCATCCACAGCGACGGCTTTCTGCATTGGTACAAATACATGTTCAGCCCGCAGTACAACGCCGCGGGCGACGTGACCGGCACCGGCATTTCGCACGATTTCTGGACGACGCTGCTCAACTCGGTCTTTTACATGGTCGGCATCCCGATCGGCATGGCGCTGAGCCTGTTCTTTGCCGTGCTGATCTCGCGCGATATCAAAGGCTCGGGCGCGTTCCGCGTCATTTACTACATCCCCACCGTTTCCAGCACGGTTTCCATCGCCATCATGTGGACCAACCTGTTCGGCGCCAACGGTCTGTGGGAAAGCTGGTTCGGCACCGGCCTGGTTTCGGGCAACGGCGCTTCGCAGTGGACGCAGAAAGTTGCCGTCGTCATCATGACGACGTGGAAGGGCCTCGGCGGCTCCATCCTGCTGCTGTGCGCGGGCCTGAACGGCGTCAACGAGAGCCATAAAGAGGCGGCGTCCATCGACGGCGCCAACGCCTGGACCACCTTCTGGCGCATCTCGATGCCGCAGCTGTGGCCGACCATCTTCTACTGCATCGTCACGTCGGTCATCGGCGGGATGCAGATCTTTGCGGAACCGCAGCTCATCTACGGGTACTACCCCGGCACGGGCGCGGTGTCTGCCTCGGTCGACGTCACGCCGTTTGTCGGCCTGATCTACGGCCATTACTACACCAACCACAACTTTGCGCTGTGTTCGGCGTTGGGCTTCATCCTGATGATCATCATCCTGCTGCTGACGCTCGTGCAGTTCGCGCTCGATTCGAGGAGGGATGCGTAACATGACCGAAGATATCCGCACGGTTGCAACCGAAGTTCCCTCCGAACAGGAGCAGCTCACCGTTCTGCAGAAGATCCACAAGGGCCTGTGCAAGTTTGTCTCCTGGCTGGGCTTCGGCAGCAAGTATTACAAATCGAGCAAGCACCGCAAAAAGATCTTTCTGGACGTAATCACCTACGTCGTCCTGATCGTCGTCGCGATCGTCATGATCTACCCGTTCTGGTGGATGATCGCCGCCTCGTTCGCAAACAACATGCAGAACATGCTCTCGACCTTCATCTGGCCGGAGACGACGGCGACGGTGCTGCGCGGCGGCAGTCTGTTCTACCATTACAGCAACATCGTCGCCCTGGCGCAGAGCCAGAGCCTCAATTACTGGCAGTCGGTCGGCGTGTCTCTGCTGTATTCGCTGGCGCCGGTCATCGTGGGGCTGATCACCTCGACCATGGCGGCGTTCGCGTTCGCAAAACTCAACTTCAAGGGCAAGAACGTCGTGTTCTTCTACTGCCTGGCGGCCATCATGGTCCCCGGCCCCTCCATCATGATCGCGCAGTATTGCATTTACGACTCGCTCGGTTGGACGGGCAACGGCCTGGCCATGATCATCCCCGGCATGTTCGGCGCGGTGCTGACGGCGTTCTTCGTGCGGCAGTACCTGTACGGCCTGCCCACCTCCATCATCGAGGCCGCCAAGATCGACGGCGCGGGGTATTGGCGCATTTTCTGGACGTTCATCATCCCGCTGGCGATGCCCGCCATCGCGGCGCAGTTCATCCTCAGCTTCATCGGCTGCTGGAACAACTACCTCGGGCCCCTGCTCTTCGTTTCCAGCCGCGACTGGTACCCGCTGGCGCTCGTCGTCGCCGCGATGGATACCTCGTACGGCGCCGACGTGAACAACGCGCCCGCCGTCATGGCGATGGCCGTGCTCGCGCTCATCCCGGTGCTGGTGCTGTTCGCCGCCTTCCAGAAAACGATCATCGGCTCGATCATGCTCACCGGCTCGAAAGAGTAACGCGCAGGGTTCTGCGCCGGCAGGGCCGAAACCTTTTTCAGCAACGACCGCCGCGGGCAGGCGCATTCTGTCGCCTGCCCGCGGTTCCGCCGTCGGGGCGGAAGGCGGATCGATTCTCCGCGCGAGCGGCCCGGGCCGGTGCCCGGCGCGGGCGCGCATAAATCGGCGGGGATCTCCGCAAAACATTTTGTGCCGCCTTTTACGGCGGCGCAGACGGGCAAGCTCTCTCTGCCCGAAAGGGCGGGGCAGCGATACAAGTGAGGGGCGCCGCGGGCGAAAGGCGCCTGAATAGCGGGTTTTGAGTGCCGCGGCGGGGCGCTCCTGTGCAAAGGAGCGGCTCCGCCGCGGGGAACTCGCCGCGGGGCGGCTCTGTACGGGCCGGCAATCGGATGAGAAAAGGGGAAAGAGCGCGCTTTTTGGGCGCACAATGAAAAAGCAGGGCGCAGGCATGTGCCCGTCGGGCGCGTTTTTTGCGCCGCAAACGTCTGGGCGCGGGGTGTCGCGCCGCGCACACGCCGCGGGCGGAGAAGTCTGCTTGGCGGCGTTTTGTTTCCGAAAACGAAGAAAAACGCGCCGATTTTGAAAAGATCTGCAATAAAAAAGGCGCGCAAGGGCGCCGGCCGGTTTCCGGGCGCGGCGCAGCAACGAGGGTATCATGAAAAAGCTGTTCGCGGCGCTTGCCGCCGTCTTTCTGCTCACAGTCGCGCTCTCTGCCGCGGCCTGCTCGTCCGGGTGCGAAAACCGGACCCTTTTCGAACGCCTGGCGGACGAAGGGGTCGAAGTTTCCGCCGTCCCGACCGTCTTTTACGACGGCGCGCAGTCGCCTTTGACCGACGCGTCCATCCGCACGGACACCCTCGAACTGACCGCCGCAAGCGGCGTTTCGGTCTCCGTCGCGCTGACCGACGGCGCCGAAGCCGCCGAACTTTCCGCACCCGAAACGGCGGCCGCGGAAGGCGGCACCTCCTATGTTTACACCGTCACGGCCAAGGCCGTCGGCGAATACACGCTCTCGTTCACGGTCGGCGGCGCGGACGAGGCGGAAGAACTCGATCTGCAGGTCCGGCCCGCCTACCCCGAAGATCCCGAATTCGACCCGCTCACGGGCTACGGGCAGAACAACCCGGGCACGACCACCGCCAACGTGCACGACCCCGTCATCCTCGAAACGGACGACGGCTATTATACCTTTTCCACCGACAACATGGGGCCGGACTTCGGTTACCAGATCCGCAAAAGCTCCGACCTCGTCCATTGGGAATACGTCGGCGCGGCCATCGAAAACTGCGGCGGCCCGACGGACGCGCAGAGCGTGTACGAGCGCGGCCGCGGCGGGTTGCAGGACGTGTACGACCTGCTTTCGGAAGACGAAAACTGGAACGATTCCTGCTGGACGCTCTGGGCCCCCGACGTGATCGCGGGCGCCGACGGAAAATATTGGCTGTACGGCTGCTGGACGGCGGCCTTCGGGCAGGGGCATTCCGCCATCTTTTTGTGCAAGGCGGACGACGTCGAAGGCCCGTACAAGCCGGAAGAGATCCTCGTCTATTCGTACGACGGCTGGGTCAACGGCCCCAACGCCATCGACCCGTCGCTGTATTATGACGCGGAAGGCAACCTGTACATGGCGTACGGCTCCTTTACGGGCGGCGTGTACGTGCTGCAGCTCGATCCCGAAACGGGCCTTCGCCGCAAGGACGACCCGTATTACGGGGCCGATTGGGCCAAAGTGCGCGAAGCAGGCGAAGGCCCCGCCACCGCGGCGGCCCGTTACGGCACGCGGCTGGTCTCCACCAACGACATGGAGGGCCCGGTCGTTTCCTACCACGAAAACGTCGCCGTCTACGGCGGAGAGGTGGGCGAATACGCCGATTCCTCCCTCACCTACGAAAACCGCTATTATCTGATGGGCTCGGCGGGCAGCCTTTCTTCCACCTACAACATGCGCTCGTACCACAGCGCGCAGCCGGCGAGCGGCTATACGGCGCACAGCGCCTCGCGCGGAGACCGCGTTTCCGGCTCCTTCTCGTGGCGCGAAAACGCGAACGATACCGCCGTTTCCTTCGATTACGCCTATCCCGGCCACAACGACATGATCACGACGACCGAAGGCGTGAATCTGTTGGCCTACCATGACCGCATCACGTTCGCCAGCGGCAACCTGAACCACTACCTGATGCTCAGCCAGTACGCCTTCAATTCGCGCGGCGATCTGGTCATGAGCCCCAACCGCTACGCGGGCGAGGCTCTGCGCAAGGTCACGGCGGCCGAAATTTCCGGCCTGTCCGAAGGCAGGTACGCGTTCGCGTATGTGTCGGGCAACAGCTACAGCGGCTCGTTCAACGGCGGCTATGCGGCGGAAGGGCTCACCCTTTCGGCGGACGGCAGCCTCTCTTACGGCGGCGCCGCGGTCGGCACCTGGCTGCTGTACGGCGAAAACTGGGTGTATCTGAACATTCAAACGCCCATCGCCGCGGCGACGGGCAGCGTCACCCTCTCGGGCGAATTTTACGGCGTCGCCTTCCCCGCGTACATCGAACGCGAAGGCCGCGGCGGGCTGAGCCTGTCTTTGCTCAGCGACGACGGCCTGTCGACGCTGTACCTGAATATGCAGTTCTGAACCGGAAAGCGCTGTTCCGCGCCAGAACAAAGAGGAAAATTCTGCCGCGCAGAATTTTCACGGCAGGGGCGCCCCTGCGTTTTCGGCAAAAGCCGAAAACGCATGCGGTTTTTCCGCCCCGCGGGCAAGCCCGCCGGGCAATGCGGGCGGCCCGTTTTTGAAAATCTGATACGTTTCGCCTATGGGCGTTTCCGTATAGAATAAAGCAGGAGGAAAAAATTTTGAAAGCAAAATTCCGTTTTGCAGCCGTGTTGCTGGCTTTGGCAATGGTTTTATCGGCTTCTTCGGTGCTTCTCGTCGCCTGCGGCGGAAATACCGAACCGACAAACCCGCCAACCGTCGGCACGACGGGGCCGGGCAGCCTGGTTTCGGACGAGGGGCTCGTATCCGGCGGCAAACTCAAAGTGATGTATCCTTTTGAGGACAGCGGCCGCGGCCGCACGGCGGCGGTCAACCCGTACA
>CALVHP010000152.1 GCA_944328405.1 uncultured Clostridia bacterium
CTCTGCGCCAATTCGCTCCCGTCGTTCAGAAGGGAATCGATCGAAACGCGGAAAATCTGCGCCAGCAGTTTCAGGTTTTCGATATCCGGCAAAGATTGTCCGGTTTCCCACTTATAGATCGCCTGCCGCGAAATATTCAATTCCTGCGCAAGCTCTTCCTGCGACATCCCTGCCGACTTGCGCAGTTGCGCGATCTTTTCATCAAAAGCCATGGTAGAAGCCTCCGAAAATTCATGCTTTCATTATAACATCTTAGTGGTTTACTGGTCAAGAACTGTCGGTTTACATTTCGTTAACCGTCGGTTAAAAAGGCGAAAAAACACGGCCAAAGCAAATTTTCTGCAAGACGCTTTACAAATTGCTTATTTTGTGTTAAAATCAAAGACAAACACAAGCGATAGTAGAGGAGGGCAGCGTATGAAATGCATGTACTGCGGATGTACCGAAAGCAAGGTCATCGACAGCCGTTCGACGGATGAAGACAGGACGATCCGCCGCCGCCGCGAATGCACGCAGTGCGGCCGCCGGTTCACCACGTACGAGACCATCGAAACGACGCCCGTTCTCGTCATCAAAAACGGGGGCAACCGGCAGGCGTTCGACCCGAACAAGATCAAAAACGGCATCATCAAGGCGTGCGAAAAGCGCCCCGTGCCCATGACCAAGATCGACAAACTGGTCGACGATATCCGCAAGCAGATCTACAATTCGCTCGAGCAGGAGATTTCTTCCAAGCGCATCGGCGAGATGGTCATGGACGGGCTCAAAGAGATCGACGAGGTCGCCTACGTGCGCTACGCGTCGGTGTACCGCCAGTTCAAGGACATTCCTTCTTTCATGAGCGAACTCGAATCGATGATGAAGGAGAGCGAAGCGCGCAAAGGCGCGGGAAAAAAGGACTGATCTCGGTGCCGATATGACAAGACAGGTTTTTGCGGGCGCAGTCGCCATCGGCGGCGGAGCGCCCGTGCGCATTCAGTCGATGACCACGACGCCGACGTCCGACACCGCCGCGACGCTCGCGCAGATCCGCCGGCTGGCCGCGGCGGGGTGCGAGATCGTGCGCGTCGCCGTGCGCGACGAGGCAGACGCCCGCGCCGTCCGCGCCCTGAAAGACGCGTCGCCGCTGCCGGTGGTGGCCGACATCCATTTTTCGGCAAAACTGGCGGTCCTCGCCATCGAGAGCGGGGCGGACAAGGTGCGCATCAACCCGGGCAACATTGGCGGCGAAGAGCAGATCGCCGCCGTGGCCGATTGCATCCGCTCGCACGGCATCAGCGTGCGCGTCGGGGCCAATACGGGCAGCATCGAGAAGGAACATCTGCAAAAATACGGCCGTTCGGCGGAAGCGCTCGTCGAAAGCGCGCTGCAAAACGTGGCCGTGCTCGAACGGCACGGCGTGCACGACATCGTCATTTCCGTCAAGGCTTCGTCCGTCCCGCTCACCGTCGCCGCCTACCGCATGCTCGCGGGGCGGACCGACCATCCGCTGCATGTGGGCGTGACCGAAGCCGGCACGAAAGAGTCGGGCATCGTCAAAAGCAGCGTCGGGATCGGCGCGCTTTTGCTGGAAGGGATCGGCGACACGGTGCGCGTTTCCCTGACGGACGATCCCGTCGAAGAAGTGTATGCGGCAAAGCGCATCCTGCGCGCCTGCGGCCTGGAACAGGAGTTCGTCGAAGTGATCTCCTGCCCGACGTGCGGCCGCTGCGCCTGGAACAGCATGGCGCTGGCGCAGAAAGTGGAGCGCCGCGTGTTCGGCGTGAAAAAGCGTCTCAAAGTCGCGGTCATGGGCTGCGTCGTCAACGGCCCGGGCGAGGCGAAAGACTGCGACCTCGGCATTGCCGGCGGAACGGACCGCTGCGTCCTGTTCCGCAAAGGGGAGCCGTACCGCACGGTGCCGGCGGCGGAAGCCGAAGCCGCGTTCCTGCAAGAACTGGACAGAGCGCTGTCCGAATGACGGAAGGCAAAACACGAATCATGGATCAACAAGAATTTCTGGCGCGCGTCCGCGCGGAAGAGGGGCTGGCGCGCGCCGTGCTCCGGAAGATCGTCGTCGACGTCCGGGCAAAAAAATGTCTGTTTGAACTCGTCACGGACGCCGCGTATCCCGCCGCGTCCGAACAGGCGGCTCTGGCCGCCGCGGAAGAGGCGGCTCCGGCAGGGTTTTCGGCGCAGATCCGCATCCGCAAGCACGTGGCCGACCCGCAGCTGGTCCGCCACGCGATTTTGCGGTTTCTCTCCGAAAATTACAGCGCCGCGGCCGCCTGCATCCGCGACGAAGACATCGAAGTCGAGCTCGGCGACCCCGTCCGGTTCACGTTCGGCGTCGACGAGGCGGAGCGCGGCTATTTCGAACGCAACCCGGCGCTGATGGAGAGCGTCGAAGCGATGCTCTCGCACAGCTTCTGCAACGCGTTCCGCGGCGGGCTGACCGACAAGGAAAAGGGCGGCGTCCCTTCCGACGAAGAGGAAGACGACGCGGACGAGCTGCCGTCCGACGACGATTATCGCCCCGTGCGCAATTTCCCGGTCGTCGATTTTGAAGGCATCGACCTGGCGGAAGCCCCCCGGCTGGCGACGTATATCTCCGACTGTACCTTCGCCAGCGACACGCTCACGGTCTGCGGCGAGATCACGCACATCCAGGAGCGCGAAACGCAGAAGGGCAAACCCTACATCCGTTTTACGATCAGCGACAAGACGGGCGCGCTGTCCTTTTCCTATTTTCCGCGGAAAAAGACGGAGGCGAAGATCCGCGAACTGAAAGTGGGGGACAGCATCGTCTGTACGGGCGCGAACGAGCTGTACAACGAGCGGCTCAGCTACACCGCCCGCTATATCAACCGCGGCGCGCAGCCGGCCGGCTTCGTGCCCGAAAAGCGGAAGGGCAGGCCCGTGCCTGCGCGCTATACGACGGTGCGGCCCGAAAAGATCGTCGACTACAACCAGCTCAACCTGTTCGAACAGGCGGCCCTGCCGGACGATCTGGTGAACAACTCGTTCGTCGTGTTCGACCTGGAAACGACGGGCCTGGTCAACACGCCCACGGGCGGGAACATGGACGCGATCACCGAGATCGGCGCCGTCAAGATCGTCGGCGGCGAGATCCGCGAAAAATTCACGACCTTTGTCGACCCGCAGCGCAAGCTCGACGCCGAGATCGTGCGGCTGACGGGCATCACCGACGAGATGCTCAAAGGCGCGCCCAAAATTGCGGAAGTGATCCCCGATTTTTACAAGTTCTGCGACGGCTGCTATCTCGTGGGGCACAACGTGCAGTTCGACTACAAATTTATCCAGTATTACGGCGCGCAGGAAGATTACATGTTCGAGCAGAGAACGTTCGATACGATGACCATCGCGCAGAGTTTTCTGTTCCTCAGCAATTACAAGCTGAATACGCTTGCCGATCATTACGGCGTCGTTTTCAACCACCACCGCGCCGGAGACGACGCGCTCGCGACGGCAAAAATCTTTATCGAGCTGATAAAAGCGAAAAAATGCTTGCCAAAAGCATAACGCTGTGGTATAATATGGATACTGAATATACGTTAGCATGAGATTGAGAGTGGGAGCCCGCTCTCAAATCTTTTTATGCGGGCATTTGCCGGGGAGGGACACGCCGTTGAAAGTAAAATCGTTGCAGGAGATCGAAGCGGCCCTGCGGCCGATCGCCGCGGCGCAGGGCGTGGAGCTGTACGAGGTCGTGTTCCGGCAGGGGAAACATCCGTCTCTGACCGTGTTTCTGGATACCGACCGAGAGGGCGGCATCGACCTGGACGCCTGCGAACGGTTCCACAACGCGGCCGATGCCGCGCTCGACGAGCTTGACCCCACGTTCGGGCAGCCGTATACGCTCAACGTCAGCAGCCCCGGGTTGGACCGCCCGTTCAAAAAGGACAGCGATTTTCAGAAAAATCTCGGGAAAAAGGTAGAGATCAAGCTGTTTGCGCCCATCCGCGGCGAAAAGTTTTTCGAAGCGGTGTTGCTCGCATACGACGGAGCGGCGGCAAACATCACCGTGCAGAAAGGGGACGAGGTGCTCAAACTCAACCTTTCGCAGATCGTAAAAATTTCGCAGGCGATCGAGTTCGACTGATCGGCGCCGCGGCTTACTTCAATCAAAATCATCGAGGAGAAGGACAATGGTTAGCAAAGAGTTTTTCGAGGCTTTGGCGGATCTGGAAGCGGAAAAGGGGATCAGTGAAGAAGTTTTTATCGACGCGCTCCGGAACGCTCTGATCTCTGCGTACAAAAAACAGTACGAAGGCGGCGCGGGGGACGTCGATATCCGCATCAATCCCGAAAAGAACAGCATCAAATATTATACCGTCCGCACGGCCGTGGAAGAAGTGACCGACCGCGAAAAAGAGATTTCGATCGAAGAGGCGCAGCGGCTCAAAAAAAGTTACAAGGTGGGGGATCTCGTGTATGAAGAATTCGTCCCCAAAGATTTCGGCCGCATCGCCGCGCAGACGGCCAAACAGGTCATCCTGCAAAAGATCCACGAGACCGAGCGCGACAATACGCTCAACGAGTTTTCGGATAAAAAGTTCGAGCTGATGAGCTGCGTCGTCCGCAAAGTGGACGCCAAGTGCGTGTACGTGGAACTGGGCAAAGGGCAGATCGAAGGCATCATGCTCCCGCAGGACCAGGTCCCCGGCGAGCGCTACGAGGTGAACGACCGCCTCAAAGTGTACGTCAAAAACATCAAAAGCAGCGGCCGCGGGGCGCAGGTCCTCGTTTCGCGCACCTCGGCAGGGTTCGTCAAGCGCCTGTTCGAAGAAGAGGTGCCCGAGATCAAGTCGGGCGCGGTCGTCGTCAAGGCGATCTCGCGCGAGGCGGGCCAGCGCACGAAAATGGCCATCGCCAGCGAAGATCCGCAGGTCGACGCGGTCGGCGCCTGCGTCGGCAACAAGGGCGCGCGCGTCAACGCCGTGGTGGCGGAGCTGAACGGCGAAAAAGTCGATATCATCCAATGGAGCGAAAATCCGCTCGAATTCATAGCCAAGGCGCTTTCGCCGGCCAAAGTGCTCTCCGTCACGCAGATCGACGAAAAGTCGGCGATCGCCGTCGTGCCGGACGACAAACTTTCGCTGGCCATCGGCCGCGACGGGCAGAACGCGCGCCTGGCCGCGCGTCTCACCGGCTGGAAGATCGACGTCAAGAGCGAGAGCGTGGCGGCGAAGATGGAAGAACTGCGCGCCGTCGAAGAGGCGCCCGAAGAAGAATATCCGGAAGAGGACAGCGAGCCGCGAGAATAAACCCGGCCGCGTGGAGGTGCCTGCGTGAAAGTCAAAAAGATCCCCATGCGCATGTGCGTCGCCTGCCATGAATCCAAGCCGAAAAAGGAGATGCTCCGCGTCGTCAAACCCAAAGAAGGGGACGCGTTCATCGACTTTACGGGCAAGGCCGCCGGGCGCGGGGCGTATGTGTGCGACAATCCGGACTGCATCCGAAAACTGAAAAAGGCGCGCCTTCTCAACAAGGCATTTTCGTCGGAGATCCCGGCGGAGGTGTATGAGAAGATCGAGGAGGACTTTTTTGCTAAGAAGTAAGGCGGAAAGTTACATCGGGTTCTGCATCAAGGCGGGCAAACTGACCTGCGGGTTCAACGCGGTGGATACATTGAAACGGGACGTGCATCTCCTCCTTCTGTGCGGCGGCGCGTCCGAAAATTCCAAAAAAAACGCGCTCAAGCTGCAGAAGCGCTTCGGCTGCGAGCTGATTCTCTGTGAAGAAGGCCGCCTCGAAGCGCTGACGGGAAAAGAGAACTGCAAGCTGGCGGCGGTGAGAGACCGCGGGTTGGCAAAAGCGATTTTGTCGGCGGCGGACGACCAATACAGACACTATGCGGGAGGCAACATTTAGCAAGATGGCAGAAGCAAAGAAGAACAACTACGCAAATATCGAAACGATTGCGAACCTCTTGAAAGCGGACGGGGTCGAATCCCTTCTTAAAAACGTGCAGAGCACGGAAAAGAAGGTGAGCGAGATCCTGCACAAACTCTCGGATCTGGAGGCGTTGGCACGCCAGCGCGCCCAGGAGGAAGAGTTTGTGCCTGCGGAAGAGCCCGCGGCCGCGGCGGTCCCTGCCGAGGCCGAGGTCCCCGCGCCCGCGCCGGCACAGCCCGTCGAAGCGGAGGCTCCCGCATCCGCGCCGGAAAGCCGGGCAGAAGAACCTGCAGCGCCGCAGCCGGAGAAACCGAAGCCGGAAGAAAAGAAACAGCCGGAAGAAGCGAAACGGGAAGATCGCGCCGAAGAGAGCGAAAAACCGGCCCCGGCCGCGGAAGCGCCCGCGCCGCAGCCGGCGGAGGAAGCGGCCCCGGCCGCAGCGGCTCCCGCTGCGCCTGCCGCCAACCGCCCGACGACCGTGCAGCGCGGCGGCGAACAGATCATCCGCACACAGTATGCCGACCGCGAACGCCGCCGGGCGCTGACGCAGCCGCGCAAGACGTACGTTCCCGCGCCCGAGTCCCGTCCCGCACAGGGCGCCGCGAACGCAGGCGCGCGCGCCGCCTATCCGTCCCGCGTTCAGCCGGGCCGTCCCGCACCGGCAGGTACCCGCCCTGTTCCGGGCGGCCGTCCCGCCGCGGGGGCCCGTCCCGCGCCGGCCAACCGGTTCACGCCTCCCGCGCCCGCACCCGCCGCGGCCAAGGGACCGACGGCCAAGAAAAAGACGTACGACAAGCCGTATACCGAACAGAAACGCACGCTCAGCAAGCGCGCGCTCGTCAAACAGCAGGTCTCCGTTTCCGACTTCGACGAGGATAAGAGCGGCTACCGCAAACTGCGCGTGAAAAAGCAGAAGCAGCAGGCCGTGCAGACGATCAAGATCGAGCACGCCGTCGTCACGAGCGACAACATCCCGCTGAAAGTCCTCAGCGAAAAGCTCGGCATCACGGCGGTGGAGATCACCAAGCGCCTGTTCAAGGAAGGCATCGCCAAGACCATCAACGATTCGCTCGATTACGATACCGCGGCATACATCGCCAGCGATCTGGGCATCGAGCTCGAATACAAACCCGAAAAGACGGCCGAAGAAGCTCTCGACGAGATCTACCGCGAAGAAGTCGGCGGCGGAGAAGGGTATGTGACCCGCCCGCCCGTCGTGACCGTCATGGGCCACGTAGACCACGGCAAGACCTCGCTGCTCGACAAGATCCGCAGCACCAACGTGACGGCCGGAGAAGCCGGCGGCATCACCCAGCACATCGGCGCCTATTCGGTGACGGTGGGCGGCAAGGCGATCACGTTTCTCGATACGCCCGGCCATGAGGCCTTTACCGCGATGCGCGCCCGCGGCGCGTCCGTAACGGACATCGTCGTGCTGGTCGTGGCGGCGGATGACGGCATCATGCCGCAGACCGTCGAGGCGATCAACCATTCCAAAGCGGCCGACGTGCCCATCATCGTCGCCGTGAACAAGATGGATAAACCCGAGGCCAACCTCGACCGCGTCAAGCAGGGGCTGGTCAACAACGGCCTGGTCCCCGAAGAATGGGGCGGCGACGTGATCGTGTGCCCCGTATCCGCCAAGACGGGAGAGGGCATCAAAGAACTTCTCGAAACGATCAGCCTCGTGGCGGAAGTGCGCGAGCTCAAAGCCAACCCGAACCAGATGGCGCGCGGCACCATCATCGAGGCCAAACTCGACAAGGGCAAAGGGCCCGTCGCCTCCGTGCTCATCCAGAACGGCACGCTGCACACGGGCGACAACGTGATTTCCGGCACGACTTCCGGCAGGATCCGCGCCATGATCGACGACAAGGGCCGCACGGTCAAATCGGCCGGCCCGTCGATGGCGGTTTCCATCCTCGGGTTGGAAGACGTCCCCAACGCGGGTGATTCGATCATCGCCGTCGAGCAGGATAAACTTCTCAAACAGGTGCTCGACGAGCGCAAACGCAAGGAAAGCGAATCGATGATCAAGGCGCAGTCCCGCGTGACGCTCGACGACGTGTTCGGCCGCATTGCCGAAGGCAAGATCAAGGGGCTGAACATCATCGTCAAGGGCGACGTGCAGGGCTCGGTCGAAGCGGTCAAACAGTCGTTGCTGAAACTCTCCAACGACGAGGTACGCGTCAACATCCTGCACAGCGGCGCGGGCGCGATCACCGAGTCGGACGTCATGCTGGCCGAATCTTCGGACGCGATCATCGTCGGTTTCAACGTGCGCCCCGACGCCAAGGCGCGCGCGCTGGCCGAGCGCAGCGGCGTCGACGTGCGGCTGTACCGCATCATTTACGAACTGCTCGACGACATTCAGGCCGCCCTCAAGGGCATGCTTGCGCCGAAGTACCGCGACGTCATGACCGGCAAGTGCGACGTGTTGCAGACGTTCAAGATCACGGGCGTCGGCATGGTCGCCGGCTGCTATGTGACCGAGGGCAAGATCGTACGCAACGGCAAGCTGCGCATCTACCGCGACGACGTCATGATCGTCGAGGGCGCCGTGCGCCAGCTCAAGCGCTTCAAAGACGACGTGAAAGAAGTTTCCGGCGGGTTCGAATGCGGCGTGAGCATCGAAGGGTTCGACGGAATCCAGGTCGGCGACGTCATCGAGTGCTATATCACCGAACAGATCCCGTCGTAACGGCGGGGAGGAGGGCGCCATGAAATCAAAACGCGGCGAACGGCTTTCTTCCGAATACCAGAAGGCCGTGTACGACGTGATCTTCCATCAGCTGAAGGACAAGACGGACGGCGTCCGCGGCCTGGTCAGCGTGACCAAGGCGGACGTGGCGCCCGATCTGAAAAGCGCCAAAATTTACATCAGCATCCTCGGCAAAAACGCCGAGGAAGAGGCCGCAACGTTTGCGACCATCTGCGAGCATGCCGGTTTTATCCGTCACGAGCTGGCGCAGGTGATGCGCATGCGCACGGTGCCCGAACTGCATTTCCTGCGCGACGGCACCATGGAATACGGCGAAAAGATCGACCGCATCATCAAGGGGCTGCACGAGGGAGAAGATCCCCGGCAGTAACCGGGATGCATCGGAAAGAGTAAGGAGAACGGATGACGCTGCAAGAGATGGCCGACCGCCTGAAAAAATTGAAGAGTGCGACGATTTTCTGTCATATGCGTCCCGACGGCGATACGCTCGGCGCGGGGATGGGGCTTGCGGCGATGCTCGGCATGTGCGGCGCACGCTGCCGCGTCGTGTGCGAAGGGCCGATCCCCGAAAAATTCTGGTTTCTTCCCGGGATGCGCGAGATCGGAAATGTCCCGGACGAATCGGCGGAAGCGTATATCGCCGTCGATTCGAGCGAGGAGCGGCGGCTCGGAACGCTCTGCGACGCGTTTTCCCGCGCGAAGAAGCCGAAGTTCAACATCGACCACCACATTTCCAACACGCGTTACGGCGACTGCTGTTACGTCGACGAGCGCGCGGCGACCTGCGAGATCATGGCGGAACTGGCCGACTGCCTCGGCGTAACGCTCACGCCGCAGGCGGCGAACTACATCATGCTGGGGCTGAGTTCGGATACGGGCAATTTCGCGCACGCCAACGTGACGGAAAAAACCTTCCTTGCGGCGGCTAAACTGGCGTCCTGCGGGGCGGACATCCATACGATCCAGTATTACATGTTCAAAAAGCAGTCGGCGGCTCGCGCGCTTCTGTACGGGCGCACGATGAGCGCCATCCGCTATTTTGCGGAGGGGCGCATCGCCGTGATCTGCGTGACGCGCGCAATGCTCGAATCGTGCGGCGCCACATCCGACGTGACGGAGGGATTCATCGACTTCCCGCTGTCGGTTGACGGCGTAGAGGTCGCGGCCTGCCTGCTGGAAACGGGCGACGACCGTTACAAGGTCTCGCTGCGTTCGAGCGGCCGGGCAGACGTCAATGCGATCGCGGCCGTATACGGCGGCGGCGGGCATATCCTGGCGAGCGGCTGTATGCTGTTCGGGGAGCTCGAAGAAGTGATCGACAAATTGCGCTTTACCATTTTGCAGCATCTGCAGGATTGAAAAACGGCGCGCGTGCTGTGCGCGCGCTTTTTTATTGCGACGGAGTGACCGATTTGATCAGCGAAAGCGGCTTTATCAATCTCAATAAACCGGCGGGGATGTCCAGCGCGGCGGCGGTGTCGCGCGTGCGCCGCGTCGTCGGCGGGCCTTGCGGGCATATGGGTACGCTCGACCCGTTGGCCGTCGGCGTCCTGCCCGTGGCGGTAGGGAACGCCTCGCGACTGTTCGGGTACCTTCTCGACAAAGAAAAGGTGTACCGCGCCGTCTTCCGCTTCGGGATCGGAACAGACACGCTCGATTCGACGGGCACGGTCCTGCGTGCGGGGCTGCCCGTTCCCGCGCAGAGCGAGATCGAGGCGGCGCTGCCCGCGCTGACGGGCACGCTCGAACAGATCCCGCCCGCGTTCAGCGCCAAGAGCGTGAACGGCGTGCGGGCCTATAAGCTGGCGCGGCGCGGCGAGGCGCCCGTGCTCGCGGCCAAAACGGTGCGGGTGCGCTCGTTTGCCCTTTTAGAGCGGGTCGGTGAAGACGGGTTCGCCTTCCGCATCGCCTGCGGCGGAGGCACCTATATCCGGTCGCTGGCGCGCGATCTCGCGGCGGCGTGCGGAACGGAGGCGATCATGACGGAACTCGTGCGCGAGCAGAGCGGCCCGTTCCGTCTCGAAAACGCCGTCGCGCCGGAAGAACTGACCGCGGAAAACTGGCGGGAAAAACTCGTCCCGCCGGACGCGGCGTTCGACATGCCGCGGCTCGATTTTGCCGGGCGCGAGGCGCAGCGGCTCGGCTGGGGGCAGCGCCTGCCATTCGAG
>CALVHP010000153.1 GCA_944328405.1 uncultured Clostridia bacterium
CACGGAAAACTGAGGAAAATACAGATGCCGCAAGACGCATTTACGCTCCGCCACATCGCGCGGGAACTGCACGCAAAACTCGCGGGCGGGAAAGTCAACAAGATCATCCAGCCCTCGCGCGACGAGGTCGACATCCTTCTCTACGCGAACGGGCGCACCGAAAAGCTGCTGCTCAACACCAACGCGTCGATGGCGCGCGCCTGCCTTTCGGCCGCGCCGCGCACGGCGCCCGACGCGGCGCCCAATTTCTGCATGCTGCTGCGCAAGCATCTGACGGGGGCAGCGCTCCTTTCTGTGGCGCAGGTCGGCTTCGAGCGCATCCTCGCCTTCACCTTCGACTGCGCGGGCGAATTCATGCGCGCCGAGCGGGTGCTGTACGCCGAGATCATGGGGAAATACTCCAACCTGGTCCTGGTGGAAAACGGGGTCATCCTCGGGGCGCTGAAAGTTTCTTCCCTGCAGGAGAATTACAAGCGCGCGCTGTTCCCCGGCGTGCCCTACCGCCTGCCCGAACCGCAGGACAAGGCCGACCCGACGGACGCCGCCGCCCTCGCGCAGCGGCTCTCTGCGTTTGCGGGGGGCGATTTCGCCGAATTTCTGGCGGCGAACGCGGCGGGGCTGGCCCTTTCGACCTGCCGCATCCTGGCGCGGGCGCTGGGCTGCGAGCGGGCGGAGCCGTTCCCCGCCCGCGCGGGCGAGGTCGCGGAGCGCATCCGCGGCTGCGTCCTTTCGGACGAAGTGCGCCCGGCCGTCGAGCGCGCGCCTTCGGGCGAGGCAAAGGATTTCCACGCGCGTTTCGACGGGGGCGAACCGTACCCCTGCGTACTGGCGGCGGCGGACGCCTATTACACCGAACGGGAAAACGCGCGCGACTTTTCCGAAAAAAAGCGGAAGCTGGAAAGCGCCCTCCTCGCGCGCAAAAAGAAGGAGGAGAAGAAACTCGCCCTCCTGCTCGAGCGGGAACGGGCCTGTGCGGACATGGAAAAAAACCGCGTCTTCGGGGAACTGATCACGGCGAACATCTATGCCCTGCGCAAGGGCATGGACGGGTGCGAACTGGTCAACTATTACGACGAAGAGGCGCCGCGGGTGAAGATCGCGCTGGACAAGACCCTTTCCCCCGCGCAGAACGCGCAGAAGTATTACAAAAAGTACAACAAACAGAAACGCACGGTGGCGGCGATCGCGCCGCAGAAGGCGGAGACCGAGGCCGAACTCGAATATGCCGAAAGCGCCCTGGCGGCGCTGCGGCGGGCAGAAAACGCGCTCGACCTGGTGGAGATCGAAGAAGAGCTGCGCGGGGCGGGCATCCTGCCGCCCGAACAAAAGCGCAGAAAGGCGGCGCCGGCCGTGCCCTTCCGCTCTTTCCGCATCGGCGACTTCGACGTATTCGCGGGGCGCAACAACGTGCAGAACGACCGGCTGCTGCGCGAAGCGGCGGCGAACGACGTATGGCTGCACACGCAGAAATACCACAGTTCGCACGTGCTCATCCGCACGGCGGGGCGGGCCGTGCCCGACGACGTCCTGCTCGCCGCCGCCCAGATCTGTGCCTGGTTTTCGGACGCGAAGGCGGGCGGCAAGGTGCCCGTGGACCACTGCGAGAGGCGCTTCGTGAAAAAGCCCTCCAAAGCCAAAGCCGGGTTCGTGACGTACACCGATTTCAAAACGGTGCTCGTCACCCCTGACCGCCACGCGGAACAGGAACGCGGCTGAACGGACAAACGGCGCGCGGCCTCCCTTGGAGAGAGGCCGCGCGCCGTTTCTCTGAATATCCTTAATTCCCGCAAGGACCGCGCAGGCCGAAGCCCGCAGGCCCGCGCCCCGCACAGGCCGGAGGTACGGAAAACCGTCCGGCCGCGCAGAGGCCCGCCGGACCGGGCGATAAAAATCCCCGCGCCGGGCGCCCCGCGCTTTACGGGACCCAGTCGAAATTTTCTCTGCCGGCCGCCTGTTCGAAGTGGTACTTGGCGATGCCGAGGTCGATGGTGCCGTAAAAGCCGCCCGTGCATTCGGCGCGCACGCCGCGCTCGCCCACGAGGGTGAAGAAAAATTTCTGCTGGTTGATCGCCGTGGGGGCCAGCAGCGCCGCCTCCACCCCCGCCGTGAACCATGCGGGCGCCTCGTGCGCGCGGCTGACCTTTTCGGCTGTCTTGCTTTTGTGCGGCACGCCCTGCGTTTTGCCGTAGCCGACGGCGATGACGCAGACCAGCTTTTCGCCGCGCCCCAACTTTACGGCGCGCCGCGTGCGGCGTTTGGAAAAGGTGAGCGCGACCCAGCAGGTATTCAGCCCGAGCCGCTGCGCTTCCAGCACCAGCCGTTCGCCGTAATAGCCGGCCCGTTCGTTGAGGTCTTCCGCCACCTTCCCCACGAGCGCGATGCAGTTGCGCACGCCCGTAAATTTGCCGTAGCCCGCCAGGCCGCGGAACAGTTCCGGCTGTTCTTCGAGGAGGCAGATCCGCAGATCCCCCGCCTCGTTGCAGGCGGCGATCTCCCTTTCCAGCGCCGCGCGGGCCTCCCCGTCCAGGGGACGGTCTTCATAGGCGCGCACCGAATGGCGCGCGCGCATCGCTTCCTGCATGTCCATAACCAAACAACGCTCCCGATCGTGTTTCCGGCGGCGGGCAGCCCGCCGCGTTCCGTTTTCAGTATACCACAAACCGCGCGCGATTTCCAGCGATACGGCACACTTTTTCGGGAACGATGAAAAGAGCACCGCGCCCGCCCCGCAAGGCGCGCGGCGCGTTCAGCCCCGCCCCTGCCCGCCGCGGCGGGCGCGGTGCATGAAAAACAGGAACAGCGCGGCCAGAAGCGGCACCGCGGCGGAGACGAGGAAGGCCGTCTGCAGCGAAGAGACATCGGACACGGCCCCCGCGGCGGCGGGCAGGACGGCCGCGCCGACATCCTGCGCCACGGCGAGGGAGGCGAGCATCCACCCGCCCGCATGCGGGAGCGCCTCGCCGGCGGCCGTCATCGCGCCCGGCGAAAGGACGCCGACGAACAGGCCGCAGGCCGCGGCGCAGGCGAGGGCCAGGGCGGGCACGGAGACGAGCGCCGCCAGCGCGTAGGCGCCGGCCGAAAGCAATGCCGCGGCCGCGAGCACGGAAAGGGGCAGCGTTCCCCTCCTGCGCAGGAGCGCGAAGTAGAGCGCCCCGCCGACGCCGAGGCAGAGGGCAAAGAGCGCGCAGCCGAGCGTGCCGCCCGCGGCGAAACCGAACACGTCCGCCGCGAAGGCGGAGATCCACTGGTTCATGACCACCTCCGCCCCGTACCCGAAAAAGACCGCGCCGACGGCGAGGAGATAAAACGGGCGGAAGGAAGCGCGCTCCGGCCGGGCGGGCGCGCGGGGCGGAAATTCGCTGCGGGCGATCATCGCGCCGGCCGCAACGGGCGCGGCGGCGAACGCGAACAGGGCCAGATTCCAGTGCTTTGCCCCGAACAGGGAGAGGCTTGCAAGAAGCAGGAGCGACACGGCGACCTGCGCCCAGGCGTAGACGGTGTGCAGCAAAAACAGATCGCCCAAGCGCGCGGGGAGGCGCTCGGCGACGTTGGAGAGGATGACCTCGAGCATGCCGCCGGCAAAAGCAAAGAC
Organism: uncultured Clostridia bacterium; assembly: GCA_944328405.1. Classification (GTDB taxonomy): domain Bacteria; phylum Bacillota; class Clostridia; order Christensenellales; family Borkfalkiaceae; genus Borkfalkia. The sequence goes on from CALVHP010000153.1 coordinate 3,593, forward strand.
CGCCGTGGCGGCGGCGATCCCCGCAAAGACCGCGTCCGGCGCGAAAAAAAGGGGCACGGCGCCGTAAAACAAAAGCCCCGCGCAGGATACGCCGCAGGCGAGCAGGGCGAGCAGTTTGCAGGGCGCGCGGTCGATGAGGAAGAGCAGGGCGACGTCCGCAAGCGTCTGCGCGGCAAAGCCGACGGCCGTCAGAAGGCCTGCCTGCCCATAAGACCACCCGTACACCTGCATCAGCGGCACAAACAAAATGGCCGTGACGTTGGCTATGACCGCTCTGTTGACGATGCCCGCACAGCACGCATGCGCCGTGCGGGCCGAACTTCCTCTGTTCATCCCGATAACCGCCGTACAATTCGCTCGTTGTCATTGTATGCGGAAATCCGCCGCGCCGACACTCGCCCGCTTGACAACGGGGCGCTTTTCTGTTAGTATCGGGGCATGAACGAAACCATCGGAACGATCGCGGAAGAATACCGCTTTCAGCCCATCGGGGAGCAGAACCCGAAGATCAAGCAGATCAAGGGCATCCTTTCCAACACCAAGCCCAACCCGCACAAGCTGTTCACCGCCGAAGGGATCTGGATCCTGCAGCTGTGCGAAAAATTCGGCACACCCATCGATTCGCTGGTGATCTGCCCCGAACACATCCGCACGCCCGAAGCCTGCGCGCTGGTCAGGCGCCTCTGCGCGCGCACCGAGGAACGCTACACCGTTTCGGCCAGGACCTTCGAAAAGATCTCCGAGCGCGGCCAGCCCGACGGGCTGCTCGCCCTGGCCAAACTCCCCTGCCGCGACCTCGCCGCCTTCGAACCGAACGACGACGCGGTCATCCTCGTGCTGGACGGCGTGGAGATCCCCGGCAACGTGGGGACCATGCTGCGCATGGCCGACGGCGCGGGGCTGGACGCCGTGTTTTTATGCAACCGCAAGGCGCGCATGACCCACCCCAAACTCATCAAGGGCAGCCAGGGGGCGGTGCTCTCCGTGCCTTGGTATGAGTTCGACACGGTGCAGCACTGCCGCGAATGGCTCGCGCAGAAGGGCGTGACCGTGTATCTGGCGGACACGCGCGCCGAACTGTATTATTTTGAAGAACCGTTCGGCCGCAGCGCCGCGCTGGTGATGGGGAGCGAGCGCTACGGCATCTCCCGCGAATGGTACGAGGGCGACGATTACCGGATGATCGCCATCCCCATGGAAGGGAGCTGCGATTCGCTCAACGTCGGCGTCGCCGCCACGGTGCTGGCCTACGAGGCGGTGCGCAAGAACAAGTTCGCCGGGCGCTTTGCCGGACATGCGCCCCTGAAACCGTAAAGGCAGAGCCGCGGGGGATTTTCCTCCCCCGCGGCTCTCTTTTTGTCTTGCGCGGTTTTCCGCGGCCTTATACCGCGGGCGGTCCCCCCGTCGTCCCGCCGGGCTCCGCAGGCGCGTTTGCCGCCGCGGACACGGCCGCCGGTGCGGGCGCGGAACCGGCCGCAGGCACGGCCGCCGGCGCACGGAGCAGGCTTTCGTACTTCTCTTCGAAAGCGGGGAGTTCCCTGCCAAAAGCCGCAAACTCGCCGTTTTCCTCCCCTTTCATCGCATAGAACAGGCGGAATTTCGAAAGCCGCGTGCCGTTGTAGAGCGCGTCCGCCGCGGAAGGCTGCGCGGGCGACGCCGCCAGAGAGCGGACGATCTCGTCGACGACCCGCGCTTTTTCGGGCGCGAGGGCGTCGAGCACGTCCTGCAAAACGGCGCGCCCGTCCGGTTCGCGGGGCGCTTCTTCCTCCGGGCACAGCGTTTTCAAAAGCTCCGTCCCGAAAAGCGAGGAGAGACCGGCGTCGATCGCCCCGGCATACCGCGAGAGGAATTCCGCAACGGCGCGCATATAGGCGTCGTGCCGCTTCCGCACCTCTTTTTCCGCCGCGGGGAGAGCGGCCTGCGCGTTTTTCAGCTCTTCGCGTTTGCGCCGGACGGGCTGCACGAAACGCGCGTCTTCGGCGCGCGGCGCCCCGGCGTCCGGTTCCCGCCCGAAATCGGCGCATTCCACGATATAACGGCACGCGTCGAAGGCGCGCACGCCTTCGGCCCGGCGGGCGGGGTCGGCGCGGAACGTTCTGTAAGCGCTGTACAGCCGGTCGGCGTGCTCACGGGCGACTCTTTTGCTTTCGGCATATTCGCGGTACAGGCGCTTGACCGCCCCGTCTTTGGCTTCGTATTCTTTCTGCGCGCCGCAGAGCGCGCGGGCGAACTCGACGATTCTGGCCGCTTCGCGTTCGCATTTTTTGCCGACGCCGGCCAGTTTTTTGCTGCGGGCGAAGAAGAGGTGCGCCGACGCGGGATTGGCCTCGAACTGTGCGCGGATCTCGCCGAGCAGGCGATCGCGGCGCTGGCGGCAGGCGCCGTCCGTCTCTTCCTTGCGCCGCGCATAGGCGGCTTCATAGGCCAGGCGGACCGAAGACGCGCAGGCGGGGTCTTCCTTTCTCGTGCGCAGAGCCTCGCAGACGGCCGCAACGACGGCCTCGAATTTATCGGACGTGCGCGAACGGACGTAACCGGCGACCTCGTCTTCCGAACACGCCGCAACTTCCAGATGCGAACGGAAACGGCACAGGCGGTCGTACATCCGGGCGACGTCCGCCGCCCGCGGCGCAAAGAAGCGCTTCATCGCCGCGTACGAATCAAAGCCTACCGAGCGGAACGCCATCGTGGCGTCGTCGGCATGGATGCGCTTATAATGATCGTGCAGGCGGCTGCGCAGCTCGCCTGCGGAGGTGCTGCGGCCGATCTCGCGCAGGAGCACGTTTTCCACACAGAGATGCTCGTGCCCCGCGTACGGGTCAAACACGCCGTCGCTGCAGGCGAACACCGCGCAGGGCTTTTTCAGGTGGAAGCGGCGGTAATGCAGCACCGCCTCTTTCTCGCCGACGCAGAACAGGTTGGTGATCGCGCCGGTGCCGTCTTCGTCGTCGACGCTCAGAGGTTTCAGCCCCGTGCCCGTCAGGGCATAACAGCGCGAATCCCCCGCCCACACGGCCTCGGCCGTGACAAAGCCTTCCTCTTCCTCCCGCAAAAACACGGAGGCGAAGGTCGTCGGCAGGAGCTGCTGCCCGCCGAACCGCCCCTTTTCGAGGCGGAATTCGGCAGCGACATCGCGCAGCCCGCCTTCCAGAAATCCGGCCAGGCGGCGGCGCGCCTGCGGGTCGGCCAGGTCGCCGAGCGAGTTACGGCATTTCGCGGCGGCGTACACGAAGCGCGCCATCACGATGCGCGAGGCCCACAGCGCCGACGTGTCCGGATGAGAATCGGTCATCGGGCGGAACAGGCTTTCGAAATAAGCGCTCAGGTGCGGGTCTTCTCTCCAGCCGTTCCCGGGAAGGACGGTTTTATACAGCACCTGGCGGAGCGTTTCGTACTGCTCGGGGCGCAGCGTATGCACCGCCGAACCGGAGCCGCCCAGCCCGTCGGCAACGGCGATCACGTCGCTGCCGACATACGGGTTTGCGTCCTCGTTTTTCAGGACGGAATAGAAGTAGAAGTCCAGATTTTTCATTTACTTGATAAACCCCATCAGTTTCATGTTTTTGCCGGGAACGCCGTCGACGGTCTTGTCGCCGCCGCGTTCCGCGAATACGATTTTGTAACGATGCATGCCGCCCAGATCGACGCGCGCGACGCTCTTCACGCCCGAACGGGCAAGCTCTTCGGCCACGTACGCCGCGCCGTCTTCCGGCCAGGGCGTATCCGCCGAAACTTCGCAGCGCTTGTAGTGCGCGAGGCCGGTGGCGATCAGCCAGTCGCAGCCCTTGTCGATCGTACGCCCGCCGAGGGTGGTCAGCAGGTAACGCTTGCGGTAATTGGCCGCGGCGCGCTCGATGCCCGCATACCCTTTGGCAAAAAAGACGTCCGAAGATTCCAGTTCGATGCCGTGTTCTTCCCACGGGGTGCAGAACGCGGCGCTCTTGCGGCGGGCGAGGCCCGCGTCGCAGAGCTCGGCCAGGGTAAACTTCTTTTCGCCGTCGCTGCCGTCCATCGCCACGCGGTACAAAAGGCCGTCGCTGCCGCTCCCTTCGTTGATGCGCTGGAAGGCGCGCACCCCTTTGGCGCGCAGTTCGGCTTCGGTCAGCGGTTCCGCCACGGCCGCGTGCGCCCCCCACAGTTCGGGCAGGATGGACTTGATATCGCTGCCCTTGCGGTAGTCGTCGGGCACTTCGAGTTCGTCCGAAAGCACCTGCAAGACCTGCTTGGCGGTCGGCCGGGCGGCGGGATCTTTGGCGAACATCCATTCCAGGAGAGAATACAGCGTTGCGCCGCGTTTGTCGCCGATCACGACGTCGAATTTCTTGGATACGGTATACCCTTTTCCGAGACAGACGGCGGTGCCCAGATCTCCCTTTTCCATCCCGATCCCGGGGAAGGCGCCCGTCCACCAGCGGTGGTATACGATGCCCAGCGTAAAGATGTCCGTCGCCGCGGTGATGGTATCGGGCGAAACGTCGCCCTCTTTCGCCGCGTAATAGACCATTTCGGGGCTGCGGTAGCCGTCCGTTCCGCCGATGCTGTGCCACTCGGGGACTTCGTCGGCGGGATAGGCCGAATCGAAATCGATCAGATGGGGTTTGAGCTCCCCTCCCGAGCGCGTGATCACGATATTCTTTTCTTTCAGGTCACCGTGGATGACGCCGCAGGCATGCAGCTTGTCCAGCGCGGCCGCCATCGCCGAAGCCAGAGCAATGAAGGGCGTTTTTCCCAGCCCGCAGATCGCTTCCGGCGCGGCGATCGGCCCGGCGATAAAGGGCGTCACCGTAACGAACATGTTGTCGGCGTCCCAGAAGTTTTCGGTTTCGGCGACGACGCCGTCCTTTTCCCAGTCGAGCGACTTCATGCGGTCGCGCAGTTTGCGCTGCTTTTTTTCGCGGTGGTCGGCGATCGGTTTTTGCGCCTCGTAGACCGCTTTGGGCATGTCCTTCACGGGGCGGCGCAGATGCATGTCGCGCTTGATGAACCAGCTGCGCCCGTCCCGGTCGCCGAGGATGTACAGGCCGTTGCCCGTGACCACCCAGTGGATGCGCCCGTCTTTGATAAATTCCGGATGAACCTCAAAATCTCTGTATTTCAATGCTAAGACCTCCGTGCGGGCGGAGCGGCGTCCGTCAGGACGCCGCGCTTGCCGACGCCGCTATGATTTTTACAATGTCGCCGAATGCCATGCCGTCCAGCCCCTTATGGATCTGCACGGGCACGAACACGCTGCGGTTATACGTCTGCCCCATCCGCTCGTACACCGTGTCGGGCGGAGCGAACATGACCAGGCGTTTGTTGCGTTCGCGAAGGCGCGTGGGCCGCGTCTGCACGCACATCCACGTTTCCTGCAGGCCGTCCGGGTCGACCATGTCTTTGGGGTACGAATCGAACCGGCTGCGCTTCCCCAGAGGGATCGCGTCGGTATCGGCGAACAGGACGATGATCTGCCGGTCGTTCGCCCCGGTCGCAAAATCGGACTTCATCGCGTAGTACAGCGCTTCGAGGCCGTTGGCGTCTTCGCCGCAGCCGCCCCGCACTTTCAGTCCTGCAAGATGCTCGGCAAAGTCTTTCTCTTCGTCGGGCAGCTCGAAAAAGCGGCTGGACAGCACGGCTTCGGCGCCGTTGCTCTTATAATCGCGGAATACGATGGTCCTGGTGCGCAGCATCGTGATCGCGCTGCCGAGTTCGGTCATGGCGCGGGTCAGATCCGCATAAAAGCGGAGCGAATTGGCCTTGACCGACTCGAAACAGGGGCGCATGCTGGTCGTCCCGTCCATGCAGAACACGATGTCGACGCAGCGGTCTTTGGACGGAAGATTGGCATTCATCATGATTTTCCTCCGTTACATCGCGCTCGACGCGGAGGCGGCGATGATGTCGATGATCTCCTTGAAGTCGATCTCGCCGAGGCCGGAAGACATGCTCACGGGTTCGAAGACGCTGCGCGTGAGAAGAGGTTTGAGCTTTTCGTACTCGGTGCCCGCAGGCGCGAACATGACCAGGCGTTTGCAGATATCGCGGAGTTTGAAGTCCTTGTCCTGTTTGACGCAGCCCCACATTTCGATGAGGCCGTCGCGGTCGACCATATCGCTCGGATACTCGCCGCAGCCCTTGCGTTTGCCGAGCGGAAGCGCGTCGGCGTCGGTGAACAGGGCGATGACCTGGCGGTCTTTCATGCCGGTGGCGAAATCGGACTTCATCGCGTAGTACAGCGCTTCGAGGCCGTTTTCGGGGGCGTCGCCGCCGCCGGACGCGGAGATGCCAGCCATGTACTTATCGAAATCCGCCTCGTCGGTAGGAAGTTCGAAGAACGGGCTGATCTGCATCGCGCTGTTGCCGTCGCATTCGTAATCGCGGAAGACGATGATCTTCACGCGCATCGAGTCGATCTCGCTGCCCATTTTGGACATCGCCTTGACGAATTCGAGGCGGAAACGCCGCGCATTGCTCTTGACCGATTCGATGCAGGGAGACATGCTGCCCGTGCCGTCGATGCAGAAGACGACGTCGATGTTGCGTTTGACTGCAAGAATATTTTCTTCACTCATGGATATGTAACTCCTTTCTGATTTTTTTATTTCGTTCCGGCACGGATCGGGAAGGCGGCCGCGTTCGCCCGGCGCTCCCGCCGGGGCGGCCGCCCGTTCCGGCAGGCGCCCGCCCGCGTATTCTGTTCTTCCGGTCTTTGGTACATCACATGGAACATTCCTCCTCGTCTTTCGTGCGGGGGCCGTTCGGCCCGGCCGCCTTCCTCCATGCCGTTTACATAGCATTGAACGCGGCCCGCGCGGCTTTTTCGCAAAAAAACAAAAAATTTCCGAAAAAATTTTTTCCGCACTCACAACCGCCCTGAGCCGCGGCGAAAACAAAAACAAAGGATACGGCGGAGCCGCCTGAGCGGCTCCGCCGTATCCTTTTCCGATCTCCCCTGTTTTTCAGGATCTTTTCTTTTTCGTTTCGGGCGGCTCTTTGCCCGCCCAGCCGGCGCCGGCAAAATACCCGAGGAGCACGTTGGCGGCGTCGTAAAGTTTGTAAACCGTCCCCTTTTTGTCCTTGGCGCGGCCGAGCATTTCAAAGGAACACAGCCCGTCGTGCTCTTTGCCGCGGCGGCGCATCTTTTTCTGTTCCGGCTCGTCCGGCTCGCCGAAGATCCAGCCGTTCGACATGTAAAAGCGGTTCCAGCGCACCTTTTCCAGGCGCACAAAGCGCTTCAGGTCGCTCATGGTCAGCCCGTTCTGCGAGAGCAGCCCCGCATAGACGTCTGCAAACAGATAGACGGATTCGTTCGACTGTTTCAGATACGCGTCGGCGTCCAGCCAACTCCCGTACAGCTCTTCGCTGCCGATGCCCAGCATCTCGCGGAAGGTCGGCCAGACCGATTTGCGATAAAAATCCACCGCGTCGAGGGGGTGTTCTTCCGTCTTCTGCAACAGTTCGGTCATCTGCATCACCCAATCCGGGCGGCGGTCTTCCCTCGCGCCGACGCCCGCGGAAAAGCGGTCGTACATGCGCTTGAATGCTTCGGCGGGGCGCTCTTCGAGCAGTCCGTCGTAGCTGTACATCGCCTCGCGGTTGCCGAACCGCACCACGACGAGGCGGCGTTTGCAGCGGCGGAAAAAGGCCTCGTCTTCTGCAGTCCAGTTCAGGCGGTGCCGGTTCTTTTCGTCGCGGATGTGCACGTAGACGGTCTGCAGCGTCGGCACAGCGGAATCGCCCGCATACACCTCGTGCTTGAAATCGTCGATGAGCGCGTTGGCCATGCGGATGTTCGCCTCGTCGCTGCCGAGACAGATGATGAAGGCGCGCACAGCGTTTTTGACGGACGAACCGTCGCCGCTGATGTCGGTGTCGAGCATGCGCATGAAGTTGAGGTCGAAACTGGACGTCTTGTGGAAGCAGATGCGCGGAAAACCGATCTGCTCGTTGACGATCTCCGGCGCGCGTTCGTAACCGGGATCGTCCGGGCCGACAAAGTCGCGGTACCGGTCGTACAGCACCTGGTGCGCGGTGTCGTCGAGGGTCAGAGCCTTGTCGCGCAGCTGCTTTGCGTCCAGCGGCAGGCAGTCTTCGCACTTGAAACACTGGTACAGCGGATGCGTGTAGGCAAACAGCCCGCAGCGCTCGTCGACCGCACGGTCGTATACGTCCGCGATAAACTGCGTCGGCATGCCCGTTTCGTCGACGGCGGAGGTCTGCACGAGCAGCGCGTTCATGGCGCACTGCGCCGTCTTGCCGAACCCGAGAACGACCGCACGGTAAACGAGGCGGTCTTCCGCGCCGTCTCCCCCGTCGAAGGAAGGCTCAGGCACTTCGACGTCGCGGTGCAACAGGCTGTCCGTCCAGGGAAGTTCCGCGGCGGACGAAAGCCCCCTGCCCTGCGCTTCGAAGCCGTCTTCGCGGCGGTAGGCCGCGGTGCGGCGGATGGAAAAGTCGCGGGCGGAGAGCTGCGCCTCGTTGAAGATGTGCAGCTGAAAGTTCCGCCGGATGCAGCCGAGCATCGGCCCGTCGCAGGATACGGCGCCCGCAAACCATTCGATGCGCTGCTGCGCCGGCACGCTCCGCATCTGCGCGAGCTTTTCCTGCGCGTCTGCACGGGAGGAGACGTCTTCCGCCGCCCGGCGCCACTCCTCTTCATACACGCGCAGATCGTCCGTCGCTTCCGCCAGCTTGCGGCGCGTTTCGTCCGTACCGTAGTAGGCATTGGTGCTTTCGGCATTGACTTTCGCCTGCTCGCCGTCGCGGACCGCGAATTCAGCCAGATCCAGGCGGGCCGAAGCCTCTTCCGCCGCCGCGGCCGCGGCGGCTTCCGCAAATTCGAGGTAGCGCAGGCTCAGCCGTTCGGCCGCGTCGGCAAAGGCGGCGTACTTGTCCTTTTTTCCGGCGGCGCGGCTCTGCTCGGCGCGGCGCAGCAGGCCGGCAAAGGCCGTGCGGAGCCGCTCGGCGAACAGATCGTGCAAAATGCTGTCCAGCTCCGTCGCGTAAAACTCGTAGTTGATCTCGTCGTCGGTGAGGATGTGGTAATCGACGACGGTGTACAGCGCCTTTCGGGCCGCCGCGGCCGCCTGCTGCGTAAACGCGGAAAGGAAGGTCTTCCTCTCCGTTTCCACGCGGGAGTAAACGTCCTGCAGTTCTCTTTGCTGCCGTTCGGCCTGCTCGCGGTCGGACGGTTTTTCGGCAACCGGAACGTCGGACGGCCCGTTGACCGCCCGCTCGGCGACAGCCGCCGCATTCAGCCAGACCGCGGCAAAGGCGTCGTCCGGCAGGCGGCGCAGCGAAGCGCGGATGTCGTCGAACACGAAATCGCTGTTGGAAGCCTCTTCGCCCGTCAGGGCCTTGCCCACGCGCACGGCAAAAACGTGGCGGCGGGCGTCGTGGTACCTGCGGAAGATATTTTTCGTCTTTTTCCCTTTCTCCGCCGGGTCGTTCACGACGGCGATATGCAGTTTTTTGGTCAGCGGAAACTCCTTCTCCTTTTTGCGGCGCTTTCCGTAAGACATGTAGTAATAGCCGCGGCTCATGAGGGCGCGGTGCAGCTCGTTTTTGTGGTCGAAGGGTTCCAGCTCGTTGCCCGAAAATACGATGAGGCAGCGGCGCTTTTTTTCAAACGGGATGCCGCCCTTTTGCCCCGCGGTCCCGAATAACGAAGCGACGTTTTTCCGCCCGGGGTCCGGCTTTTCGCGGTACTTGCGGTCGATGCTGTCCGCCAGAAGCAGCGCGTCTTCGGTGACGGCGGTAAAGACGAAGATATCCCGGCGCTTGCGGAAAGCCAGCGTAAAGGCGTAGCCGACGGCGCTGAAGATCTCGTAACTGACGCGCGCGGTGATGACGCTGAGCGCGACCAGCCCCGCGTACACCGTGACGCCGTAGTACAGGACCTCGCCCCAGAGGGGAAGGGCCCCCGCCCCGTCCAGCCCTTCGAAGGTAAACCCGCCGATCGCCATGTAGATGGCGTGGAAGGTATCGCCCAGCGCGCCGCCGAAGGTGACGGCCCCGCCGCAGAGCAGCGCCGCCAGGCGGACGGCGAAACTCAGCACCGCCGCCGCGGCGATGACCGAGATCTCCGCCGTATACCGGCGGTGCGTCCAACTCCGGCGCACGAGATAGTAGACGTACATGGTCACGGCATAGGCCGC
>CALVHP010000154.1 GCA_944328405.1 uncultured Clostridia bacterium
AACGGCGGCCGCGTCAATACGGGGCTGGACGCCGTTGAGTGGATCGAAAAGGCGGTCTCGCTCGGCGCGGGCGAAGTGCTGCTCACCAGCATGGACCGCGACGGCACCAAAGCCGGCTACGACATCGTGCTCACGCGGGCCGCGGCCGACGCGGTGAACGTGCCCGTCATCGCCTCGGGCGGGGCGGGCCGCAGGGAAGATTTTGCCGAGGTGCTCACCGAAGGCGGGGCAGACGCCGCGCTCGCCGCGTCGCTCTTCCATTTCGGAGAATTGGACATGAAGGAACTCAAAGACTATCTCGCGGGGCAGGGCATCCCCGTCCGGAGGGTATGAACGTGGAAACATTGAAGTGGAACGAACAGGGCCTGGTCTGCGCCGTCGCGCAGGACTTCGAAAGCGGCGAAGTGCTCATGCAGGCGTATATGAACGAAGAGGCCTACGCCAGGACGCTGGAAACGGGCTACGCCCATTATTGGAGCCGTTCGCGCCGGAAATTGTGGAAAAAAGGGGAGGAGAGCGGCCACCTGCAAAAGGTGCGCGGCGTGTACCTCGACTGCGATAAAGACTGCGTCCTTCTGAAAGTGGAGCAGGTCGGCGCGGCCTGCCATACGGGTAGCTACACCTGCTTTTTTACGCCCGTGCAGGAGTGCGGGGCCGGCGCCGAGATGCTGGGGCAGCTGCAGCGCATCGTCGAGGACCGCAAACAAAACCCCGCCGAGGGCAGCTATACCGCCTACCTGTTTGAAAAAGGCGTCGACAAGATCGCCAAAAAGACGGGCGAAGAGGCGGTCGAACTGGTCATCGCCGCCAAAAACAACAGCAGAGAAGAGATCGTCGGCGAGTGCGCGGACCTCTTTTATCACACCCTCGTCCTGCTCGCCAACGCCGGCGTGAAGCTGTCGGATGTGTGCACGGAATTGAAGAACAGGCATTGATGACTGGCTCGGAGATTTTGTTTTGAGCTGACAAAACAAAATCTTCCGAATTGGATGGGGCAACCGCCCGTTCGCTGCGCTCGGCGGGCGTTTTCCCCCTCGGCGCGGCATCTTAGGGGCACGCCGTAAATAAATGCCGCGCCTTCCCCCTTCCGGAACGCTCCCCGCGGAGCGCAAGGGGAAAAAGGCAAAAGCGCGGTTTCGCCTTTTTCAAGAGATTATAAAAGGGCTGTTCACGAAAGAGTTCACGAAAAATTTTTCAAAAGAGATGAAAAATTTTTCCGTGAGTTGGAGGGGAAACCCGAACGGATTTCCCGTCTGCGGCGAATCTGTTACGGATCTCGGTCAAACAATTCGCCGCATTCACTCTTTCGCAAGAGCCGTACGATTACGGCAACTGGAGTGCGCTTAGGCAAAAGCGTGATTTTGCCACGCGCAGTGATTTATAAAACATTTTGTCCGCGGCTTCACGAAAAATCGCAGGCGCCAGCGCCGAGATTTTTGTGAAAAAGCGGAGGAGCGGAGCGCACAAGCGAGCATTGCCCCTGCGGGCCATGCGAGAGTGCAGCCGACAGATCCGACGAGGGCGCGCAGCGGAAAAGCGTGGTTTTCCTCGCGCGAGAAATCTTAAAAACATCTCCGTAATTTTACATTCTACATTTTACATTCAGATTCTCGCCGTCATCCCGCGGCGGCTCTTCCGGCATTCAGAGCGCCTTATTCCCGTCATTCCGAGCGTAGCCGAGGAATCTCAGCGCGGATAGACGGAAAGCAGGGGGCAGATCCTTCGACTGCGCCGCGCTTTGCGCGGCTCCGCTCAGGATGACGGAAAAGAGAACTGCGCGCTTGTTTTCGGACTCGCCGGGCGCTGGCGCGCCCCGTGCGGGTGCGCGTGCGCTTTGCTTTTCGCAAATCGCGCTCGCCCGAAGCGAAGTGCTCGTTTTTGCCCTTGCAAGCAAGCAAAAACAGCGCGCTTCTTCACGATGACGGAGGGGAGATGCCTCCTTCCGGATGCCGAAGAGAGGCCCGGAGTTCCGCGCAGAAAGTTCTGAAACATCTCCGCAATTCTGCATTCTGCGTTTTACATGATTTTTCCCCGTTCCGGGGCCGCCGCTTGGCCGGCGGATATGTTTTCTTCTGAAAATTTCGCAAAAAAAAGCGGCGCATGCCGCGGGAGATTTTTCATGGAAACCGTCAAAAGAAAAGGTTCGCTCTTATCTTTCCGTCCCGACATCAAAGTGCTGGACGCCACGCTGCGCGACGGCGGGCTGTGCAACAACTTCGCGTTTTCGGACGAGTTCGCCAAAGCGCTGTACAAAATGAACGTCGCCGCGGGCGTGGATTATATGGAGATGGGCTACAAGGCCTCGAAAACGCTGTTCGATCCCGCCAAATTCGGCAAGTACAAGTTCTGCGACGAAAAGGACGTGCGCGCCGTCGTCGGCGAAAACAGGACGGGCATGAAGCTCTCCGTCATGGCGGACGTCGGCCGCACCGACTTCCGCAAGGACATCGGCCCCAAAAAGGACAGCGTGATCGACATGGTGCGCGTCGCCTGCTACATCAACGAGATCCCGCGCGCCATCGAGATGATCGAATACTGCGCTAAACTGGGGTATGAAACGTGCGCCAACGTCATGGCCGTTTCCAAAGCCAACGACGAAGAGATCCGCGACGCGCTCGAAATGCTCGGGCAAAGCCCCGTGGACGTCATTTACCTCGTCGATTCGTACGGCTCGCTGTATCCCGAACAGGTCGCCAGGCTCACGCTCATCTACCTGGAAGCGGGCGAGCGCTACAAAAAGGCGATCGGCGTGCACGCGCACAACAACCAGCAGCTGGCGTTCGGCAACACCATCGAGGCGGCCAGCTGGGGCGCTTCGTACCTCGATATGACGGTCAACGGCATGGGCCGCGGCGCGGGCAACTGCTCGTCCGAGTTGTTGCTCGGGTTTCTGAAAAATCCCAAATTCCACATCGAGCCCGTCCTTTCCTTCATCACCGAACACATGCTGCCGCTGGCGGCGTCGGGCGTGGTGTGGGGGTACGACATCGCCTACCTGCTCACCGGCCGGCTGAACATGCATCCCTCCGCGGCGATCAACTTCATCCGCGAAAAGCGGCACGACTACGCCGCCTTCCAGACCGAGCTGACCGAGCGCGAATAGGTTTTTTTTTCTCCGTTCCGGAAAAGGCAAAAATTTCCGCGGCGGGTTCCCCGGTTTTTGCACATACTGCTGTGCGGGAGGGGAATGCTATGGCACGGTTCGTCAAAGACCGGGACGCGGCGGAGATCACCTGGAAGCTCTTCGAGCAGACGGGCAGCCTGTCCTATTACATGCTCTACAAACAGTTGAAAAAGTAGCCCGCGCGGCAATCGGCGCGGCAGGGTGCTGCGTATGGAAAGCAAAGTGGACGCGCTCGTGCTCCGCACGGCGAACTACGGCGAAAGCGACAAAATGATCACCCTCTTTTCGCTGCAGAAGGGGAAAATATCCGCGGCCGCCAAGGGCGTGCGCAAGGCGAAGGCCAAACTTGCCTTCGCCGCGCAGCCCTTTTGCTTTGCCGAATACGTGCTCGCCGCGCGCGGAGAACGCAATACCGTCGTGTCGGCCAGCCTGACGGACGGCTTTTATCCGCTGCGCGAGGACATTTCCAAGTTTTACGCGGGCGCGTGCGTCACGGGCCTGTGCGACGCCCTGCTTTTGGACGGCATCGTCAACGAAGAACTGTTCCTGCGCGCCGTCTCCGCGCTCAAAGATATGTGCGCCGGAGACGAGGCGACGGTGCTGATCGGCTTTTTCATCCACGCCCTTGCCCTTTCCGGGTACGGCCTGGATCTTTCCGCCTGCGCGGGCTGCGGCGCCGTGCTGGAAGGGCGCGTATATTTCGACGCGGCCGACGGCTGTTTTTACTGCCGCGACTGCGCCCGCGGCGCAGGGGTGAGCGAGTCGACCATCCGGGTGCTGAAATGCTGCGCCGGCGAGCCGTACGAGCCGGCGCTCCTCAGCCGCGAAGGCAAGGCGCGCGCCGTCAAGCTGCTCTGCGCGTACCTGCGCGACAAGACGGGTTCCTCCGTCAAAGCGCTCGACGAATACCTCGAACTGCTCCTGGCGGACGGCTGAAGCAGTTTGATTTTACCGACGCGGCCCGGAACGCTTTTTGGGGCCACGTCGTATTTTTTTTGTTACACGGGCCGGCTTTTTTGCTGCGCGGGGCGGCGCGTTTTTGCCCTTCGGTTTGCCGCGTCCCGACGGCGGCTCTCCTCGGTTTTACAAATTTTATACAATTGTAATAAATGTAATAAACTTTGCGTCGAATGTATAAAATATGCAAAATTTATTGTAATATTGTCGTAAATAGGCCAAATAAGTTGTCAGAATATGTACTTTCTGCTATACTTTGGGCAGGATGCGGAGGACACCCGGGTGTCCTTTTTTGTTACGCAGAAAAGGACGCGTATGCGGCGGGCCGAACCTGCGTTTTGAGAAAATCCAAAGTTTCAGGAGGGTGTGTATGGCAAGAGGCAGCAGGGCAAAGCGGGGCTTTACGATCACGGAACTGGTCGTGGTCATCGGCATCATCGCCATTTTGGCGGCGGTGCTGATCCCGACGTTTGCGAACATCATCCAGCGTTCGCGCGAGTCGGCGGACACGCAGAATGTGGAACACATGAACACGGCGCTGTACGCGTACGAGGTGAGCAACGAAAAGCCGTCTACGATGACGGACGTGGTCGAAGTGCTGGCAGACAGCGGGTATCTGCTGGAAAACCTGTCGCCGACGGGGGACGGGTACGACATCGTGTGGGACCAGGAGCACAACCGTCTGGCGCTCATCGACGAGGACGGAGAAACGATCTACAGCGACGGAGACGTGAGCGAAACGGCGTCCATGCTGTGGACGATCGTGGACGAGATCCCGACCGGCGAAGAGGACAAAGGGTACAGCTATTATCTTTCGACCGGGTATGTGGGCGCGGATGCGATCACGGTGACGGCGGGCGTGGACGTGGGCGAGAACGAGGGGATCGCCGTGACCTACGCCACGCAGGAAGCGAAGAACGTGACGGTGCGCACGAACGGGGGCGCGCTGACGGTGAACGCGCCGGCGTCCAACGTGAACCACTACGGCACGGCGAGCGAGGTGACGATCACGGCGGTGGCGCAGAACTCGTACCATCTGTACGGCAGGGTGGAAAACGACATCACGGTGACGAGCGGCCGCGTGGTGCTGGAGAGCGGATCGTCGTCGAACACGGTGTACGTGAACGGCGGCGGGGTGCAGCTGGAATGGAGCAACAACGCCAAGCCGGAGGCGGTGGGCGTGAGCTCTTCTGTGAACCTGAACGAAGTCAGCATTCCGGAAGACGACGAAGTGGAAGTGACGGGCAGCATCAACGAGACGTACCGCGGACTGTTCGCGGGCGGGCTGGGCACGGAAAGCAGCCCGTACCTGATCGCTACGGCGGAGCAGTTCAAAAATATTTCTACGCTCTATGCGGCCAAGACGGCAGAAGGGGTAGAGTATTCGGGCGGATCCTATTATTTCTTGCAGACAGCGGATATCGAACTTCCCGAAAGCAATTATTATATCCCGTTTTTTACGGGCGTTTATGACGGCGGCGACCATCAGCTTTCCTTTGCCGCAAGTGTCACTTCGGATAGTTTCTTTTATTTCTTCGGAACGATTTTCGATTCCACAACTTTCCGGAACATGAACATTATGCTGCGCAGCGATCAGCCGTTCTCAATGGTGTATTCTACGGACTGGGTCTGCGACACATCCGATATCCTGTACGAAAATGTAACGATTGACAGCAACGGCGCCACTGTATTGGCCAATACGTCAAACTTTGGCTTCTTCGGCTGCTACTTGATCAATAACTTCACTTCGGCGCGCTTTGTCGACTGCGTCAACAATGCTCACTTAAACAACGGCGGAACGAGCACGGGCGTTTTCCTGGGGAGCGGTTGGATTTTTTATGATAACCTGGACGCTAAAGTGGAGTACGTGAACTGCGTCAACAACGGGGATATTTCCGGTGCCGCACAGGTTGGTTTGCTGTACGGAAACGGCGCGTATACGGGTGTATACAGCGGCAGCGATGACTCAAAAATAGAAACCGATTATTCGACAGACCTCATTTCTGTCGAAAATGTTCGCAACAACGGCGTGATCATGTCGTTGGCTTCTTCCGGCGGCGTTGCCGCCGTCGCCCCGCGCAGCGAAACGTTGAACAGTGCTTATCAGGATGCTTGCGGCGGCTCGTATATTTCGAGCAGTTATTTCAGCGGCAAAAACGTTTATGTCGCGCAGGACGGCGTGCAGTATTCAACGAATATCGACGGCGCTTCGGACGGCATAACTTTCAAGATCGCGTTCAATGTCAATGTGTTGGATAACGGTGACGGTACCGTTTCGAATACGACCAAATATTTCTACGACCTGACGACCGGAGCGGATGTGTCGGAAACGAATGTGCTCACGCATAGGGCATACGATCTGCAAAAGGCGACGGATGTATTCGGCGAGGATATTGTGAACGGACTGTCGTTTGATGAAAACGGGACCGCGAAGTACGTCGATGACGGCGTTATGTATCTGATCTTCCGCGATAAGCAGATCGGGCGGAATCCTGAAAGCGTGACGCCCGGCGAAACCGGGATCGTCGTCTATCTCTATGCCTACAATGCGAGCGGAAGTTGCGTAGGCGTATTGCCTGTAAAATAAATTCATCGGTTGATTGCGGGAGGCGGGGATCCGTCTCCCGTATTTTACGGAGGGGAAAGGCGGAAAGGGGATCCGGCGGCAAATTCGTTGCAAAAAATTTCAAAAAGATTTTGTATTCACTTGAAATTTGGGCCAAAGTATATTAAAATAGATGTGTTGAAACGAAAAAGCCATTGTGATTCGGTTCCAAATCTTATCAGGAGGAAAAACTTTTATGGCAAAGAAGTATTGCTATCTCTTTTCGGAAGGCAATGCGAAGATGCGCGAGCTTCTCGGCGGCAAGGGCGCGAACCTTGCGGAAATGACGGGCATGGGCCTGCCGGTGCCGCAGGGCTTTACCATCTCGACCGAGGCCTGCACCCAGTATTATGAGGACGGCCGTCAGATCAACCCTGAGATCCAGGCGGAGATCATGGAGTACATCTCCAAAATGGAGAACATCTGCGGCAAAAAATTCGGCGACAAGGAGAACCCTCTGCTCGTTTCCGTCCGTTCGGGCGCGCGCGCTTCCATGCCGGGCATGATGGACACCATCCTCAACCTCGGCCTCAACGAAGAAGTTGTGGAAGTTCTCGCCAAAAAATCGGGCAATCCCCGCTGGGCGTGGGACTGCTATCGCCGCTTCATTCAGATGTATTCTGACGTCGTGATGGAGGTGGGCAAGAAATACTTCGAACAGCTCATCGACGCGATGAAGGAGAAGAAGGGCGTCACGCAGGACGTCGAGCTGACCGCGGAAGACCTCAAAGAACTTGCGAACCAGTTCAAGGCCGAATACAAGGAAAAGATCGGGCAGGACTTCCCGTCCGACCCGAAGGAACAGCTCTTCGGCGCGATCAAGGCGGTGTTCCGTTCGTGGGACAACCCCCGCGCCAACTACTACCGCATGCAGAACGATATCCCGTACAGCTGGGGCACGGCCGTCAACGTGCAGATGATGGCGTTCGGCAACATGGGCGATACGTCCGGTACGGGCGTCGCCTTCACCCGCAACCCCGCCACGGGCGAAAAGAAGCTCATGGGCGAGTTCCTCATGAACGCGCAGGGCGAAGACGTCGTTGCCGGTATCCGCACCCCGATGCCCATCGACAAGATGGCCGAGATCATGCCCGAAGTGTACGAGCAGTTCCAGGGCATCTGCCACACCCTTGAAAACCATTACAAAGACATGCAGGACATGGAGTTCACCATCGAGGACAAGCACCTCTACATGCTCCAGACCCGCAACGGCAAGCGCACCGCCGCCGCCGCGATCAAGATCGCGTGCGACCTCATCGACGAGGGCATGATCACCGAACAGCAGGCGCTCATGCAGATCGACCCGAAATCGCTGGACGCGCTGCTGCACCCGCAGTTCGACGCGGCCGCCCTCAAAAAGGCCACGCCCGTCGCCAACGCGCTGCCCGCATCCCCCGGCGCCGCGACCGGTAAGATCGTCTTTACCGCCGAGGACGCCGTCAAAGAAGGCAAGAAGGGCGAAAAAGTCGTCCTGGTCCGCCTCGAAACTTCCCCCGAGGACATCGAAGGCATGCACTATGCGCAGGGCATCCTGACCGTGCGCGGCGGCATGACCTCGCACGCGGCGGTCGTCGCGCGCGGTATGGGCACCTGCTGCGTGTCCGGCTGCGGCGACATCAAGATGGACGAGGAGAACAAGCAGTTCACCCTCAAAGGCCGCGTGTATAAAGAGGGCGACGTCATCTCCCTCGACGGCTCGACGGGCAACATCTACGGCGAAGGCATCCCGACCGTCGCTGCGGATACCTCTTCCGGCTACTTCGGCCGCATCATGGAACTTTCCGACAAATACAAGGCGCTCGGCGTGCGCACCAACGCGGATACCCCCGCGGACGCGAAGCAGGCCGCCGCGTTCGGCGCGCAGGGCATCGGCCTTTGCCGCACCGAGCATATGTTCTTCGAGCCCGACCGCATCGCCGCGTTCCGCGAGATGATCTGCTCCGACACCGTCGAAGAGCGCGAAGCCGCTCTGGCGAAGATCGAGCCGATGCAGCAGAGCGACTTTGAAAAACTGTACGAGGCGCTGGGCGGTTACCCTGTGACCATCCGCTTCCTCGACCCGCCTCTGCATGAGTTCGTGCCTACGACCGAAGAGGACATCAAGGCGCTGGCCAAGGCGCAGAAGAAGACGGTCGCGCAGATCAAACAGATCATCGCCGACCTGCACGAGTTCAACCCGATGATGGGTCACCGCGGCTGCCGCCTGACGGTAACGTACCCCGAAATCGCGCGCATGCAGACGGCCGCCGTCATCAAGGCTGCGATCAACGTCAAGAAAAAGCATCCCGACTGGAACATCGTTCCCGAGATCATGATCCCGCTCACGGGCGAAGTCAAGGAAATGAAGTTCGTCAAAGACATCGTCGTCGAAGTGGCCGATAAGCTCATCGCCGAGGCGAAGAGCGACATCAAGTACGAAGTCGGCACGATGATCGAGATCCCGCGCGCGGCGCTCACCGCCGACGAGATCGCCAAAGAGGCGGAATTCTTCTGCTTCGGCACGAACGA
>CALVHP010000155.1 GCA_944328405.1 uncultured Clostridia bacterium
CGAAAACACGTGCGTGTGCCGCAGGGGCGCGCCCAGGGCGAAACGCTGCAGGCCCGCCGCGCGCAAAAAGGCGGCGGCTTCGGCTTCGTCCATCGCGCGTTCGGCCGAAAAAAAGGCATACGTACCCTTCAGAACGCCCGCCTTGCGCCGGTACAGGGCGACCTTTCCGCCGCGGCGGAAGAGGAAGAGCGTCTTTTCCGATCGTCTGCGTTCCGGCTTGGCCCGGCGGGCGGGCAGGGCGTCGCCGCGGGTGCGGCACAGCGCGAAGAGGGGGCAGACCAGGCACTGCGGCGAAGAGGGCGTGCACACCGTGGCGCCCAGTTCCATCAGGCTCTGCGTAAAGTCGCCCCGCCGCGCGGGCGGGTAGGCGGGCGCGAGTTCTTCGGCGAAGGCGCCTTTCAGCGTTTCCTGTTCCCGCCCGTCGCCGAGCAGCCGCGCGAGCACGCGGATCACGTTCCCGTCCACCGCGGGCGAGGGCTGCCCGAAGGCGATGGAAGCGATGGCGCCCGCCGTGTAATCGCCCACGCCGGGCAGCTTTTTCCAGCCCTCCGCCGTGGAAGGGAAGCCCGTTTCCGCCACGATCTTCGCGGCCCTTTGCAGGTTGCGCGCGCGGGAATAGTAACCCAGCCCCTCCCACAGCTTGAACAGCTTCTTTTCGTCGCAGGCGGCGAGGGCCTCCACCGTCGGCAGTTCGGCCAGAAAGCGGATGTAATGGTCTTTGGCGGCTTCCACGCGCGTCTGCTGCAGCATGATCTCCGACACCCACACGCGGTAGGGGTCGGTGTTTTCGCGCCAGGGCAGGTCGCGCCGGTTCGCGTCGTACCACGGCAGGAGCAGGCCGGGCAGCTGCCGCAGGGCGTCCGCCCGCGCGGTTTGTTCGTTCGTCATGCCGACAGTGTAGCACAATTTTGTCCTCCCCGCAACGAAAAATTGACTTTGCCGCCGAAAAATCGTATAATGCGCCCATGAACGAACGCGGAAACAACATCATTCTCATCGGCATGCCCGCCTCCGGCAAGAGCACGGCGGGCGTCCTGCTGGCCAAAGCCGTCGGGTACGGCTTCATCGACAGCGACCTGCTCATCCAGAACGAAGAGAAGGCGCTGCTGTGCGACATCATCGCGCAGAAGGGCGCGGACGAATTCCTGCGCATCGAAGAGCGCGTAAACGCCTCTCTGTGGGCGCAGCGCTGCGTGATCGCCACGGGCGGCTCGGCGGTGTACTCCGCGCGGGCGATGGAACACCTGCAGGCGCTGGGCACCGTCGTATACCTGCGCCTGGGCGAGGCGACGCTCGAACGGCGGCTGAAAAACATCTTCCGCCGCGGCGTGGTCATGCGCACCCCGGGCGAGACGGTCGCCGACCTGTACGCCGAGCGCGTGCCCCTCTACGAAAAGTATGCCGACGTCACCGTCGACTGCGAGGGGCAGGACGTCGAGGGCACCGTCCGCGCCGTCGCCGAGGCGCTGCGCCTGGCGTAAACCGCGCGCCGCTGCCCGCAGGCACCGCGGGCAGCCCCTTCGGGCTTTCGGCCCGGCCCGGCCGCAGCGGCGCCGCGGCCGGGCGCGCCTGCGCGCCGGGACGGCCCGGCCCTTTCCGTCTGTGCCGGCGCCTGCCCGCATTTCTCCGCCGTCCGGCCGAACGATGGGGAAATACGGCCGATTTTGCCTCATCGGTGCGGAAAAACGGGGAAACGCTTGTCAATGCGGCGGCGGTGTGGTATACTGTTGTCCAGCAAGAGATACGGTGAATGTTATGAAACTCTACAATACCCTTACCAGACAGATCGAGACCTTTGTCCCGCACGAGGCGGGCAAGGTGGGCATGTATACCTGCGGGCCCACCGTGTACAACTTTGCGCACATCGGCAACCTGCGCACCTACCTGATGGAAGACGTGCTCGAAAAATACCTGCGCTACGCGGGATACGAGGTGAAGCGCGTCATGAACATCACCGACATCGGCCACCTTTCGGACGATGCGGACAGCGGCGAAGACAAGATGCTCCTCGGCGCCAGGCGCGAACACAAGACGGTGCTCGAACTCGCCAAATTCTACACTGACGCCTTTTTTGCCGACTGCGCCAAACTCAACATCAAGCGGCCGGACGTCGTTCAGCCGGCGACGGGCTGCGTCGAAGACTTCATCCGCGTCATCGCCGAACTCGAGCGCAAGGGCTACGCCTACAAGGCGGGCGGGAACGTGTATTTCGACACGTCCAAACTCAGACAGTACCACGTCTTCTTCAATTTTAAGGAAGACGACCTCGAAGAAGGCGTGCGCGAAGGGGTGGAAAAAGACGACAACAAGCGCAACAAAAACGACTTCGTGCTCTGGTTCACCAAATCCAAGTTTGAAGACCAGGCCCTCAAATGGGACAGCCCGTGGGGAGTCGGGTACCCCGGCTGGCACATCGAATGTTCGTGCATCGCCATGAAAAACCTCGGCGAATACGTCGACATCCACTGCGGCGGCATCGACAACGTGTTCCCGCACCACACCAACGAGATCGCCCAGAGCGAGGCCTACCTCGGCCACCCCTGGTGCAGATACTGGTTCCACGTGCTGCACCTGAACACCGCCAAGGGCAAGATGAGCAAATCGTCGGGCGGGTTTCTGACCCTTTCGAAGCTGGAAGAAGCGGGGCACACCCCGATGGAGTACCGCTTTTTCTGCCTGCAGTCGCATTACCGCAATTCGCTCGTGTATTCCGAAGAAACCTTCGCCAACGCGGCCAACGCCTACCGCAAACTCAAGAGCCGCGCCCTCGCCGTGCCAGCCGAAGGGGAAGTCGACGCCGCGGCGTTCGCCCGCTGCAAGGCGCGCTTCGCCGAGGCGATGGACGCCGACCTGAACACATCGCTCGCCGTCACCTGCGTGTACGACGTGCTCAAAGACAAAGACCTCGGCGGCGCGACCAAGCGCGCCCTGCTCGAAGATTTCGACCGCGTGCTCTCCCTCGACCTTCTCAAAGAGGAAGAAAAGGCGGCCCCCGCGGGCGGGCTGACGGACGCGCAGATCGAAGAGGCGATCGCCGCGCGCGCGGCGGCCAAAAAGGCGAAAAATTACGCCGAGGCCGACCGCATCCGCGCCGAACTGGCCGCGGCGGGCGTCGCTTTGACGGATACGCCGAACGGCACCGTGTTCGCCCGCAAATGACCGCGCGGAAAAATTGGCGGCGCAGGGCTGCTGTGCGCGCCGTTTGGAAGAGGACGACCGCCTTCGCCGGGCGGAGCCTATAAATACCAATTCTTCAAGGGAGGAGAAAGAGAACATGAAAAAGGCAAAACTGCTCGTCATGCTGGCGAGCCTGATGCTGGCGGCGGCCTTCGCATTCGCAGGCTGTTCCGGCGTCGGGAAGCTCTATGACGAAGACTACGAGGCGCCCGCCATGACCAAGACGGAGCTGTCTGCGCTGGAAGGCTATACGTCCCTCGGGAGCATCGACAACTTCGGCCTCTTTGTGGCGACGAAGACGGATACGAGCGGAGAAACGCCCGTCACCACCTACAACCTCTACAACGTCGAGACCAACACGTCGTTGGCCACCACCGACGAGGCGGGCGGATTTGAAAAGGTCACGGACGGACTGTACTGCGTGACGATCCAGCCGGAAGGGGAGGGGGAACCTTCTTACCAGTATTACGGCAAGAGCGGCGTGGTGTACACCTCGGCCGAAAAGGGCAGCGACGTCGGCGGCGCCGTGGCCTTCCGGGACGGCACGCTTCTCGTCGTCGGCGTCGACGGCGCCGTGACGCAGACGGCGTACGGGCTCGACCCGGTGTTCCGTCCGCAGGCGCTGCAGCGGCTCGGCGATACCGATCTGTATCTGGAAGTGGTCACGTCGGACGGCACCGTCCTGCTCCGCGTCTGGAAGGAAAACGGCAAAGTCGTGCGCACCGTCGATCTGCTCGAACGGATCTCTCTGCCGACAGATATCGATATAAATAATATCGGGGTTTACGGCGCGGGGGAGAGCTTCATCCTGCAATATTCGCGGGTTTTGCCCGACGACGCGTCCCGCTACGATTATTCCCGTTCGGGGACCAAATACGACCTCGTGACCAAGCGGTACGACGTGCAGGCCGACAAGGTGCACGAATATGACTTCGACTTCCTCATCGTGGAAGAAGGCGTGGAACTGCCTTACACGGGCGACGCGGCTCTGGTGATGGGGTATGCCATCAAGGACGGGCTGGTCACTTCGGACGTGTCCCTGCGCATCCTCGGCGAAAACGGCAAGGACGCCGTCGACGTGGAGAGCATCCTTCCCGCCGCGGACGATTACGGGTTCGACGGCGAGTATTTCTGGCTCAGCAACGGCGTTTCCCGCGCGGTGTTCCGCGGCAGCAAGCACATCGCCACCGTCGACGACGGCGTCAGCTTCGACGGCGGATATTTCTTCCGCCGGGTCGGGAGCACGACCATCTATTACGACCTCGAAGGGAACAAGGTGCTCGAATGCGCGAACAACAACGATCCCGGCGAAAAGTATGTGTACGGCGTTTACAACGGCACCATCTACTACCAGGTTAAGACGGAAGGGGAATCTCCCGTGACCAATGTATACAGCTTCACGGCCGAAAACGGCGAAAAGCTGCTGGGCGAATGCCTCAACGGGAACCAGGATTTCGTTTTCGTGAAGGGCAGCGGCGAAAATACCGTCACCGTATACCGCTTCGGTTTCGGAGAGCCTGTGCTGACCGACGTCGCGCTGGAAGTGAGCAGCTTTAACCTGGCGGCGCAGGGCGTTTCCGAAACGGCGGAAGCGCGCTACGAGATCTATTCGTACAGGCTCAGCGGCCAGGAAACCGCGAAGTACCTGCTCATCCGCACGACGGGCAGCGATTATAACCCGAACTGATTTTGACGCCCGGACGCCCCGCCGGTCCGGCGGGGCGTCCGGGGAAAAAAGAAAAGAGCGCGGACTTCTCCGGTTCCGGAGAAGTCCGCGCTCTTTATCGCCTTATCGCCGTACGCCTGCCGCGACGGTTACGCCTGCCGCGTGTGGAAGGCGGAGGCGAGCGTGAGGTTCATGGTGCCGATGTTGTAGTCGTACGGCTCCTGGATGAGCAGGGGCAGGTTGCGGTAGAGGTTGGCCGCTCCCTCCGCCTTCTGCGCAAAGAACACCGTCTGCGACGAGCCGCTGTTCGCGCCCGTCAGGGCAAAGGTCACTTCGACCGCCGTGATGTCTGCGTCCACCGCCATGTTGTCGAGGTAGAACTGGTAGCGGTGCGTGCCGATCGAGGCGCAGGTCAGGGTCATCTGGCGGGCGCCCGCCTCGCCGACCACGTTCACCGTATGCGCCGTCTGCGTCGAGGCGAAGTCCAGCCCGCGGGCCATGAAGTACAGCTGCGAATTGTCGAACACGCTGTAATTCTTCTGCAGTTCTTCCACCGTCAGCTCGCTGCTGTACGAATACTTGGTCACGAAGTCCGAAACTTTCCGCTCTTCGTCGCTGAGTTCGCCCCAGCCGTCGACGAAGGAGATCGTCGCGCTGTCGCAGGCCGCGTCGTACGTCGTCGTCACGGTGTAGTTGAAGTAGGAGACCACCGTGCCCATGGCGGCGGGGGTGTGCGAGAGCACCGTCCTCGTCACGCGGACGGGCTGCAGGCGCTGCATTTCGTAGTTGGGGTCGAGGGAATGGAACAGCGTTTCCGTGACCACGCGGTCGGGTTCGCCGTTTTCCCCGCCGAATTTGACGAGGGAGGTGGTGTTGCCGTTCTCGTCGGTGTACAGGTATTCCGCGCTCACCACGTATTCGGTGGTCAGCCGGTACAGGTTGTAGTAGGCCGTGCCGTCGATGGTCGTCGAGGGGACGGCCTCGATGGTCACGGTGTAAGAGCTGTTTTCCGCGTCGAGCAGAACGCGCATGCCCGTCTCGCCCTCTTCCACCGAATTCGAAAAGGAGAGAGAGTAGGTCAGCTGTTCGTAAAAGTTGTTGTCGTACATGCTCGTCTGCGAGCTCTGCCAGTTGGGGCTGAGCGAAACGTCGATGTGGACCGAGCAGGCGGCAAACAGAAACAGGCAGGAAAGTGCCGCCGCGATCAGCGCAGTTAGTTTTTTCATGCGTCCGAAACTCCGTCCGCCCGGTGCGGGAAGGTCCCTCGCGGGCGTTTGATGATTGTGCTGTTTAGTATACCATAAAATGGCGGCCGAGGTAAAACAAAAAGGGCGCAAAATCTTACAATTTTTGTGAAAATGTGGTATAATAGGGCACAACGCGTTCCGCAGCGGCGGCGCGCGCCCGGAGGAAAGCTCGCTTGCAAGTCAAAATTTACATCGCGCCCACCGTGTCGGCCCTGGCCGGATTCTGCGCCGGGCTGGACGCGGAGCGGAAAACGGTCATCTTCTGCGAAGACAGGCTCACCTTAGAGGTCGAGAGCGCCGTCGTGCGCCGCCACGGCGTGGTGTTCGACACGTCCGTGACGACGTTCGCGCGCTTTCTCGGCCGCACGGGCGGGCGGCGCACCCTCTCCAAACAGGGCTCGGTCATGGTCATCGGCTCCATCGCCGCCTCGCTGGCGGGCAGCCTGCGCTGCTTCGGCAAAAATCCCGCGGGCAGCGCCTCGCGCCTGTACGAGACCATCGCCCAGCTGCGCGCCGCGCTCGTCACGCCCGAGATGCTCGACGAGGCCCGCGCCGGCGCCGATCCCTTCCTTTCCGAAAAACTGGCGGACATCGCCCTCGTCTACCGCGGCTATCTCGATTTCCTCGCGCGCGGCTACCTCGACGAGAGCGGCGTGCTCGCGCTGCTGCCCGAGGCCATCGCGGGCGGCGCGCTCGCGGGGGCGCACGCGGTGTTCGCGGGCTTTGCGTCCTTTACCCGTCAGGCGGCGGAGGGCATTTCCGCCGCGCTGGCCGCGGCGGACGAGGTGACGGGCGTCTTTTTGGGCGGGCCGGAAGACCTGTACACGAACGAGGGCGCGGACGCCTTTGAAAAATACTGCCGCGCGGCGGGCGCGCAGTGCGAGCGGATCGCCCTGCCTTCGGGGCTATGCCCCGCGGCCGAAAAACTGCACAGGAGCCTGTTCGACCCCGCCTATCCCGTCCCCGCGCCCGCCGACAACGTGTTCGTGTACGAGGCCGCCGACGGCGACGACGAGCTTTCGTTCATCGCGGCCATGATCAAGCGCGAGGTGTTCCGCGGCGTGCGCTTCGGCGAAATGGCCGTGTTCCTCTCCGACGTGAAGGACTACGCCGTGCGCCTCGAACGCACCTTTTCCGAATACCGTATCCCGTATTTTTCGGACGCGAAGAAGAGCCTGGCCGCCCACCCGCTGGCGCGGTTTGTGATGAAGTGGTTCGCCGTGCTCGCCGACGGGTACGACCCCGCCGACGTCGACGCCATGATCGGCAATCCCTTTTTCGGGGCGGACCGCGCCTCGGCGGAAGCGCTGCGCAACTACCTTCTGCGCTACGCCAATTACCGCGGCGGCGTGCGCCGGCCCGTCAAGGCGGAAGTGTTCGAAAAGAAGGGTCCCGACGCGGCGGAGGGGAGCCCCCTCGTGCTCGAGGGGCTGCGCGCCCGCCTGCTCGCGGCGTTCGAGGGCGCGTCCGCGCGCATGCCCGGCGGTGCGTACTGCCGCGCCGTGCGCCGCCTGCTGGAACGCTTCGGCTGCGAAGAGCGGCAGGAAGAGATCGCCTCCGCCCTCGAACGGGAGGGGCTGCGCGCCGAAAGCAGCTATTTCCGCCGCGGAACGGAGAGCCTGCTGCGCGTGCTCGACGAGGCGGAATCGCTGCTCGGCGACCGGACGCTGCGCGCCGAAGAGTTTGCGGCGCTGCTGGGCGAAAGCCTTTCCGCGCTGGAGCTTTCCCTCATCCCGCAGTACCTCGACGCGGTGTATGTGGGCGACCTGTCCGAGAGCAAGCGCCGCACTTCGAAGGTGGTGTTCGCCGCGCGCCTGACCGACGCCGTGCCCCCTTCGGGGGCGGACACCGCGCTCATCTCCGACCGGGACATCGACCGCCTGCGCGCCCTGCGCGTGGAGATCAGCCCCAAGATCCGCGAGGTCAACGCCCGCGCCCGCGAAAACGTCGGGCTGGCGCTGTGCTCCTTTTCCGAACGGCTGTACCTTTCCTACCCGCAGGCGGCGGGCGGGGAAGAATGCAAGCGCAGCGAGCTGGTCGACGCCGTCCGCGCCTGTTTTACCGCGCCGTCGGGCGGGGCGCTGCCCGTGTTCGGCCGGGCTTCCTTCGAGCGGCTGGAAAAGACGGACGCCGCCGCATACCTGCGCTACCTCTCCTGCCTGGCGAGCGAAAAACAGCCCGCCGTGCGCGCCCTTTTGCGCCGCGCCGACGAGTACCGCCGCGGGCAGGCCGACTTTGCGGCGCACGCGGGCCTTTTGGCCGCGCTGACCGAGCGCGGCGACGCGCCCGACGTGCTGCTGTACGCGCCGCGCCGCAGCGAGCCATTCGTGCCCCGGGCGGCCGAGGTGCTCCTGCGCGGCAAAAACACCGTGTCTCCCACGCTGATCGAGGGCTACTTCAACTGCCCGTACCGCAATTTCGCCGAGCGCGGCCTGCTCCTGCGCGAGCGGGAAGAGGCGAGCGTGCGCGTCGTCGACACCGGCGATTTCATGCACGAACTGCTGCGCCGCCTCGCCGGGCGCATCGACGAACTGCCCACGCCCGAAGCGTGCGCCGATTTCGCGCGCGGCCAGGCCGAAGCGCTGCTCGCCCAGCCGCCGTACTGTTACCTGAAAGACACGGCGCGCGGCGACTATTCTTCGGGCGTGCTCGTGCGCGACGCCGTGCTCATCTGCACGGGCGCCTACGAGCAGATCGTCGGTTCGGATTTCCGCGTGGCGGCGGCCGAAGAGACCTTCGGCTATCCCGATTCGCCCGTGCGCGGCATCCGCCTGCGGGCGGGCGGGCAGGACGTGTTCCTCGCGGGCAAGATCGACCGCGTCGATTGCAGCGGCGACTTCACGCGCGTCATCGACTACAAGACCGGCCGTTTCGACGTGTCCGCTTCCGGCTACTACGCGGGGCGGAAACTGCAGCTGCCGCTGTATTTGAGCGCGGCGGCGCAGGGCCGGCGGGCGGCGGGGGCCTATTACTTTCCCGCGCGGGTGAGCTTCCGCTCCGACGCGGCCGACCCGCCCTTCCGCATGCAGGGGTTCACCGTCGCCGACGACGAGGTCGTCCGCCGCAGCGACAAAGAGGTCGCCGAAGGGGAAAAGAGCCGCTTCATCGACGCGTATTACCGCGGCGGGAAGCGCGGCGGGCTGAACGAGGCCGAGTTTGCCGATTTTCTGCACTATTCGGTGCTCGTCGCTCAGAATTGCGCGCGCGAAACGGAGGAGGGCTGCATCGCCGCCTCGCCCGCCGAGGGCGCGTGCGACTACTGCCCGTACGGCGGCGTGTGCGGCTTCGACGCGAGCGGCGGCGCCCGCCGGGAAGAAAAGATCACGCCCGAAGAGATCGTGCGCATCGTGCGCAAGGAGAGGGGAGATTTATGAACAGAAGACGCATCCGGCGGCCGGGAGCGGCCGAACGACAGCCCGGGAGGGAAACGCGATGAGCCGCAGCCCCACGCCCGAACAGAGCGCCGCCATCGGGGCGGCGGGCGAAGTGCTCGTTTCCGCCTCGGCGGGCAGCGGCAAGACCTTCGTCATGATCGAAAAGATCATTTCCCTCATCCTGCGCGGCGAGGCGGACGTCTCGTCCGTGCTGGCCGTCACCTTCACCAACCTCGCCGCGGGGGAGATGAAGGAGCGCCTGCGCGCCGCGCTCGTCGCGCGCATCAACGAAGAGAGGGACGCCGCCGCGCGCGCCCGCCTCAAAGCGCAGCTTTCAGAGGTCGCCACGGCAGACATCAGCACCCTGCATTCCTTCTGCACCAACGTCATCCGGCGCTATTTCTACCGTTCGGACGCCGCGGGCAATTTCCGCGTCGCCGACGAGGCGGAGTCGTCTAAGATCCGCCTGCGCGCCGTCGACGCCGTGTTCGACCGCCTGCTCGAGAACAGGGACGAAAATTTTGCCCTGCTGTGCCGTATTTTTGCGGACGGGCGCGGTTTTTCGCGCCTGCGCGACGTGCTTTTGAAGTCGTACGACCGCACCGTCGTACAGGCGGGGTTTGAGGCGTACCTGCGTGCCCTTCCCCCCCGCTACGACGAGGCGCACTTCGGCGCCCTGGCGGAAGAACTGTTCGCGCCCGTGCGTGCGCGGGCCGCCCGCCTCGCGCGCGAATGCGCCGCCCTGGAAGAAGAGGCTGCGCCGCTGATCGCGCAGGGGGTTCTGAACGAGCGGCACCGCGCCTTCCTGCGCGAACGCGCGGAGTACGGCGCCGCCGTGGCCGCCGCGCCCGATCTCTTCGCCGCCGCGCCCGCGGCGGCCCGCGATCTGGGCCGCAAGCCACCCAACACCGCGCTCAAACGCCTTGGCAGCGCCGCCGCGCTCGACCTCGACGGGCGCATGGGCGCTCTCAAAGAGGACGTCGACGCCATCCGCAAGGCCCTCGACGGCGCGGGCGGACGGGAGGAGGCGCTGGCGCGTTTTCTCGCTTCGGGCCGGCCGGCCGCGGCGCTGTGCGCGCTGCTGCTCGAATTCGACGCGGAGTACGCCGCGCTCAAAACGCGGGCGGGCGTGCTCGACTTTTCCGACCTCGAACGCAAGTGCCTCGCCCTGCTGGAAACGCCGGGCGTGCGCGAAGAGGTCGCCGGCCGCTACACGCACGTGTTCGTCGACGAATACCAGGACATCAACCCCGTGCAGGAGCGCATCCTCTCCCTCGTTTCGGGCAAAAACGTGTTCATGGTCGGGGACGCGAAGCAGTCCATCTACGGGTTCCGCGGCTGCAGCGCCCAGTTCTTCGGCAAAAAATTCGAGAGCCTGCGGCCGCAGGGCCGCGCGCTCACCCTCAACGGCAACTTCCGCAGCGGCACCGCCGTGCTCGATCTGGTCAACGCCGTCTTTTCGCAGGTCATGACCGAAGAAACGGGCGCCGTCGATTACGCCGCCACCTCGGTGATGCGCGCGGGCAGCCCCGACGCGCCGCGGGGCGGGGCGAGCATCGTGTTCGTGCCCGAACGCGCCGAAGAGGAGAAGGAACGCCCCGAGCGCGGCGTGTATTCGGTCGCCGCCAACCTCGGGCCGGCCGAAGACGAAGAGTACGCCGAGGGCGCCGTCATCGCCTCGGCCATCGCCGAAAAGCGTGCCGAGGGCTACGGGTTCAAAGACATCGTGGTGCTCGTGCGCAGCAAGCGCGGCCGCGCCGAGCGCATCGTGGCGGAGCTGACCCGCCGCGGCATCCCCGTCGCCACCGAGGCCGAAGTGAACATCTGCGACTACCCCGAAGTGAAGGCGATGATCGCCGTGCTGCAATACCTCGACAACGGCTCGCAGGACATCCCGCTCGCCGCCGCGCTCAAAAGCGCGCTGGGCGGGCTGCGCGACGAGGACCTGGCGCAGATCCGCCTCTTCGCGGGGCAGAAATGCACCTTCCGCGCCGCCTGCGACCTCTATGCTCGCCGGCAGGAGGACGACCTTGCGCGCCGCCTGCGCGCCTTTTTCGCCGCCTGCGGCCGCCTGCGCCTGCTGTGCAGCGCGCGCAGCGCCGCCGAGATCATGACGGCGGTCCTCTCCGAAACGGGAATGGAAGGGGAGCTTCTGTCCCAGCCCTGCGGGAGCGAGCGCGTGCGCCGCGTCGGGCGGCTGATCGACGAGAGCGGCGAACAGTCCGTCTCCGAATTTCTCGAATCGCTCAAAAGCGGCGGCTGGCGCGTCGGGTTTTCGGAAAGCGGCGGCGAAAACGCCGTGCGCGTCATGACCATGCACGCCTCCAAGGGCCTCGAATTCCCCGTCGTCATCGTCGCGGGCATGAACGCGCCCTTCAACAAAGAGGATCTTTCCGGCATTCTTTACGACGAAGAATGGGGCTTCGCGTTCGGCGCGTACGATCTGGAAAATTTCGTCAGCTGCGAAACGGTGCTGCGCGCCGCCCTGAAAAACCGCATCCGCCGCCGCCGCGCGGCGGACGAGATGCGCATCCTCTACGTGGCGCTCACCCGCGCGCGGGAGCAGCTGTGCCTCATCTTTTCGCAGGATCGGCCCTTCCGCCCCGAACGCGTCGCCGAGGCGGGCTGTTTTGCCGATTTTATCGATCTCGACCGCTTCCGCGACCTCGTGCGCCCCGTGTTCGGCGGCGAGATCGAGCCGCCGCGCGAACGCGTGCTCTCGATCGGCGCGTCGGACGACGAGGCAAAGCGCGCCGTGCTCGCGCGCTACCGCCGCCCGTACTTCCGCGAAGCGGGCCTGGATCTGCCCGTCAAAACGTCGCCCACCGCCTACATCGCGGGCCTGGGCGTCGCCGGGCACACCGCCGCGCCCGACGAGGCGGAGGTCGCCTTATTCGGCGCGGCTGACCCCGAAACGGGCACGGCGTACCACAAATTTCTGGAACGCGCCGACTTTTCCGCGCCGCCCGCCGAAGAGGCTGCGCGGCTGTACCGGCAGCTGACGGACGAAGGGGAGCGCGGGCTGGACGAGGCCAAGATGCGCGCCATTCTCGGAATGCCCGTCTTTGCGGACCTGCGCGGCAGCACGCTGCTGCGCGAGCGCGCCTTCCTGCTCTCGCTGCCGGCGCGCGAACTGTACGGCGCCGACGCGGACGATCCCGTGCTGGTGCAGGGTGTCATCGACCTGATGGCGCTGCGCGGCGGAGAATGCGTCATCGTCGACTACAAATTTTCCTCCCTCGGGGAAGGGGCGCTGCTCGAAAAGTACGCCCCGCAGCTGGGCATCTACGTCGCCGCGGCGCGCCGCCTGCCGGGGGTGAAAAAGGTCTCCGCCCGCCTGGTCAACATTTTGCGCGGTTACTGCGTCGACCTGCCCGAAAACGCTCCCATCTGCCGTCGGGCGGAATCATAGCCGGCCGCGGCACGAGGGCGGCCTGTAAGTACCGCGGCGGCGCGGGATGTCTGCAAAAGCTGCGGGGACGGGCGCCGCGCGCAGAGCGTAGCCCGTCCCGGGGCCGCACGGCAAACCGCACGGCGGCGCGGCGGTTTTGCGCTGCGCCATTCGCCGCGATCCGGCAAAATCCGCGCACATCGGCGCTCGTTCGACCCTCCGGTTGGGCTATACTGGAACAAAGCCTTTTTTCCGGAGGAATGCCGTGTCGTCTGTGTTTGAAACCGTCCTCAGCGCCGCCCGCACCGTCGGGGAGCGGGTGGGCGGTTTTTCCTTCCTGTTTCTCCTCGTCCCTCTCGCGGCCTTTGCCGCCCTGCTGACCGCCTCGTTTTGCAGCGCGCGGGCGCGCCGCCTGCCCAAGGCGTGGTTTTTGCGCCTTTCGGACTTATGCCTGTGCCTGTTTTTCGCCTGTTCGGCGGCCGGCCGCCCCGAAAGCGCGGTGCTGTTGGCGGCCGTCGCCCTGGCGGGGAAAGCCCTCTCGATCGCCCTGTACTGGCTGCTGCACGCGCCCCGTCCGCGGCGGAAAAAGCGCGCGCCCCTTTTGGCGGAGGACGAGTCCGAAGAGGCGCCTTCTCCGCAATCCGTGCCGCCGATGCCGCAGCCGCCCAAGGTGCGCTGTTTTTCGGAAGAGGAGGGCGTCCGCATCGACAAGGACGTGCGCCTCGGCCCCGTCCTTGCGGCGCTCGAGCGCCTGCGTTCTCTGCCGCTCGGCGCGGGCGACCGGCTGGAAACGCAGAAGACGGAAGAGCTCCTGCGCGTGTACCGCGCCAAGGGCGACCTTTCCGCCGCCGAGGCGGACACCCTCAACGACATCTTCGCCTCCCTTTTGAAAATGCTCGCCAAGTACGGCGCGTGAACGAAAAAGGCGCCTGCGCCCAGGCGGAAACCGCTCGCCCCGCGGGCACGGCAAAAAGCCGTGCCCGCGGGGCGGGCTTTTCTTCTGCGGAACGGGCAAACCGCGCGCGGGCGCGCCGGAGCGGGCCGGAAAGGGCCGCCGTTCCAGGAAATTCGGCGCGATTCCAAGGTTGCCGGACACGATTTTCCCCCCGGATCCTTGTGCGCCGCGTCCGGATATGGTAGAATATCCGAAAAAAGACGGAGGCGGCATATGAGGCCGAATATCGGAGAATTTCTTTCCGCTCTGCGCCGGTCGAAGGGCCTGACCCAACAGGAAGTGGCCGACCGGCTGGGCGTTTCCAACAAAACGGTGTCGAGCTGGGAAACGGGCGCTTCGTACCCGGATATTTCCATGCTCTCGTCCATCGCCGAGCTGTACGGCGTCACCTGCGACGAGATCCTGCGCGGCGAGCGCATCCCGCCCGCCGAACCGCAGGAGCGCACCGAACAGCGGCGGGAGAAAAATTTGTCCCGCCTGCTGGCGGGGTACCGCAACAACGCGTCCGCCGTGGCCTGGATCTGCGCGGGGCTGTACGCGGTCGCCGTGATCGCCGCGCTGCTCATCGGGTGCGTCGCGCTGGAGAGCCTCATCGGGTTTTTCGTCGGGCTGATCTTTCTCCTCGCGGGCACGCTGCTGTGCGTCATCCAATACAAATACCTGCGCTTCCAGCTCACCCAGAACGACTTTGCGAGCGACGCCGTGCAGGCGTTTTTACAGGCGCTGCGGCGCCGGCAGACGGGCGTGCTCTCCTTCCCCGTGTTCAATCCCGACTACCAGGGCGGTCTGGAAGAGCTTTCCGACGAGAGCTATCGGCCCGCAGACGATGATCCCGTGTATTCCGAAGAGAAAGAAGAGCGCTGCCTTCTGTTCGTACGCTTCGGCAGCCCGCTGTACGAGGACGCCGCGGCAGAGAGCGCGGCGGTCACGTTCGCCGCCGTCTTTGCGGGGGTGGTGCTTTTCTGGATAGCCGCCGCGGGCGTATACACCGTCTTTTACGTCCGCCGCCGCAAAAAATTCCGCGCGGCGCATGCCGCGGCGCAGCAGGGCGGGGGCGGGACGATGCCGGATGAAGAGTGCAGAATGTAAAATGCAGAATGCAGGATTTCGGGTTTTTCGAAAAAATCTGTCCTAAAAGTCACAGCCCGCGGCTTTCGCGGGTGCACAGCAGGGTGAGGGCGAACAGCTTGTCGTGGCGCATGGCGCGGCGGATGATCTCCGCCGTGACGACGGTGCCGCGGGGCGCGAGCACGTTGCCGCGCACGTCGAGCAGGTCGTCCGGCAGGGTCTTGCCCGTGAGCAGGGCGCTGCCGGCGCGCTTGCGGGGCAGGGGAGCGCCTGACGGCTCCTGCGTTCCGTTTTCGGAAGAACTTTCGGCCGGGACCGCTCCGCCCTGCGGCGCGGCGTCTGCCGCCGCAGAGGTTCCGCTTTCGGGCGCGCCCGCGTGCGCCGGTTCCGCCGCGGACCCGATCCCTGCCGCCGCCGGCCGCGCTGCGGCCAGTTCGTCGGCCGGCCCGTCCGGTGCGGCCTCCTGTGCGGCCGGCGCAATCTCCTGCGCGGCCTGGGCGGGCTTCGCCCGGGCGGCTTTGGGGCGCGCGGGCGCTTTCTGCCGCCGCACGACGGGGCTCAGCGCGCCGTCTGGGTCGACGATGGCCGTGTCCGTCAGGCTGCGCAGGGCGCCGACGGGCAGCAGCTTTCCGTCTGCGAGGCGGATGCCCGTAATGTCCAGCCCGTCGCGCGCGAAGTCGTCGATGGGGCCGAGCGCCTCGCCCCCGGCCGAGTACACGGCGACGCCGAAAGGCGCGGGCAGGCAGTTTTTGCAGCCGTTCGCCCGCCGCGCCGTCACGATCGCGTCCTTGCCCCACTGCGCCACGGCCGAAGCGGGCAGCAGAAATTCTTCCTCGTCCTCTTCGCCCACGCATTCGAGGTTGCGCACCCGCCGCAGGTTTTTGTCCGTCTGCACGTTCTTTACATAGCCGATGCGCTCGCCGCCGCGCGTGAGCAGCGGCTTGCCGATCCAGTCGCTCACAAATTCTCCCATGTTCCACCTCGCTGCGCCGCCGCGGGCGCTTTTTTTCTTATGTGTACGCGCCTTCCCCCGCGCAAAATGCAGAAAAATCCTGCCGTTTTCTGTCGGATCGCCCCGAAAACCGCCCGCCGCGTTGACTTCCTGCTTCGAACGCGCTATAATAGGCCGTGAAATGTGCGTTTCCGGCGTTCGCGCGCCGGCAGGAGGAAGGATGGAAGAAGAGCTGACGTTCGTGCCCGTCGGGCAGCGGGAGCGGGCCGGGCTCGCCGCCTATGCGGCGCAGCTGTGGCACGCCGCCTACGACGGCATGCTGGGCAAAGGGCAGGTCGATTACATGACCGAAAAATTCCAGAGCGCGCCCGCGCTGGCCGAACAGGCGGAGCGCGGCTACCGCTATTATTATCTGTGCCTGGGGAAGGAGCGCGTGGGCTACTGCGGCGTCTGCCCCGAGCCGGGCAGGCTGTTCCTTTCCAAACTGTACCTCGACGGCGCGCACCGCGGCCGCGGCCTCGGGCAGCGCGCCCTCGCCGACGTCGCCGGGATCGCCCGCGGCCTGGGCCTGCCCGAATTTTACCTCACCGTATACAAGGGCAACGCGCCCGCCATCCGCGCCTACGAACGGTTCGGCTGCCGCCGCACCGACGCGGTCGTCACCGACATCGGCGGCGGATACGTGATGGACGATTACATCTACGAATACGCGCTGTAAGGCGCGCATTTTCGGCGGACGTCGCCTGTTTTTCGGGCCGTCTGCCCGCGGTTTCGGCCGCAAAAACACAACAGAACGCGCGCGAGTTGCGCCCCGCGCGGGGCGCAGAGAGCAGGGGAAGGCGGTGCGAATCCGCCGCAACGGTCATTACCGTGTGCCGAAAGGCGAGTCGGGTAACCTGCCGTGCGCGCAGAAAAATGTCGACATTCTTCGGGCATGGAGGAAGGGCAGAACGACGCACGCGCAGACGCGGGCGCCCTTCGCCGTGCGCGGAGGGCGCCCATTTCTTTTACGGAGGATCAATTCATGAACAAACTTTTCCGCATCTTTGCCGCCCCGGTTTGCGCGCTGCTGCTTTCGGCGTGCTTTGCCCTCGCCGCCTGCGCGCAGACGCCGTCCACCGGCGAAGACGGCGCCGGGAACGCCCTGTCCGGAACGATGACCTTCGTCATCGACGACCCCGCCACGGCGGAGGCGGACGCAGTCTTTTCCGTTTCCCTCGAAAATTATGCCGCGGGAGATACCGCCGCGGACGTTCTGGACGGGCTCGCCGCC
Organism: uncultured Clostridia bacterium; assembly: GCA_944328405.1. Lineage (GTDB taxonomy): Bacteria > Bacillota > Clostridia > Christensenellales > Borkfalkiaceae > Borkfalkia. The sequence goes on from CALVHP010000155.1 coordinate 17,104, forward strand.
GAGGGCAAGGTTTGTTACGAGGGCAGCCGCGGCGTGTTCGGGTTGATGCTCACCGCCGTCGGCACCGTCGAAGACGGCACCGACTGGCAGGGCAACCCCGCCAAGGTCGATTCGTACATCCTGCGGCAGGACGCTTCCGCGGGAGTGTATCTCTACCTGTATACCAGCGTCGCGGCCGACCAGGCCGACTACGACGGCGCAACGAGCGTGCAGTACGCGGGGCAGACCCTCGTCGAATCCATGCAGGGCGTCAGTTCGATGACCATCGCCGACGGCGCGGTCATCCTCATCACGACCATTGTGTACGGGGCGTAAGGCGTGGGGGACCGTGGCATGAACAAACGAGTCGCCTTTCCCGCCGCGGAGCCGGACGCCGCACAGGCGCAACCTCCCGCGGCCGCCGCGCCGGCTGTCCGCGGCGCGGAAGCGAGGCCCGCCCCGCTCCCGTTCGCCGAGACGGAAGGGGAAGGCGCGCCCGCACTGTGCCTGCCCGCCGGGACGGAAGGGGAGCCAGCCCTGCCTGCCCGCGGCGGGAAAAGAGAAACTGCGCCGGGCGGTCGGCGCGGGCCGCTGTTCCGCTCGGCGAAGGACGTCGCCGCCGTCGGCGTGATGACGGCGCTGCTCATCGCCGCGCAGTACGCGCTCAGCCCCGTGGCGGGCGTGGAGATCGTCACGCCGCTGCTGCTGTGCTTCTGCTGCGCCTTCGGGCCGCTGCGCGGCGCGCTGACGGCGATCGCCTTTTCGCTGCTGCGCTGCCTGCTCAACGGGTTCGCGCTCAACGTGGTGGCGCTCTACCTCGTCTATTTTCCGCTCTTCGCCGTGGCGTTCGGCTTCCTCGGCCGGGCGGCGGCGGGGCTTTCGCTCGCCCGCCGCACCGTCGCCGTCACCGTCTGCGCCGTGCTCTTTACGGCGTGTTTTACCCTGCTCGACGACGTGCTCACGCCCTGGATCCTGGGCTTTTCCGCGCGCACGGCGCAGGTGTATTTCCTCGCGTCTCTGCCCGTGCTGGGCGTGCAGTGCGCCTGCGCCGCCGTCACGGTGCCGCTGTTGTACCCGCCCCTTTCGGCGGCGCTGCGCGCGGCGGCGAAGCTATAAGTTTTGCGAAAGGATGCGTTAAGAGCAACGCAAGAGCGCATTTTTGCCGAAGCGGTTGACAAGTCCCGCCCCCGCGTGCTACAATCGGGGCACATCGCAAGAGAACGCGTCGACCGGGAAAAGTACCGCGGAAACGGGGATCGCAGAGAGCGGCCGCATGGTGTGAATGCCGCATCCCTCCCGCGCGAAGAACACCCGCGAGCGGCGGGGGCGAAACGCGGCGGCCTGGGCCGCGGCCGAGTAGCTTCCGACGGGGCCGCCCGTTACAGCGCGCGCCTTTGGAAAAAAGAGGCCGCAATAAGCCCCGTCCGCATCGGCGGGGGAACCGCAGGTGGCACCGCGAAAACCGACCGTTTCGCCCTGGGAAAACAGGGCGGGACGGCCGTTTTTTCGTTTACGGCGGTCACTGGGGCGGAAGGACCCCTTGCCGCGGGTGCGGAGGGCGCCCCGGCCGGAAGGCCGCGGCGATGAGTTTACAGCCACGGGAGAGTTTTTGTCATGTGTTCCATTTTCTGCTGTACGAGCAAAGAAGTCGATTACAGAGCCATGCTCGAAGGGTTTTACCGCACCGTTTCGCGCGGGCCGGACATGAGCCGCATCGAAAAGACGCCCTCGGGCTACATGGCGTTCCACCGCCTGGCGATCATGGGCCTGAACGCGGCGGGCATGCAGCCCTTTTCGATGGGGAAAGACAAGCTGGTGTGCAACGGCGAGATCTACGGCTTCCGCCCCATAAAGCGCGCGCTGG
>CALVHP010000156.1 GCA_944328405.1 uncultured Clostridia bacterium
GCGCAGTCGGTCGGCGATATCACGCAGAACATCGCCGCAACGGCGAGCGCGCTCTTCTCCCGGGCCATTGCCGGAACGGATTGGGCGGAAACTTCGTTTATCGAGGGCAGGCCTTCTACGGTCAACTATCTGGCCGGCGGAACGCTCCTCGACAGCCAGACGCTGGCTTACGACACGACGACGGGCGCGCTGCTCACCGAACCCGAACTGCCCGACCTGAGCGGGTTCGGAACGGGTTACACCTATCGGTGGGAGGGCGAGCCGGCGAACGGCGTGACGGATTTTGAGGCCGTCGCTACGCCCAACGTGTATACCGTGACCGTCCGCAGCGAGCATCCGGTCAGCGGCTTCGGCCTTTCTTACATGGACGGCGGAGTGTATGTTTACGAAATTCCCTATACGTACGGCACGACGCTGTCGCTGCCCGTCGGAACGGAATCGACGGATGTGCCCGGCTACGAGATCGACGGTTTCGTCGGCGAAAACGGCGCGTCCCTGTCCGAAGTCAAGGATATCCTGGCTCCCGTTACGCTCACGGCTGTGTGGAAGGAGATCGAATATACCGTCACGTATTCCGTATTCGGCGACATCGTCGGCACCCAGACCTACCATTACGGCGACGCGATCGGGGTGTTGGAGAGCGTCGAAGGCTACGACGAAGTGGAGTGGGAGAGCGTTTCCGCTGTTTCCGGCGACATGACCGTCAACGCCGTCTATGCCTCCGTCTCGGTCACGCTGGCGAGCGACTTCGCCGCCGACGGCTTCACCGCCGGCGAGGGCGGGTATTATCGAGAATACACCCTTTCGGGCGATTCCGCCGACGACTTTGCCCTTTCCTATGCGCTCACCCGGGAAGGCTACACGCAGTTCGGCTGGTGGAGCAATGCGGGAGGCAGCTGGCAGAACGTCACTTCGCTCGCCGGCCGCAGCGGAGAAACGGTATGGACGGTTTGGGTCAACCAGACGCTGACGGTCAATCTGACCACCGTCTCCAAATCGGGCGGGAGCACGTGGACTTTCGCCGGTACGTACACCGCTTTCGACGCAGGCACGATGAGCGCCGCGATCGCGGATGCCGTCGGCATCGAAAGTACGGCAAACGTCTGGCACACGCTGCACATGAGATGGGGATTCAGTGATCGGGATGACCCGCTGAATGACGGCAAGGCGCTGTCGGGCGCAAACGGTTCGTTCAACAATTCCGGGATGATGTCGTTCTATGGCATCTCAGGCAAGGTCTATTACGGTTTTACGCGGGTCGAAGCCACCTACACCTACAACGGCCTTACGGCAACCTCATCCGGGAGCGCGACAAAAGACTATTAAGCTGCTGAAAAATTCCAAATGGAAATTTCGGAAAAATGCTTTACAAATTTTTGTTTGTGTGTTATAATCAGTCCAATATCTTAATAAGATAACGCTGTGAAGCGGAACAGTACCCCGATTGCGCGGGCATCAGAGAGTCGCCGTTTGGTGTGAGGCGGCCGATGCGGTCGGGCGAACTCGCCGCCGAGCGGTCTGCTCGAAAGGGGAAACCGAGTAGAAGCAGAACGGGAGCTCGCCGTTAAAAGAGGGGGATATGCGCCGGAAAAGGCAAGTATCTTGCAGAGTGCGCGCAAAGTTTTGCGCGAAAAGGAGTGGTACCGCGAACCCGATTTCGTCTTCTTACAAGATGGAATCGGGTTTTTGTTTATTGTCTTTCGCGCAAGCGCGCGGAAAGAGGGAGGATGCATCATGAAAAATTATCAAAAGTATACCAAACAATATTTTCTGCCGCCCGTGCGTTGCATGGACTGGGCGGAAAAAGACGCCGTCGAAAAGGCGCCCGTCTGGTGCAGCGTCGACCTGCGCGACGGCAACCAGGCCCTCATCGAGCCGATGACCCTGGAACAGAAGGTCGCGTTTTTCAAACTGTTGCTCCGCGTCGGCTTCAAGGAGATCGAAGTAGGTTTCCCCGCCGCGAGCGACACCGAATATACCTTCCTGCGCACGCTCATCGAAAACGACCTCATTCCGGACGACGTGACCGTGCAGGTTTTGACGCAGGCGCGCGAACACATCATCCGCAAGACGTTCGAGGCGATCCGCGGCGCCAAAAATGTCATCGTGCACGTGTACAATTCGACCTCCGTCGCCCAGCGCGAGCAGGTATTCAAAAAGGATAAAGCCGCCATTTTGAAAATCGCCGTAGACGGGGCGAAACTTTTGAAGCAGCTCACCGACGAGGCGGGGGCGAACTACCGCTTTGAATACAGCCCCGAAAGTTTTTCGGGCACCGAGCCGGAATACGCGCTGGAAGTTTGCAACGCCGTTCTGGACGTATGGCAGCCCACGGCAGACCGCAAAGCGGTCATCAACATCCCGACCACCGTCGAGAACGCGATGCCGCACGTGTTTGCCCAGCAGTGCGAATATATCTCCAAAAACCTCAAATACCGCGAAAACGTTCTCCTGAGCCTGCACCCGCACAACGACCGCGGCTGCGGCGTCGCCACGGCGGAAATGGGGCTTCTGGCGGGAGCCGACCGCGTCGAAGGCACGCTCTTCGGCAACGGCGAGCGCACGGGCAACGTCGATATCGTCACGCTCGGCATGAATATGTTCTCGCAGGGCGTCGACCCGCAGCTCGATTTTTCCTTCATGCCCGAGATCTGCGCCGAATATACCGAATACACGCAGATGGAAGTATCGCCCCGCCAGCCGTATGCGGGCGCCCTCGTATTTGCCGCTTTTTCCGGTTCCCATCAGGATGCGATCGCCAAGGGCATGCAGTGGCGCAAGGCTCACGATCTGCCGCACTGGACGGTGCCGTATCTGCCCATCGACCCGGCAGACGTGGGCAGGGAATACCAGACGGACGTCATCCGCATCAACAGCCAGTCGGGCAAGGGCGGCGTAGGGTTTGTTTTGCAGGAATATTACGGCCTGAATCTGCCCGCCAAGTTCAAAGAGGCGATGGGGTACGCGGCCAAAGGCGTTTCCGATCGTACCCATAAAGAGCTGAAGCCGGACGAAGTGTATAAAGTGTTCGTCGACGAATTTGTGGAAAACCGGAGAGCGTTCGACATTCCGGAATGCCATTTCCGGCAGCTCCCGGAGGGGATCGAGGCCACGGTCACCGTGCTGCGCAACGGAAAAAAGCAGGAAGTCGTTGCAGACGGAAACGGCCGTCTCGACGCGGTCACCAACGCCCTGAAAAAATATTTCGGGACCGACTTTACGCTGACGACTTACGAACAGCACGCGATGAGCGAAAAGTCCGATTCCAAGGCGCTCTCGTTTGTCGGCGTGGAAAAGGACAACCGCTTTTATTGGGGCGCGGGCGTCGATGAAGACGTCGTGCGTTCGTCCATCAACGCCCTCGTATCGGCGCTGAACAATTATTTTGCATAACATCATAAAAAGGGAACGCCAGAAAGCGTTCATTTCCATAGAGATCAAAAACGAGCAGAGGTTTTCAGAAATCTCTGCTCGTTTTACTGCTCAATCAACGGAAATTCCGTTTGTTGCGTTCTTTATAGGGTGGCGCAAAACGGTTTTCAGTTTACTCGCTTCGCATTTGCGCGGGTCGCTCAAATATATTTCGTGATGCAAACGCTTATCGGTTATATCCAATTCATAACCGTTTGCTTTTATAAACTCGTGCATAAGCGCCACCGTTTTCGGTTCATCGTCGTAAGAACCGACGTGCATGCATTGTACGCACAGCCCTTCGTCATACGTAAAAAATTCCACTTTGGAAAAGTCTTGCTTTTTCTTTTTGCCTGCCTCTTCGACGGCCCAATCGAAATCGGCTCTCGTTACGAAATCCGGCAAACGGATAACCGAAATGAAATTAAAGTTTTCTTTCTGCGAATAATCAATGTTTTGTGCGCCGTTTTGCCACCAGAACCCTTCGAGCGGCGGCACAACGTATTCAAAATATCCGTCGATTTTATGCGGCCCCTTAAAACTCATTTTGATTGTAAAGGCAATGCCGTACAAAAGCCCGATGGTATTTTTATATTCGCCGCTTTCCTCGTTCGGATCGCCTTTGCCGCGCACCGCTATGTAATTGATTTCAGGTACGGCAATGACAGACGGCACGCTTTTCGGCAGATAAAATTCTTTGTATTCTTTTTTGAAATCAAATGCCATGAATCGTTCTCCGTTCATTGTTGTTTGTCTTACAACTAAGTATATAATAAATAATTTGAAAAGTAAAGGAAATGCGCGTACAGCCTTGCATGCAAGGCTGTGCGCCATACTTTTTTCATTGTGGTACATTCCCTGGCGAAATTGCGCAAAAAGCCTCCCTTTTTATCGGCGTGCCCGCCTCATTCGCAGGGCAGTCGGTCGAACCGGTATCCTTCGGCGGCAAATGCGTCGATCAACCCCGGCAGGCAGCGGATGGTTTCGTTGTACCGTACGCCGTCGTGCAGAAGCAGGATGACCCGCTTTTTTCCGGTCGAGGTGGCCAGCGCGTTTTGCAACAGCAGGTCGGCTGTTTTGGGCGGATCTTCCGCGTCGCCGACGGAGGCGTTCCAGTCATAAGGCGTGTAGCCTTTGCTTTTGACCGCGTCGATCAGCTCGGAGCGCAGGCCGAACGATCCGCCGGGGAAGCGGTACAATGTACCGCGGTACTGCGGCAGAACGTCTCGGATGGCTTCCCGGCAGAGTTCGATGTCTTTCAGAAGTGCCGCCGGCGAGGCATAAATTTCGTTGTAGACGTGCGTGTAGGAATGGATGCCGATCGAATGGCCTTCCTCGGCAAGCCTGCGCAAGATCGCTTCCCGCCCGCGGATCTGCCGGCCGATCACGAAAAAGGTGGCGTGGACCTGTTTTTCCCGCAGGATGTCGAGCACGTAGGGCGTCGTCGAATCGGTCGGCCCGTCGTCAAAAGTCAGGTAGACCGTTTTGCCGTCGCAGGAAACGCCGGCGGCGTCATGCGCCGGCATGAGCCACGGGAGAAGAAAAAGCAGGATGGCCAGCGCCGCCGCGGCCGTTTTGTATTTGCGGATCATACCGTTAGTGTGCGTCGGCCGCTGAAAATTTTTCACAAAAAAACTGCTGAAAAATATTTGACAAACTTTTTTGTCTGTGCTAAGATGAAAAAAACCGATGAGGTAAAGGAGTAGCCGGCTATCACGGATCTTTCAGAGAGCTTCCGGCGGTGGAATGGAAGCAGTCCGATGCAGGTGAATGGATTACCGAGGGCGGGGGCGAAAGGGCGTTCCGAGT